>JAUWNG010000156.1 GCA_030612765.1 Planctomycetota bacterium
GATGCGATACTCCCTCACGCTTGGTCGCCGAATGCGAAAAGCGACTAAGGCGAAACGAGCTTGCCCGCCTGTACCACTGGAAACAACGTAACCGCCTACCTCCATTAAACTTAAACAAAAGACAAATCTAAAACAGTCGAAGTAATCAGTCCGTGTTTGTTGTTTGTTGTGCTTCTATTCCCCACACTGACCGCCGGCAAGAATCTGCCGGAAGTGAAAAAGCCCACCCGCTTTTATCCGCCCGAGATCAACGGGTTTTCAGCAGGCTTCAGGGCCATCGAGCAATTCGACGCCAATAAGGACCGCAAAATCAGCGGGGCGGAACTGGACAAATGCCCGGGCCTGAAAGCAGCCATCGAAAATGTCGATGCCGACGGCGACGGCGGGATTACCGCCAAGGAAATCACCGATCGAGTCCACGCTTGGCAGAAGTCCAGACTCGGCCGGATGTCAATGAGTTGCAGAGTGGTCCACAACGGTAAACCCTTGGAGGGGGCGGAAGTGAAGTTCGTGCCCGAAAAGTTTCTCGGCGAAACTCTCAAAACCGCCACGGGAAAGACGGACCAAAACGGCATGGCGATGATCTGTTTGCCGGACACTCTTCCGCCGGGTGTTGCCCCCGGATTATACCGCGTGGAGATCACCAAAGCCGGCGAGAAAATCCCCGCCAAGTACAACACCAAGACGATCTTCGGCCAGGAAATCGCCCTCGACGCCAAAGGCCTACAAGAAGGCATCGTGTTCGACTTGAAGTATTAAGAACGGAGCTTACGGCCGGGCGACCATCGTGCCGCTCAGACGCCGGATCAAACGACGCATCTTCACATTGCTCAACGTCGTAATCTCTCGCATAGAACTGCGATGAGTGGGAGGTATCTAATCGAATGGCGCTCGCAGCCCGCCAACCAGACGGTATACGTCGGTCGCCGAGTTGCACTCGATGATGCACTTTCCGAGGCCATCATGATGGTTTTCATGCACCCATTTTGCGTTCTCAATCGCCAGATCGGTGAAGGTTGAGAGTCGTTGGTAGATGCGTCGATCCGCCTTGTCGTACTCCGCCGAAAAGTGGTTTTTCCAAGGCCCGTTCAATCTCGCGATGACCTGATCGCAATTCAGGAATCCTGTTCCCGTCTTCTCGAAATGGGCCAATATCCATACCTCAAAGGCAGGATTGGATAAAGCGGGTGCAATTGAATTGTCTTTGAGCAATTCCAACGCCCGTCGCGTCGCATCCAGTTCTTCGGGGCCTTCGGTGTCCATGACGCACCAAACTTGATCGAAGTTCGTGTCGATATCATTCTTGCGATCGACTGCAAATTGAGCGATCTGTTGTCGGGAGCCGCCCTTGCCTCGTTTCACTGTAATGTCGAAATGCCGCCGTGTCGGTTCATCCCTTTTTCAGTTGATCGAAGTAGTTCGGCTCGGTCTCTTTGCCCTCGCAGACGATCAACACGGTCGTTTTTTGCGGTCGGCTTGGGCCGTGCCGCCGGGACGAGCCGGACTGTCTTTTACTGGAGTGTGATCGTGGCATTGGGCGTCACAAATCCTCGAGCGCGGGGCCAAAGCTGGGAACTCCGCCGTAGCGGCCCTCCAGATATCGCTTTTCAAACGGCTCCTCTTTTCGCGGGCGTTTCTTCGATTCAATATCGGAAAGCGAGAAAAGCTCGGTGCCGCCGTTGTTCGCCTTTTCGGTGATCCATATCTGATCGCGACGAAACAGCGAAGGCGTCATCAAGTTGGTGTCGTGCGTGGCGAAGATCAACTGCGCCCCATTCGGATTGGCCTCTTCGCTATGGAACATCTCCACCAGCTTGCGGGTCAACCGCGGATGCATGCTGCAATCCAACTCATCCACGACCAGAACGTCTCCTTGATCGAGTGCATTGAGAATCGGTCCAATGATTCCGAAGAATCTTTGCGTGCCGTTTGATTCGTCTTTTTTGAGCGAAAACGCAACGGTATCCTCTGAAACGGAAAGTCTGTGGAGCGTTTGTACTTCATATCTGTCCCAGGAATCTTCGTCGCCAACTTCACCAGGGGGCAGGTTCGACTTGAAGTAAGATTTAAGATCTTCAAGACCTTGCATAAACGTACGCAGTTCTTTTGGCGTATCTTCGTTAGAGAGGTCAATAGGATCCCTTCTTGCGGACAATCTGTCAATTCCGAAATCAGCGTCGTGAACCAACCTTTCGACACGAGCACAAAAAGTGGCGTCCTTCTCAATTCGGCGAGCTGTTTGCTGCATCAAGTTTTCGGGGAGTGATGCGAGATTGAAACACCAGAGGCGTTTCTTGAACCAGAGGAAAAGGTCTTTAACGCAATCGACGTTCATTTCGGCCGCGCGAGAAAGGAAAAGTCCATTGTCGCGGGTCTTTTTGATGAGGTCGTGGGCACCCTTCAATTCACCCCGCAGTTTCCAGTCTGTTTTCCCGGTGGATGGGTCAAATTGGCGCGTGAGTGGGTTTGTTGACTTAGCACCTTCTCGCTTCACGTAAAGCCACTCATCATGGACACGTTCTTCGGTCACAGAAAATCCATATTCATAGTCCGTCCCGCCGAGCAGGAGACGAATATCGAATGAGCATGGCTTCTTGGCTCGGGCCTTGTCCAGGCGAAAGCAGTTAGCGCCTCGGATCGGATCGCCAAGACTCATACTGGTTGCCGAGGCCCTAATAAACTTTTCCATGAAGTCGAACGCCCTGAGTAAATTGCTCTTGCCGGAGGCATTTGAGCCGTAGACGGCAATGGATTTCAGCAACGAGAACGTGCCGCGGCTGACCACATGCTCAGGGTAAGTATTATCCTTGACTGCTTCGAGGGAAAGAGTTTGTTCGTCGGCAAACGAGCGGTAGTTTTCGACCGAAAAGCTGATTAGCATCGGAAGCACCGTTTGGGGCCGAGAGTTTCCTGCATCCACTCCATTCTAGCTCGATTTTCGGCTGCGAACATGCCATTCTTGCGGAAAATCTGCAAAACCGCCCATTTCCAGCAAGATTTCCTGCCGCTTCCCCCCAGGAGTGCTGTTTGTTCTTCGGGCCATCACGGCCGGACGACCATCGTGCCGCTCAGACGCCGGATCAAACGTCGCATCTCCAATACGCTGATGGTCGAAAGCACCTGCGGGACGGGCAGGCCGGTATCGGAGATGATTTGGTCGATCGGGGTGGCCTCGCCGCCGACCGCCGAGAGGACTTGCTGCTCCTGCTCGTTCAACAGCAGTTCCGCCGGATGGTGGATCGCCCGACCGTCGTCGCGCGGGGCGGCCTCGACCAACGGGCCTAGCTCTTCCAATACGTCGTCGGCCGATTCGACCAGCTTCGCCCCGTCGCGGATCAGCCGGTGGCAGCCGCGCGACGCGCGGCTATCGACGTTGCCCGGCATGGCGAACACCTCGCGCCCCTGTTCCATCGCGTGTCGGGCGGTAATCAGCGCCCCGCTCCGCTCGGGCGCCTCGACCACGATCACCCCCAACGACATGCCGCTGATCAGGCGGTTTCGCTGCGGGAACATCCCGGCCAATGGTTCGCCGCCGGCCGGCGATTCGCTCACCAGCGCTCCATGAACAGTTACCTCCGCGGCCAGCTTGTCGTGTTCCGGCGGGTAGATGTTCAGCACACCGGTGGCCATCACGGCGATGGTCCGACCGCCGACGGCCAACGCGCCGCGATGGGCGGCGGCGTCGATACCACGAGCCAGACCGCTGATGACGGTCAAGCCCGCGCGGGCCAGCGAGCCGGCCAGCCGTTCGGCCATCCGCAGGCCGTATTGCGTTCCGTGCCGTGTGCCGACGATGCCGATCGCCAGGGCGTCGTCCGGTTTCAACTTGCCGCGGACGAAGAGCACGCCCGGCGGATCGTGTATCTCGCGCAAGGAACGCGGATAGGTCGGATCGGTCTCGACGAGGATGTCGATGTCGCGTTGCCGGCACAACTCGATTTCCGCCCTCACGTCGATCTCGTGGTCGGCATTGGTGATCTTCCGCACCAGCTTTGGCCCGACGCCCTGGACCTCCTGCAACTTGCCGGGCGCGGCGGCCAGCACGGCTCGGGCCGATCCGAACCGCTCCAGCAGCGCCTTGCGCGTCCGCGGTCCCACGCCGGAGATCATCGAGAGCCGTAGCGTATCGACCAGATCGTCTGGCATGGAGTCCTCCGCGGTAGGAACGTATTCTGAAATCATTCGTTTAGCCCTCCGTTGAAAAAGTCGGATATGGGAGTTTGGGTGCCACTGCTGGCTTGTCCAGCAGTGTTTTTCCGGGAGTTTTCCCCATGCACTGCTGGACAAGCCAGCAGTGGCACCCTTTTTCAACGGACTGTTCGCCTCTGTGAATACACGGCGGGCGGGGTTGACCGCGCAAAACCGCTTGCTCCGGGTGTATTCACCCGGGGCTAAATACGTGTATTTCCTTCCATCGCAGCTTGAACCTCGACCGGAGCGACATCTTCGACCAATTCCACATATCCCAACCGGCTTGGCAGTACGAAGCGGAGCCGGCCGTCTTGGACCTTCTTGTCGTGCATCATGGTGTCGAGAATATGCTGGGGATCGAATTTTGGCGGTTCCACCGGCAGGCCAAAGGTTTGTAGGAGCGCGTGGAGCCGGCCGGCGAACGAGGCATCGACGCGATCCAACCGCTCGGCCAGCCGCGCGGCGCAGACCATGCCGACGGCCACCGCCTCGCCGTGGAACAAAGGGACGAGGGGCGAGGGACGAGGGGCGAGGGATTTGAGATTGGAGCTTTTTGATTTACCGGCCGCTACTTCCCCCTCGTCCCTCGCCCCTCGCCCTTCGCCCCTCATCTGCCACGAAAGCGTCTCGAAGGCGTGGCCGAACGTGTGGCCGAAGTTCAACACGGCGCGCTGCCCAGTCTCTTCCCGCTCGTCGCGCTCGACCACCTCGGCCTTCAACCGGCAGCAGCGGGCGACCACGGAGACCAGCGCTTCTTCATTGCGTTCGACAATCGCGGCGGCGTTTTTCTCCAGGAAACCGAAAAACTCGGCGTCGAGCGCCGCGCCGTACTTGACCACCTCCGCCAGGCCCGCGCGGTATTCCCGGTCGGGCAGCGTTGAGAGCGTGGCAATGTCCACGAGTACGCCGATCGGCTGGTGGAACGCGCCGACGATGTTTTTCGCCTCCGGCAGATTGATACCCACCTTGCCGCCGACGGAGCTGTCCACCTGGGCCAGCAGCGAAGTGGGCACTTGCATGAAGCGGAGTCCGCGGGCGAACGTGGCGGCGACGAATCCGGCCAGATCGCCGACGACCCCGCCGCCGACGGCCGCGACGACTGTCCGACGGTCGGCGCCTAGATCGAGCAATCCCTGCCATAGACTTAGGGCCACCTCGGGCGACTTACTCTGCTCGCCCGGCGGGACGACGATCACATCGACCTCGATGTCCTGCTCGCCGAGGTGTTCGGCCGCCCGCATGGCGTGGAGATTGTGGACGTTTTCGTCGGTAATCAGAACGACGTGGGTTGTTTTTGCCCTCTCAATCAAGAATCGTCCCAGCCCAGCGAGATTTCCGACCCCAATGTCTATGTCGTAGCTCCGCTCGGCAAGATTGACGCGGATGGTTTGCATGAGATAGCTCCGGGCGCTACTTTCCCGGCGTGGACGCTGGGGCTAAACATCAACGGCGGTCATTCTACGCCCGATCGAACGGGAACGCCATAACCTCGGCGATATTGTTTGCCCCGGCGGCCAGCATCACCAGCCGGTCGAATCCCAGCGCCACGCCGACCGACGACGGCAGACCGGACCGCATCGCCGCAAGCAGCCGGTTCTCTTCCGGCAAGGGCGGCTTGCCATCGGCGACGCGTTGGGCGTTGGTCCGCGAGTTTCGCATCCGCAGTTCGTCGGGATCGAGCAGTTCGTGATAGCCGTTTGCCAATTCCACTCCGGCGACGAACAACTCGAACCGCTCGGCCACGGGCGGATCGTCCGGCCTCACGCGGGCCAACGCCGCCTGGCTGGCCGGATAATCGAAAAGCAACACCGGTCGCTCGAACCCCAGATGCGGTTGCACACGCTCTACCATCAGCAGATCGAGCCATCCGTCGCGGTCTTCCCGTGCAAGAGTGGCCGGCGGTTGGATGCCGCACTTTTCGACCGCCGCCGTCAGCGCCGCCACGTCGGCCGTGTGCGGATCAAGCCCCACGTATCGCTCGAACGCCTCGCGGTAGCTCATCCGCTCGGCCGGACCGCGCTCGAGCATCGCCTCGCAAAGTTCGCCGGTCAACTTCATTCCCTCGTCCAACCCGTCGCCCGGCTGATACCACTCGACCAGCGTAAACTCGGGGTTATGCAACGGGCCGAGTTCGTCTTGGCGAAAGACGCGGGCGACCTGATAGATCGCCCCGGCGCCGTCGGCCAGCATCCGCTTCATGTGGAACTCGGGCGAGGTTTGCAGCCAGAGCCGGGGGACTGGGGGCTGGGGATCGGGGGCGGGGGATTTACCGCTCGTGGCTTCGCTCTGGCCACTGATCACTGGCCACTGACCACTGCCATTCGCCCTCACCCCCGGCCCCTCTCCCAAAGGGAGAGGGGAGATGGCTGTGCGGCCCGGCCCCTCTCCCAAAGGGAAAGGGGGAATAGCTGTGTAAAACGGATCGAGGTGCCGGTCGATCACCGTATCGGCCGAGAGGATCGGCGTTTCGACTTCCAGAAAACCGCGGGAGTCGAAGAACTCACGCAATCGACGGAGCATGTCCGCCCGCAAGCGAAGATTGGACCAATTAGCCGTGGGGCGAAAGTCATCTGTGCTGGAATTGGTCATCGGCTCGGAATCCCGATGCGAAACCGCAAGCGGTTGTTCAAGATCAGTGTGCGGTAAACCGCCCACCCCTCGCCCCTATTCCTTCACCCGCTCGATGTACGCGCCGGTGCGGGTGTCGATTCTTACGAGATCGCCGATGTTGACAAAGGCGGGGCATGGGAACTCGGCCCCGGTATCGACCTTGCAGGGCTTGGAGACGTTGGTCGCCGTGTTGCCTTTCGCGCCCGGCTCGCAGTATTCAACCCGCAGCACGACGTGGTTGGGCGGAGTCATGCTGATCGGATGGTTGTTGTACAGTACGATGTCGCAGGACATCCCCTCCTTCAAGTATTTCCAGGCGTCGTCGACTTGCTCGGCCGATAGCTCGTATTGTTCGTAGGTCTCGTTTTCCATGAACACAAACTGGTTCTGCTGGCGGTAGAGGAACTGGGCCTGGATTTCCTCGATCTCGGCGGCTTCGAGCGAATCGCCGCTCTTGTAGGTGCGGTCGAGCACTGTGCCGCGGAGCAGGTTCCGCAGCTTGCACTTGTAGAGGGCCTGGCCTTTGCCCGGCTTGACGAAATTGCACTCGAACATGATGTACGGATCGCCGTCCAATTGGACCTTCAATCCCTTGCGAAAATCGCTGGTGCTGTAGTTGGCCACGACTGTTCTTTCCGTTTCACTTTCTGAAGATTGTTGGTTATGGTAGGATTCGCCCTTATGGCGAGTTGTATTCTAAATGGCGGACCGCGCAACACACTATCGTATCGGACCGATTGGCAATCGGCCCTGGACGAGGCGATCCGCGACCCGGCCGAGTTGTGTCGGCTGTTGGACTTGGACCCCGCGTTGGGGGCCGAGGCCGCGACGGCGACCGGTCAGTGGCCGCTGTTGGTTCCGCGTCCGTATTTGTCTCGCATTTGTCGCGGCGATCCGGCCGACCCGCTGTTGTTGCAGGTCTTGCCCCGGGCGGCCGAACTTGCGACGGTGCCCGGCTACTCGGCCGATCCGCTCGGCGAGGCCCATGCCCGTTGTGGCCCCGGTCTGCTACGGAAGTACCAAGGCCGAATCCTGATGGTAACAACTGGGGCTTGCGCCGTCCATTGCCGGTTCTGCTTCCGGCGACATTTTTCGTTCAACTCAGAGCCGGTCGGCGGAGCGGAGAATACACGTTTCCCGTCCACCACCCCCCATTGCAATGGGGGGGCGTTTCGAGGCGAGTGCAATGGGGGGGCGTTTCGAGGTGAGTGCAATGGGGAGGCGTTTCGAGGCACCGGATATTTTTCGGAAGATGCACAAGCAGACAATGTCGATTCCGTCTTGCGAACGGTTGCCGCCGATCGCTCGATCCATGAGATTATCCTCAGCGGCGGCGACCCGCTGATGCTGTCGGATCGAGAACTGGCCGGATTGATCGAGCGGCTGGCCGAAATCCCCCACTTGCGCCGGCTGAGGATTCATACTCGGCTGCCGGTGATGGTCCCGCGGCGCGTGACCGACGAGTTGATCGACTCGATCCGTGGCACTCGGCTGTCAACCATAATGGTGGTTCATGTGAACCATCCGGCCGAGATCGACGAGGAAGTTGCCCGGGCGTTCGAGCGGCTGATCGACTCCGGCGTTCCGCTGCTGAGCCAATCGGTGTTGTTGCGGGGAGTAAACGATCGGGCCGACGTGTTGGCCGAGCTTTGCGAGCGGCTCGTCGATTTGCGTGTCATCCCATATTATTTGCATCAACTCGATCCGGTGGCTGGGGCGGCCCATTTCGAGGCCCCCGTGGCGGCCGGGGCGGCGCTCGTGGCCGAGCTTCGCGCCCGGCTGCCAGGCTACGCCGTGCCGCGCTACGTCCGCGAGACGCCCGGCGGAGTCAGCAAGGAAATCTTGGCGTGAATCTGTAGGAATGATGAATTATGAATGATGAATTATGAATGAAAGAAGCGCTGCGGGAAGGGGACAGGTCCATGTTTTTGGCCAACGGTTCGTCGGCAAAATGCGTTTTTTCGCCGAAAAATGGACCAGTCCCCGGCCACCAGTGGGCTTAAACCGCGAGAATTCCGCTTCCCAATATATTATTGTGGAAGTTGCCGGCCGATCCGCGCGAGGGTATAATGACGTCTTCCATGCAAGGAGTCCGATCATGAAATTTCCGCGTTTTCGTTGGCAAGCGTTGAAAACCGCCTTGTTCTGTCTGTTCGGCTGGCTGTCGATTCACGGGTTCGCATTGGCCCAAGCGGCCAAGCAAGCCGAGAAAGAGAGCAGCACCACCGGCGGCGGTGCATACGTAATGGCCTACGGCCTGGTGATTCTCGGCACGACGTTGGGCTTGTTGTTTGTCTGCCGTTCGAGCAACCGCCGCGACCGCGCCCGCCCCGAGATCTACGGCGAAGCAAAAGTCGACGAGAAGGAAGAGTAGCCCCTCCGCCTGTTTTCCCCATTTTTGCTGGGTGACACCTTTTTCTCCCCGTGCAGAAGCGCGTTCTACCGGCCCGTTGAAAAAGTCGGTTTCCGAGAGTTCGGGTGCCACTGCTGGCTTGTCCAGCAGTGTTTTCCCGGGTGTTTCTCCCCGCACTGCTGGGCAAGCCAGCAGTGGCACCCTTTTTCAA
>JAUWNG010000169.1 GCA_030612765.1 Planctomycetota bacterium
ATGCGATACTCCCTCACGCTTGGTCGCCGAATGCGAAAAGCGACTAAGGCGAAACGAGCTTGCCCGCCTGTACCACTGGAAACAACGTAACCGCCTACCTCCATTAAACTTAAACAAAAGACAAATCTAAAACAGTCGAACTAGGGAGGTCGGGGTCAGACTCAAAAAATTCACTTTAGGGGAACAACAAACGAAACGCGGTTCTTTTCTCGCCCTACTGGTCGTTGCTTTCCTTCTGGTCCTTGCCGGCCGGCGTATCGAGCTTCGACGGCAACACCAGGATCGCGCGGCAGAGGTCGTGCAAGAGGTAGTAGAGCAGGAAGATCAAGTAGGCGGCCGGCGGCAATAAGGCCGATAATATCAGGCTGTATGCGGCCATATTCCAGGTGAACTGGGCAACGGCAACAGAAAGCCCTCCCTCGCCGGAGAACGGCAGATAGCAGGCGAAGCCCAGCAACAGCGTGCCGCAGACCACGCCCGTGCCGAACGCCACCGGCACGAGGCGCATCAGAGCTTTGAACAAAAACGTGACGACTCCGATTGCTTCCTCGCCGGCGCCGGACTGGGCGCCGATCGAAAAGTTCAGCATTGCCGGATTCATCGCCACCAAGGACAGATAGCAGAGAACCAGAAACGCCGCGATCCCGAACGGGAGCGTTGCATAGGCCGAAATCTGTACGGCCGCGATAATCGACGAAAGCAGCACGGCCACGCCCAACGCCTTGCTCAACAGCGCCAGGCCGTCGGGAAACAGGGTCGAGGGCAGGCTGCCGGCGGTGGCCGCGTTGAGCCGGTCCAGGGCGTCGCAGAATTTTCCGGCGACGTATTGCAGAATGACCAGCACCATCAACATGATCGCGCCCGAGAGAAGGCTGCCCAGCGGATCGGCCTTAAAGGCCATGATGACGCTGAAAGCCGCGCTGAGGACAATCGCCACAAGCAATCCGTATGAGCCGCAGGCCCTGAAGAACCGGCCGATGGAATCGACCCGCCCCGCGTCGCATCGCGGGCGCAACCAGTCCATCAACGAGTCGAACGGATGACGCATCGGCGCGGCGGGTACTTGCGGCGCGACCGATACGACGGGCGTCGGAGCGACGGCTTCCGTCGGGGAACCGGCCGGCGCGTCGGGTGTAGTGGCCGCCGGCGCGGCCGACTCATCGAACAATCCCCGCACGTTCCGCGCGGCCGACCATTCGGTCATCCCCTCGCGCCAAACGAGGTCGTCGGGGCGCAATTGTCCGGCGGCGGCCAACTGCTTCAAATCCACCGCGGAAACCGGACCTACCTGCTTATTGTCTCGGGCGTAATACCATTCGACCGGGTTCATGCGAGGCTCCTTCTGAGTAAGCAGACAAGTATAGGTTATTGTAGCAGAAACGAGCGGGGGTTTGTATTGATAATCGGCAATGAGAAAGACGCTTAAACACCCCGCGATTGCGATCGCGGGGGGAGTGGTGGATTGCGGCATTCCGCGCCCCCCGCGACCGCAGTCGCGGGGCGTTTGTCTTTCGTCAAACAGGATTATTGAAAATCAATAACCGCCGGCTATTGTTCGACGGGATGCTCCTTAGCCCAACGGCCCGAGCAGAACCACGCCAGCCGGCCCAACAGGCGGAAGTAGACGATCCAGACGACGGCAGCCAGCAGGCCCGAGGCGACCAGGCCGACCGTCCATCCGCCATGCCGCGTCAGGGCGATAAACACCGCGGCGGCGATGCCGAGCACGGCGAACGACACCGCGTAGAACATCACCCAAACGCGCCATCCATACAGCACGCTTTGCCATACCCGCGGCGAAAACGGTCCCAGCGGCGATTGGCTCTCCAGCATGGAAAGCAGGAACAAGGGAAAGAACGCCGGCAAGGCGGCGGCGATCCCCCACGGTTTTGGAACTCCGAGCCATTGCCACAACTCGGAGGCAAGCACCCCCGGCAGCGCGGCCAGGATCAATCCGCTCGCCACGTACGCCGCCGCGCCGACGTCTTCCAACAGCAGCACGCAGGGCCAGACCTCCACCGCCTCGGCGCCGTGGGAAGTGTCGTGGAGGACCGTCAGGCCGTAGGCCGACGCCAGATAGCCGCAGATCAGCAAGGAGAACATTCCCAGCGTGATGGACAGCAACAGCCCGTTCCAGAGCAGGACGCGGATGAACTCGTCCACGTTTTCGTTGTCCGCGCCCAGGCACCAAACGGCCAGCCGGATGGCGCCGATCAGCACGACCGCCGCGGAGCCGAGCGCCAAGGTGTGAGGCAGATTTTCCAAACGCAACGGGAAGCCGAAGACGCCGGAGAAGAGCAAACCGGGCGGCGGCACGAGTTGGGTCGCTTCGCGTGCCCATTGTTCCCGCTCCACGGGTTTCTTTTCGAGGGCGTTGCGCCGATCGCCCTCCCCCCTACCCTGCCCTACCTCGTCGCGGTTCCGCGGCTCGCGCGAGATTGCGAACTGGTGGCCGCAGGCGCGACAAGTCAGGTCGGCCCCAAGCTGAACGCGGCCGATCTCCACGCGGGCGGCACACCGCGGGCAGAAAGAATACGTCTCGGGAACCATGTTCATTGATTGGTTCACGTCTCATCTCCCGATGAGAGTCGTCCCCCGTCTTCCTCACACGCGGATTCATCCGATTCCTCGTCGGCCCAGCTAAGCGAACAGTGCCACGCCAGCCGACCCAGCAGGCGGAAATAGAAGACCCATCCCGCGCCGAGCAATAAACCCGTGGCCATCGCGTTCCAAAACAATCCGGCGAACCGCGAGCCGAAATCCGTCAGCACGACTACGCCCGCCAGCCCCAGCGTCATTGCGAAAAACATACCCCATGCCCGCCATTGCGAAAACACGCTCCGCCAAATAGCCGGCGCGAAGGGATTCAACGGCGTGGTGTTTTCCAACATCGACAGCAGAAACACGGGAAACAAAAACAACTCGCTTACGGCGACCACCCAAACCCCGGGGATTCCAAGCCAGTTGCACAACGGAACGGCCATCGAGCCGGGCACGGCGGCCATAATCGCCCCGGCCAGCAAGTAGACCGATTCGGCAACCCCCTCGAAGGCCAACAGGTTGGGCCAACTTTTGATCGTCTCGCCGCCGTAAGACGTGTCGCGGAGGATGGTCAACCCCCAGGCCGATGCCGGCACGATACATGCCAGCAGAAAGATTCCCCCGAGGGCACACATCAACATACTTCCCACCGCCATTGCCACGCCGGCGAACGGCCCGCCCCCTGCGCCTCCAAACCACAACGCCACTTTGAACACGGGCACCAGGACAACAGCGGCAAACATCAGCGAGAGTGTCTGTGCCAGAACGTCGAGGCCAAAGGGAAAAGCGAACGTTCCAGAGAAGAATAGCCGCCGCAAAGTCGCGCCACCCGCCGACCGCGGCGCCGCTTCCTCTTCCGCGACGATCTGCTCGACCAGCCGCTCCCGATCGCCGAGGTCGCGGTTCGATCCGGCGTTTTGCCCGGCCGGCGGCGAATCAGGTTCAATCCGCAGCGCGTACTCGTCGTCCTCCGCCCTGCCCTGCCTCGGCTTGATGTTGTTTTCGGATGGCGTCATTGTCGCTCTGGTCTATTTTTTGTTTGCGCCCATGGCCGCCCGGTAACGGCGCCACAACTCATCGCCGATCTCCTCGGGCAACGTATCACGAAAGCGTTTTACCAGATCGTCCAGGGCGTGCCAATCGAGTCCCTCGAAACGGAACGTCAAGACCGGCTCGGTCACGGAACGGCGGACCAGCGCCCAGCCGCCGGGCGTGTCGATCCGCACCCCGTCGGTCTTTATCTGTGGGAAGCCGTCCCAGGCCGCGCCGAGGTGCTCGATAATCTCCTGCTGCTCGTCTTGATCCACCGGCACGCGGAGATCGGGGGTCATCTGGACTTCCGGGCAGCCGCGGCGGACTTCGGATAGCGTCCGTCCAGAGTGGGCCAGCCAGGCGATCAGGCGGCAGGCGGTATAGAGCGCATCGTCGCCGCCGGCCAGTTCGCGGAAAAAGTAATGCCCGCTGGCCTCGGCCCCGAAGCGGGCGTTCGTCTCGCACATCCGCGCGCGGAGGAATGCGTGGCCGCTCCGCTCGGCCAGCGGTTCGGCCCCGACCCGTCGGGCAAACTCGGCGACCCGGTCGGAAAATTTCAGGTCATGGACGAACGGCTCGCCGCGCAGTTCCTCGCCGAGACATTCGAGCAGCGTGAACACGGCCTCCTCGGAACTGAATACGACCCCTTCATCGTCGACCAGGGCCAACCGGTCGCCGTCGCCGTCGAAGGCCACGCCCAAGTGTGCCCGCTGATGGTATACCGCGTCGCACAGTTCGTGCAGATTTTCAGCGCGGGAACAGTCGGGCGCCAGGCCGCCGAAACGTCCGTCGGCCCGGTCGCGGATGGTCGAAAAAATGCACTGCGGAAAGATGGCGTGCAGATATCGTCTG
Organism: Planctomycetota bacterium; assembly: GCA_030612765.1. Classification (GTDB taxonomy): domain Bacteria; phylum Planctomycetota; class Planctomycetia; order Pirellulales; family Thermoguttaceae; genus JAHIKV01. Next base: position 4,426 of record JAUWNG010000169.1, read on the forward strand.
GCCTTTTCCGCCCAACAGCCGTGCATTGGGTCCAGCACCACGTGGAGTTGAGCGGCCAGCGAATCGACGAACATTTCCTGCAAGTGTGCCACGTAGTCGAACGATACGTCGAGCGTGCGTGACGTAGTCCCCTCTCCCTTTGGGAGAGGGTTAGGGTGAGGGCCGACGCTCTCCCCCCTGCCCTGCCCCGACGAATGTCCGACGGAATTCAACGCCCGTTGCATGTCGGCCACATCTTCGGGCTTCGGCGGCCGGTCGCGGAGCATCCACTTCAAGCCGTTGACGGCAGCCGGATTGTGCGAGGCGGTCACGATCGCGCAGCCGTCGGCCTCCAGGCGGCGTTTGGCATGGTAGATCATCGGCGTGGGCAGCAGCCCCAGCTCGACCACGTCGAGTCCCGACCGGCAAAGCCCCTCGACCAGCGCCGCCAGGAAGGGAGGCGTGGAATCGCGGACGTCGCCGCCGACAACGAACTTCGCGCCCGGGTCCAATTGACGACCCAACTCTCGTCCCCAGGCTTCGTACATCGCGGCGGAAAGTTCCGCGTCGGCCAGGCCACGAATGTCGCACGGCTTGTAGATGCTCACCGGTAGTCTCGCTTTCGCCGCCGCACTACTTTCTATTTAGCCCCGGGTGAATACACCGGGGCAAGCGGTTTTCCACGTTCAACCCGCCCCGCCGTGTATTCACGGCGGGCTAAATGAACTATTTCAGAACACGCTCTCATAGAAGAGTCGTCCGACAAAACCCACAACAAGAAGTGTATCACAAAAATGCCCCCGCTTGAACCCACCCTCCTACAGGACGGCAACTTCTTCCGCGACAAGGTTTCCTCACTTTTCCGGCGCGAGATCGATCACCACCAGTTCCGGACGGCAAAGGAAACGAAACCGCGGGGCGAAACCGCACTCCATGCCGATCCCGCGCGAGACCGACAGCTTGCCTCCGCCGGGCAAATCGCTCAGGCCGCAGGCCCAACGCCGCGGGACTTTGCAGTTGACGATTACCGGCCCCAGCAAGGGCAACCGAATCTGGGCGCCGTGCGTGTGGCCGGCGACCAGCAGATCGGCCCCGCCGTTGCCCAGGGCAAAATTGGGGACGTGGCCCAAAATGACGTGGAAGCGATCATCGCCGGCCTCGGCCGCCATGGGCGACGTGTCGTAAGAAGCTCGCAGTCCCAGGCAGGTCAGCCGCAATTGGCCCAGGTCGAACGACCGGCCGGCGGCGACGGCCGTTACTTCCGTCCCCTCGAAGATTTCACGCCAAATGCCGGGATCGATGTTTCCCTCCACGGCAAACGCGCCCAGCGGCGCCGCGAAATCCATCTCGCGCAACAAGTCGTTCAGCTCCCGGCAAAGTTTTTTTTGATTTTTCCAGGGCGCTTGGATGTAATCGCCTGCAAACAGCACGAGGTCCGGCTTCTCCTCCAACGCGCGAAGCAGAACGGCGCGCTCGTAAGGTCCGATATGGTCGGTTTGCAGGTCGGCGATGACAACGATTCGCACCGGGCGGGTGATTTTCCCGCTGGCAATATGATAGCGTGAAACTTCGAGCCATTGCGGCTCGATCAGAAACGCGTATGCGGCGACCGAAACGAGCGTCAGCATGGCCGCACAGGCGGCGACCGCGCAAACCCAACGCCTCCGCCAAATAATTGCGGTGGCGGCCAGCAGCACCGGACCGTGCAGAAGCAGCCCGTAGGTCCAAAGCCGGACGATGCCGAATCGATTCTCGAAGCATCCGCCCAGCACCACGCCGAGCACGACGGCGATGATGCCCGCGAAGAACATAACACCGCACCACGCCAAAAACCCCCGACGCCGGCCGAGGAGCCGAATCGCGGCGACGTCGACCAGCAGCATTACAAGGTTGTACGGCAGAGTCACGATCCAATGATTGTATCCGGGTCGGAAATCCGTGACCAGTGGCGTGGGATACTACGTTTAGCCGCCCGTTGAAAAAGTCGATTTTCGAGAGTTCGGGTGCGGGTGCCACTGCTGGCTTGTCCAGCAGTGTTTTCCCAGGTGTTTCTCCCCCCACTGCTGGACAAGCCAGCAGTGGCACCCTTTTTCAACGGACTGTTAGCCAGTAGTTTCTAGGACTTTAAGCGGCCCGGCTGGTGGGCTGGCCGCAGTGATATTTGGTTTGCGGAGGTTTTCGCAAGTCGTCCAAGGCCGACATGACTTGCGAAAACCTCGAACGATGCTTCCAGAACAGCCGACGTAGATCGAGGATCGACACGTGACGTTTACGCAAGTTCCAAGGCGGCCGAGGACACCAGGCTTCGCCGAAGCGACGCGCCAGGCGGAATTGCATCAGCCGCAGCAACGTCTGCGCCGTCATCTGAATTTGGAACGTCCGCAAGACCGGTTCCTTCGTCCACGCCCGACATTCCTCCATGCCCAATCGTTGTTTGTGGTCGCGGAATCCGTCTTCCTGACGAAATCGGCCGCTGTTGGCCGAAAGCGTTTGGCCCGCCGACAAATCCGCGGCACTGGTGATCGTGGCCCACAGTTTGTCGTAGCCGGGAACCTCGAAGACAAAGGCAACCATGATTTGCTCGGGGCCGCTGACCGACCAGCAGCATCGCAGGCATTTGTAGCGGAACGCGCGAATGCGTCCGTAGACGTAGGCCCGGCCTCGCCGCCAAGGCACGTCCCACTGGTCATGCTCCTGTGGCGACGGCAATCGCGTGCCCCACTTGCGAGGCCGTCCACCTTTCGGATTCTTGGCCGACGCGACCAGCGGATCGTACAGCCTTGCATCGCGCCGCAACCGCGTGACGAACTCGATCCGACGGCTTCCCTCGGGCGGATTCAAGCAGGGCTTGATGACGGTTTTCATCGCATAAGCCCCGTCAAATGCGGCCAAAACCGGGGCTGCCGATTCCGAGTCGATCTCGCGGAGCATCTCCACCGCCATCGCCGTTTTGGTACGAAACCGTTCGCCGGCGGGCAACTGGCTCTTGCGAAAATACAATCGCGACGCCGTGGGCATGTAGGTCCACGGCCTGCCGGGCGCGAGATCGCCCATGACGACCCAGTTGTGCGCGCGGACCGTCGTGGCGCGGTTGGGACTCCGCGCGCCGGACTCGTGGAAGGTGCAGGTTCCCCACACGTCCGCGCTGGTTCGATGTTCTTTGGTGTCGTCAATGGCCACGGGATGATACTTTCCCCATCGTGCCGGATGTTCTTGTTCGACCAGCCGCATCAATTGCCGTTCGACGGCCTCGCGGTCCCATGCTCCGTATTCCGCGAAATGTTCGACGTTTCGCCACTGCTCCTCCAAACCGAGCCCTGTAAGGATTTGCGTGATCGTATGTTCCTCCGCACACAGCACGGTTCCGGTGGCCCACTGGGCGAACCGAGTCCAACCGCCCATGGTAAAAACTCGGCGAAAGTTATCCAAAAGCGATTGCCACTCCGAGCAAAGTCCTTTAACATCCTCCATGACGCTCTCCTTTCGGGTTTCAAGCGGGCTGTTTTCAACCGCATGATGTCCCGAAAGGGGCGTCCTTGTGAATATCAAAAAGTCCTAGAAACTACTGGTTAGCAGCCCGTTGAAAAAGTTGGATTTGTGAGTTTGGGTGCCCCAGCTGGCTTTTGCACCAGTGTTTCCCCCGGTGTTTCCCCCGGCACGGCGGGCCCAGCCAGCAGTGGGCCCC
>JAUWNG010000053.1 GCA_030612765.1 Planctomycetota bacterium
CGCAAGGGGGGCGGCGAAACAGGGGCCGGGCCCCCGGCCAACCAACCGCGCGGCGGCGGGCCCGGCGCGAACACGCCCGCCGACGAAGGCGCGGCGCAGGCCGACGAGCCAGGCGAGGGCGACACCGGCCAGCGCCCCGGCGACGGACAGGCGGCGAAAGCCCCCACCGGCTCCGAACATAAAGCCGCGACCGATGGCCGCGCCCCCACCGGCTCGGAACAAAAAGCCGCGACCGATGGCCGCGCCGCCGACGGTTCCGAACAAAAAGCCGCGACCGATGGTCGCGCCCCTGACGGCCAACGGCAAAGCGATTCCAACGATTCCGATCCGCAGGGCGAGCCGCCGGAAAATCCCGACAAAAGCGGCATCCCTACCAGGAAAGGACAGGAATCCCAGGGATCGGACGCCGTAACAGGCGGCGGAAAACCAGGCAAAGCAGACCCGGCTGATTCATCCAGGGCGTCCGATGATTCGGCCGATCGGGCGAATCTCGATTACGCCAGACGGCAGACCGCATTGGCCCTGGAGCATCTCCGCGACCAGGTGGCAAAGGAGAAGCCGGAACTGCTCGAACGGCTCGGTTGGACGAAGGACGACGCGCGGCGGTTCCTCGCGCGGTGGGAGGAGATGCGCCGCGCGGCGGTGGAAAAGGACGCGGTGGGCGAAATGGCAAAGAAACGATTCGACGACGCGCTGAAAAGCCTCGGCCTGCGCCCCCGTGGGACGGAGTTGAAACGCGGCGGCGTGGAAACCGAGAAATCGGGAACCCCGCGGGACGCCGGCCGATTCGCTCCTCCGCCCGATTGGGCCGATCAGTTCCGCGCCTATACCCGCGGCATCTCCGGCGGCGATCGACGGGATGACAAAAGCGAACGGAAATGAATAAGGGGGCAAGCGGTGGTGGTTTATTTCCGCCGGCGGGCTATAATCCATATTGTGCGGCGAGGACGGGCGTATTATGAATAATGCAACGCGGAGTTGGATGGAACGTTCCCGTTACGATCTCGACACCGCCAGGGCGATGCTGGCGTCGAGCCGTTACCTGTACGTCGTATTTTGTTGCCAGCAAGCGGTTGAGAAGGGATTGAAAGCCGTGATTACGGCGAAGACGGGCACATTGCCGCCGAGAATTCACAATTTGTTGCGACTCGCTGAAATTGCGCAAGTCGAATTGTCCACCGATCAGGCTCAATTTCTGGCGGAATTGTCGGCCTACTATATTCAGTCTCGGTATCCCGAAGAGATCGGTGAGTTGGCTTCGACTATGACGCAGGCCACTGCGAAGAAAATGCTGAGAACGACGGAGGAGATGACGGAATGGTTGCTCTCGATGCCAGAATAAAAGACAAGGCCCTGTTTGCGGCAAGGGTTTTGGGACGGCTGGGTATTGTTCGGGCCACTTATGTTTTTGGATCCTACGCCGAAGGTCGCCCCGATCGGTGGAGCGACATCGACGTCGCCGCCTTTGTCGAAGGGGTCGAGAACTGGAACCTGGAAAAACGAGTGAAGGCAATGGCCTTGGTTATGAAGGAAGCAGGGGCGGACGTCGAGGCACATCTCTTCCCAGCCTCCGCGCTAGCAAACCCTGAACGCGGCGGTTTGGCCGAGTACGTCCTGCAGCATGGAATTTGCATCCAAGGATAGCGGAAACTCCCCCCACGCGTCGCGGAAGGGGACAGGTCCATGTTTTCGGCCGGCGATTTTTTCGCCAAACACGTTTTCCCGCCGAAAAATGGGCCAGTCCCCAGCCGAGCTTACACCAACGCCTTGTTGGAGATGTCTTTCCGACACCAGGCGCCGGGCCAGCGGATGCACTTGACGGCGCGATAGGCGTTCAGCTTGGCCTTGGCGATGCTGTCGCCCAGGGCGGTGACGTTCAGCACGCGGCCGCCGGCCGTGACCACCTCTCCGTTTTGCATTGCCGTGCCGGCGTGAAAGATTTTTACGTCTGGCAACGCGTCGGCATCGACCAGGCCACGGATCGGATGGCCCTTCGTGTAATGGCCCGGATACCCTTGACTGGCCATCACAACGCAGACGGCCGGGCGAGCGTCCCACTCGAGCGGTCCGATCTCTTCGAGCCGCCCGTCGATGGTCGCCTCCAACACGTCGAGCAGGTCGGTCTTCAACCGCATCAGCAGCGGCTGACACTCCGGGTCGCCGAAGCGGACGTTGTATTCGAGCACCTTCGGCCCTTGCTTGGTAATCATCAGTCCGGCGTAGAGCACGCCGCGGAAAGGGCGGCGGAGGCGCTTCATGGCGTGAACGGTCGGCACTAGAACGTGTTCCTCGATCCAGTGGAGCATCTCGTCGTCAACCAGCGGCGCGGGGCAATATGCGCCCATGCCGCCGGTGTTCGGCCCCTTGCCGTCGTCGAACGCCGCCTTGTGATCCTGGGCGGGCTGGAGCGTGATGATTGTCCGGCCGTCGGTAATCGCCAGCACGCTCACCTCTTGGCCGTCGAGGCGTTCCTCGATCACCAGTCGGTTGCCCGCCTCTCCGAAGGCCTTCTGCCGTGCAATATGCTCGACCGCCCTGAGGGCCTCGTCTCGGCCCGAGCAGACGACGACACCCTTTCCCGCGGCCAACCCGTCGGCCTTGACCACCACCGGCACGTCCTCGCGGTCGTCGAGATATTTCTGGGCTTCGTTGGGGTTGGCGAAAGAGTGGTAATCGGCCGAAGGGACGTCGGCATGTCGAAGCAGGTCTTTGCAGAAGACCTTGCTGGCTTCCAGTTCGGCGGCGGCGCGGCTGGGTCCGAAGGCCCGCAACCCCTCCGCCTCGAAGGCATCGACGATTCCGGCGGCCAGCGGCGCCTCCGGCCCGACGACGGTCAGCCCAACCTGATTTTCCTTGGCAAACTTAATTAGCGTGGGGAAATCGGCAGGCTGGATATCGACATTCTCGCCGTCGTAATCGGTGCCGGCATTACCCGGGGCCACGAAGACGTGGTCGGCGCGAGGGCTTTGGGTGATTTTCCAGGCCAGGGCGTGTTCCCGGCCGCCACTGCCTACGATCAGAATATTCATGCTGCCGCCTATGTATGTCGCCCCTTCAAATCAGCCATGATTGTAAAGAGAAGCTCCGTCGCGGCAAAGCCCCCCCGCCGCGTCGCCATAACCGGGCTGGCTGGGGACTGGTCCATTTTTTGGCGAGAAAACGTGTTTTGCGAGAAAAACATCGGCCAAAAAATGGACCTGTCCACTTCCGCGACCCAAGCGCGGTTTTGTACCGGCGGGAACCGCGCCGGCCGTGTGGTTTATTCCGATTGCATCGTTAAGGAAACCCCGGGAATTAGGCATCCGTTGTGGGTAGGCGGTAGAGACGCCTTCAAGGAAACCTATATTTTCGCAGGCCCACTAATGTCCGTGGGGCTTTTCGTGGAACCGACAGTGCCGCGGGGCAGGCGGCGGGGCCATCCGCTCGCCACGCCGGCACGGTGGAGTCCTGCCGATGAGCGACAAACCGGAAACAACGAACGTTCGTTTTCCACCAGCCGCCCGCCACACGCGGCAGCGCTACGTTGCGTTTGCGGTCCTGTTGGTTGGAGTGGCGACATCCGCAAGTTTGTTCCTTGCGCTGCGAAGTCATGAATGGGACCGCGTTCGCCGGGACTTCGAGCAGGCCAGCCGGGAGCGGGTCGCTGTCTTGCGGAGGACTCTGGACCTCGACTTCTTGGGAATGAAGTCGGTCCAGGCGTTCTACGCCGCCTCCGACGGGGTGGACCGCGAGGAGTTCAACACCTTTGTCGCGCCAATGATCGAGGACCATCTCGGTATTCGGGCCTTGCAGTGGGCGCCGCGCGTGCCCGATTCCGAACGCTCGAAGTATGAGAGCACGGCTGCCGGCGACGGCTATCCGGATTCCGAGATCACCGAGTACGATCGAGGGGGTTCTTTGGTTCGCGCTTCGCGGCGTGAAGAATACTTCCCGATCCGTTTCGTCGAGCCGATCAACGGCAACGTGGCGCCCTTGGGATTCGACTTGGCCGCCAATCCGGCCTGCCTGGAGGCAATGCGTCGGGCTTGCGACACCGGGCAGTTCGCCGCGACTTCCAAGATAATGCTGCCCCGTGAGTTGGGCGGCCAGGTCGGGGTGCGGCTCTTTCTGCCGGTATACCAAAAGAACGTTGCCCTCGACACGGTCGCGGACCGCCGCAAAAACCTGGAAGGGTTTATCGTCGGCGTACTTCGCCTGAAGGGGATTGTCGATCAGAGCGCTACTGCTCTGACGCCGATGGGCACGGACACCAGCCTGTTCGACATTTCGGACACTGGTCGCGAGCATCTGCTCTACTATCATCCGTCGCGCCTATACGCAGGGGATACCGCCCTGAATCACGGAGAAACCGCTCCCCCGCAATTCGGCCTCATTTCCGCCAAGCCGCTCGACGTGGGAGGGCGGCGGTGGACGGTGGTCAGCACCGTACGGCCCCAGTTCGTCTCGGCCAGGATGACGTGGTATCCCTGGGGCGCCGCGGCCGCCGGCCTGCTGATGACCGGCCTGCTGGCGGCGTATCTGGCGGAAATGGCCTCCAAGGTCATCCTCGAACGCAAGGCGGCCGAGGCCGTCGCGCGGGAGAGCGCGAAACTGCGAGCGATGATTTCGGGAATGGAAGAGGGGGTGGTCTTTGCCGACGCGAACAATGTGATTATCGAAATCAACGAGTACCTGTGCCGATTCGTCGGCAAGCCGCGAGAAGAAATCATCGGCAAACGGATCGAAGACTTCCATCACGGAAAGGTTCTCGATCGGATTCTGCTCCAGATCGGCCGGTTCCGCGACACCATCGGCTCCAGCCCGTTTGTGCTCCAGCGGCCTGTCGGCGGCACGGAAGTCATTCTGCGCATGCAGCCCATCTACCGGGGCGCTAAGTACGACGGTGTGCTGCTGAACGTCATCGACGTCAGCGAACTGATCGAGGCGCGCCGTCAGGCTGAAGTTGCAAATCAGACTAAGAGCCGGTTCCTGGCCAGCATGAGCCATGAGATACGGACCCCGATGACCTCCATTCTCGGCTACACCGACCTGATGATGGACCCGGCCAGCAACCAGAGCAGCCGGAACAACTATCTGGCGGTGATCCGCCGCAACGGCGAGCATTTGCTGGAGTTGATCAACGACATACTCGATTTGTCGAAAATCGAGGCCGGTAAGTTCACGCTCGACCTGCGGCAGTGCAGCCTGGTGTCGCTGTTGGCCGACGTGGCCGGCGTGGTCCGCCCCCGCGCCGAACAACAGGGCATTTCCTTGTCGGTCGAGTACGAGACGGAATTGCCGGAAACGATAGTAACCGACGCCGCCCGGCTGCGGCAAGCCCTGGTCAACCTGGCCGGCAACGCGGTGAAGTTCACCCGGCAGGGGAGCGTGCGGATCGTGACTTCGCTGCTGCCTAATTGGCAAGGGCAACCCGCCGTCAGGGTGCAGGTGATCGACACCGGCATCGGCATCCGCGAAGAGGTGTTGCCCAAGTTGTTCGAGCCGTTCGCCCAAGGCGACGAATCCGTCTTCCAACAGTTCGGCGGGACGGGGCTTGGGTTGGCCATCTCGCGTCACATCGCCAACATGCTGGGCGGGGAATTGGCCGCCACAAGCGTCTGGGGAAAAGGGAGCAACTTCAACCTGACCGTCCCCACCGGCGACCTCGACGGCGTACACATGCTGGAAAACCCCGCCGAGGCGGAACATGAGAACGCCGCGCACACCGAAAATCAATCGTCGAAGGCGCTCGAAGGACTCCACGTCCTGTTGGCCGAGGACGGATACGACAACCGGGAACTGATTCGGACCGTCCTTTGCGCGGCCGGGGCAACCGTCGAAACCGTCGAAAACGGCCAAGATGCGGTCGAGAAAGCCGAAGCCGGGGCGTTCGACGTAATCCTGATGGACATGAACATGCCGGTGATGGACGGCTACGAGGCGACGCGCGCGCTCCGCGAACGCGGCTATGAAAGACCCATTCTGGCGCTGACCGCCAACGCCATGTCCAGCGACGAAACGCAATGTTTGGCCGCCGGCTGCAATCAACACTTGACCAAACCGATCGACCGCGTGCGGCTGATCCGCACGATCGCCGACTGCACGGGCCGGAAAACACCTGAACCGAAAGAACCGGTCACGTCCGGGCAACCAAAAAAACACGACGACGAGCCGCTCGTTTCGCTCTACGCCGACGACCCCGACGTGGCGGGAATACTCGGAAATTTCATCGACGGATTAAGCGGCCAGTTGACCGAAATGAGGCATGCCTTTTCCGACGATAGGCATGAAGACCTTAAACGATACGCGCATCGGCTGAAAGGGGCGGGCGGCTCCTACGGCTACCCGACACTGACCGACGCCGGCAAGAAGCTCGAAGACGCCGCCGCCGCGCACGACCGTGAGGCGGCCGATCTGGCAATCGAAAAGGTGGCCGGTTTGTGCCGCGCTATCAAGGAAGGACAGCAAACAACTATTATCTCGGCAGGGAGTGATTCACAATGAAAGTCCTCATGATCGACGACAGCCCGGACGCTTTGGCCGTGGCCAAGGCCCGCTTGTCGAAAGAGTACCTGGATATCGTCTGTGCCGGCGGCGGCGTTTCCGGCTTGGAGACCGCCCGACGCGAGAAGCCGGACATCATTTTGCTCGACGTCGACATGCCCGACATGTCCGGCTTCGAGGTCTGCCGCGCATTGAAGAACGACGTGGAGTTGTGCATGATTCCCGTCCTCTTCCTCTCCGGCGTCACCACCCCGGAAGACAAGGTGCAAGGGCTGGACCTCGGCGCGGTGGACTACGTGGCCAAGCCCTTCGACGCCTTCGAGCTACGCGCCCGGGTCCGCGCGGCCTTGCGCACGAAACACTTGCAGGATCTGCTGATGGAGCACGCCCACATCGACCCGCTGACTGGATTGTCGAACCGCCGGGCTTTGATGGAGCGGCTGCAATGCGAATGGGCGCGGATCGAGCGGCACGGGGGCCAGATGGCCTTCATCATGGCCGATCTCGACCATTTCAAAAACGTAAACGACCTCTACGGCCACCACGTCGGCGACAAGCTGCTCCAGGAAACGGCCCGCGCCATTGCCGACCAGTGCCGGGACAACGACCTGCCGGCGCGATACGGCGGCGAGGAGTTCTCGATCATCGTCCCCGACGAGGCGACCGCCAGCGCCGTCCATCTGGCCGAACGCTGCCGAGAGAAAATCTCCGAGTGCTGCATCGTCGTTCGCAACGAAACCGTCCAGGTCACCGCCAGCTTCGGCGTGGCCGACTCGCGCGGCGCGTCTTCCATCGAGGACATGATGAGGCGGGCCGACGAGGCACTCTATTGGTCCAAACAGGCCGGACGCAACCGGGTCCAATCCAACGCTGCCCCAACTCCGCCGGTGGCCGCTCCGATCGACCCGAACGCCATGCCATTGTCGGACCATCATCCGGTTAATGAGTAAATTCATCCCGATCCGTCACAGCCATTTTTCCCGGCGATACCACTCGGCGGTCTGGCGGAGGCGGTCGAACAACGAGGCGCCGACCCTGAACCCCAACTGCTCGGCGGCCGCGCGGGCCGAACAGAGCCAACTGCCGGCGGTGATCTCGCGGGCCTTGTCCATGTTCACGAACAACGGACTACGGCGGACCCGCGAGACAATCTCTCCCGCCATCGCCACCGTCCAGACCACGGGCGAGGCGGTGGGAATCACCATTACCCAACGTCGCCCCAGGGCCTTTGAGACCATCCGCCCCAGATCGGAGTAGAAGGGGCTTTCTTCACAGGCGGCGAAATAGTAGCCCCGTGGACCGTGCGGGTTGGACCCGTCGGCGGCCGGCAACCGCGTGCCCCGCTCCGCCGCCAGGATCAGCATTTCCGCCAAGTCGTCGGCATGAATCAGCGAGAACCGAGGCCGGGCAAGACCGGGCGCCAAATGTACGCCGAATCGGGCTATGGAACGAAACAGGGGAAAACACATCCGGTCGAACTCGCCGAGGACGATCGGCGGGCGGATGATGGTTGTCGGCACACGGTCGGCGAAGGCCTCGGCCACCCGCTCGCCGGCCCGCTTGCTGTGTCCGTAGTGTGAGATCGGCATGGACCGATCGGCTTCGGTCTTCGGCTGCCCGTCGACGGCCGGCCCGGCGGCCGCCAACGACGAGACCAAGATCAACACCGGCGGGGTGGTCTGGCCCGCGCATACCTGGGCGACGTTCGCCACTCCCCACCGGTTCACGCGGAAAAACTGCCTCGCGCTAAGCGCCTGTGTGTAGCCGGCGAGGTGGTAGACGATCTGCTGACCGGCGACCGCGGCCAACAGACTGTCACGGTCGGTTACGTCGCCGTAGACTTTTCGGACGTCGAACCGGCGGAGCGGTCCGATGCGGGAACTCTTCCGCACCAAGCAGGTGATTTCGTCACCGCGGGCCGCCAGGGCCGCAACCAGGTGCGCCCCGATAAATCCACTAGCGCCTGTTACCAGTACCTTGGCCATGAGGCTAGGGAGCAGGGATTAGAGATTAGAGATTGGGGATTAGCTGCCCGTTGAAAAAGGGTGCCACTGCTGGCTTGTCCAGCAGTGCATGGGAGAAAAACTCTCGAAAAAACACTGCTGGACAAGCCAGCAGTGGCACCCAAACTACCTAAAGCCGACTTTTCCAACGGGCTGTTAGTCCCTCCGCCTTTGTCTATTATCCGCGCCACGCATAGGTCCGCTGAAGGGCCTGTAGCACGGCGCCGGTGATCTGTTGGATCGTGACCGATTTCGATAGGACGGAGTGGGCATGGGCAAGCCGGGCCTGTTCGACCACCGAATCGTCCAACTGGGCCGAGAGCAGAATGCACGGCAACATCGCCCGAAACTCCTTCATTCGCCGCAATGTCTCCAACCCGGTCAACTTGGGCATGTGCATGTCCAAAAGGACCAGGTGGACTTTCTCACGATGAACGATCCTAAGCGCCTCCTCGCCGTCGGCGGCCATGAGCATGCGGAACCGCCACGGCTCGAAGACCACCCGCAGCGTCTCGCGGAACCCGTGGTCGTCGTCGGTAATCAGTAGTGAAGGTGTTTCGACAAGCATGGCTGTTTCTGCCTCGTGTGCCGGAGTCCAACACCCATCACAAGCAAGTTACATGCCATCCCCCTCTGTCTCCGCCGACCGAGGGAAATTGCGGCGGTAACTAGCATTGTGGATACATCTTACAAGATTTCAAGAATTTTTACTACGTCGAAAATGGAGGTTCAACGGCGACTTGTTTGGCCTGTTGGGATGGGCAAAAACTGCCGTTTTGGCAGAATAAAACATGATGTCGGGTACTCAGTTGCGGTTGTCGGCCCGCTGGCACGCCGGCTCTTTTACCAGCAATAAGATCGCGGCCCCAAGGCTCCGCGTCACCCAGCCGAAGAGGAACAGGACGGTGAAAAATTGCATCTCGGCGCCGCCGAGCGAAACATTGCACGTCTGCCAGTGATCGACCAAATAGCCGCCGACAATTGCACTGACGGCATAACACAGCCCTCGGACGGACTCAAAGGCGGCAATATACGAGGTGTTTGTTTCCCGCGGCGAGAGCTTCAGCATGAGGTTTGGCAGGCAGACGTTCAGGCCCGCGTAGGCGATCCACAGCACCCAAGCGCCGACCAGCCACGTCCAATGCGCTCGCGTGGCGGCGGCGAAAAACAACAGTCCGGCCGCCACCAGCAACTGGCAGACGATCATCACCGGCCGATTGCCGAATCGGTCGGCCAACGCGCCGAACCAGGGGCTTACCGTCCACTGTCCCAACCGCGTTCCAGTCTGTAGCGAAAGAATAACCAATAGCGGCAATCCCAGCACCTCGACTGGAAAGTAGTACTGGGCCGATTGCGTCACGCCGTTGAACAGCGAGAACCAGCAGCCGAACAGCAACAGCGGCAGAAACCGCACGTCGCGGAACGGACTGAGCAGCGATTTCAATGAGTGTCGAACGGGGGAGTGGGACGTTTTCGGGTAAGTCGCCGCCGGCCTTGGGGCCATCGACGGCATCAGGCATAGCGGCACCAGGGCAGCGAACATGAAGGCGGCGCCAATCCCGGCCGCGATGCCGTAGGGAATCCACGCCGGCAGCCCCGGATAGGTCCGCGAAACACCCCAGATGAACAGCCCGACGTCGATCGCGGCCACGGCGGTTCCGGCCACCATCCACCGCTCCCTCAGCCCCAGAAACCGACCGCGAATTCTTGTCGGCGCCACGTCGGCCAGCCACGACCAGAGCGCCACCGTGCCCAGGTATTGCAACAGGTGGTACAGGCACCAGAGAACGATCAGCGCCACCAGCGACCAGGCAGGCGTGGGCAGCCGTCCCGGCACACACGCCCACGGCAAGGCCGACAACATCAGGGCGCTGAACAGGAAGCACGCCACGCAAAACCGTTTGCGGTCGCCGATCCGTTCGATCAAGGCCGGCGCACCGAGCCGCAGCAGGCCGGCGATCCGCGGGGCCGCCACGATCAGGCCGACGGTCAACCCGAGCCGTTCGGCGTGCAACTCCCGGGCGAGATAGATCACCAATGTCGTGCCGGCCAGTCCATTGCCGATCGCCCAGACCGCGCCGTTCCAAACGGCCAATCTTCTTACCCGGCGGCGTTGGAAGATGGGCGGCGGCATGGGGGCGTTTGGGGGCATTGCTTTCTGAAAATACTCTGCTTTGGTGAAAAACGTTTAGCCCCGGCGTCCACGCCGGGAGCACTTCGCGGCGGAAAAAGGCGTTTGTTCCCGGCGTGGACGCCGGGGCTAAACGAACGGCATCCTCCCAATATCGTGCAAGCCCATCTAGATCAATCCTCTGGTTCCCATACCCAGCATTATTGTCCCCAATAGCCGATCCTTTGGCAACGGTTGGCAAGCGGCGGGGCGTATGTTACGATCGGGGACTCTCAAGGAAAAAGGACCACGATGGATCATTCCCCCGCCGATTCCCCCCCTTCCCCCCCTCAACGTCGTTGGCAGCCGCTCAAAAGCATCGACCGTCGCGTAGTTGGAGTTCTGGCCGAAAAGGCCAAGACCACCTCCGACGGATACCCGATGAGCCTGAACGCCATTCGCACCGGCTGCAACCAGAAGAGCAACCGCCGGCCGTTGATGGAGTTGGAATCGGACGAGGCGGAAGAGTCGCTCGATCGGCTTCGGGAACTCGGCGCGGTGGGGTTTGTCGAGGGCTACGGCCGTGTGCAAAAGTACCGCCATTACCTCTACGAATGGCTGGGCGTCGACAAGGTCGAGTTGGCCGTGATGGCCGAATTGCTGCTACGCGGCGAGCAGACGGTAGGCGAGCTTCGCGCCCGCGCCGCGCGGATGGAGCCGATCGCCGATCAGGCCGCGCTGCGGCCGGTGCTCGACTCGTTGAAGTCGAAGGAGTTGGTAATCGCCCTGACGCCGGAGGGCCGCGGGCAAGTGGTCGGCCACATGCTGTACACGCCGCGAGAAATGGAGTCGTTGCGAAGCAGGCATCGTGGATTTGCGGCGACGGGAACGCCGGCCGAACAACCGCCGAGCCACACGGTCCCGGCAGTTGCTTCGCCCAAGCCGCCGGCCGATTTCGTCGAAATCGACCACTTTCTCCGGGAACTCTCGGACATCCAAAAACAGATGGCCCAAACCCGCCGGGAATTGGACGAACTTCGCGCTTGCCAGTCCCGGACTTCGGATGAACTGCACGCCCTGAAAAAATCGCTGGGCGAGTGAACTACAACTTGACGGTCCATCGGTTCGGGCCGGTTTTGCTCAAGTTGAATCGGCGCTCGACCCGACCTTCCCGGTCTTGCACGACGATCCGGTACTCGCCGTGAAAGCCGCGGAACCGGAAGCTGCCGTCGGCGTCGGTCTTGCCTTCGACGGCGGTTTTCCACTCCTCTGAGATCAATTGTTTTAGCCGGCGATAGACCGGCTTGGGCGTTAGGTCGGCGCGCAACAGGCCGCCGCCGGCGCGCCACGCGCCCCGGTCGCACAAGTCCCACCAGGTGATCGCGCGAACGGCCGGATGGGCAAAACAGACGCGGTAGAACTTTTCCGCGTATTCGGCCTGGGTCGCTTCGTCCCAAACGCCTCGGCGATGGGAGCCGACGATCCGCTCGCCGCCCGAGGTGGGCGTGAACTCCGTAATGTGCAACTCCTTACCCAGTTCGGCGTACCGGTCGAGAATCTCCCAAACCCGATTCAGCGGGAACCACGTTCCGGCCGGCTCGTGGGCCTGGATGCCCACGGCGTCGAACGGCACGTCTCGTTGCTCGGCGGCGCGGAGCAACTTGAAGAAAAGCGGCCGGCCGTCGGCCAGCACGTGGCAGTCGTTGACGATCAGGCAGGCCGACGGATCGGCCCCGCGTGCCCAACGATACGGCTCGTCGATCTTCGGCTGCGAGTGGAGGGTCGGCTCGTTGACCACCTCCCAGAAGTCGATTTTGCCGCGGTAGCGTTCCATGATGTCCACGACCCGTTGCCGTTGGAGATCGGTTGGGGGGAGGCCGTCGGACCAGATGGGTATTCCCGCCTCGTCGCCCCACAGCAGCGGATGCCCCTTGATGCGAATCCCTCGCGGGCGGCACCACTGGACAACCTTGTCGGTATATGCGTAATCCGGCCGTCCCCGCCGGCGTTCATAGCTGCGCCAATAGAACGGGGTCGTGGCGTAGTTGAACATTCCCTCGAATCGCTCTTTGTAGGCGGCGTCCAGGTTTGGCTCCTCGAAACGGTCGAACATGTAGATGTTGCATCCGAAGAGGAAACCGTGCCGTGTCTGTTCGATCCGCACCTTCGCGCCGGCGACCGGCTTGCCGGATGCGTCCAGCACTTGGACGGCGGCCGGCGATTTGCGGTTTTTTTCGATCTCCGCTGGACAGCGGTCCAAAACGGACTGCTCACGATGGCGGCGGACCTTGGCCATTTCCTCCAGCGGCACGACGGTCGGGTCGGCCGCGCCCGGCGGAGCAGTGATGGTGATTCTGTCGAGATAGAGGTTCCGGTCTTCGTCGGCCGTGAGCCGATCGTTGAGAAAGGCCACGGCGATTTCATGGTCGCCGGCGGTCAGGCGCGCCTGGAGGCGGTAGTCGGCCATTTCGCCGCGCGAGACGGTCGCGGTCGCCACCGCCAGACCGTCGACCAACAGAGCCATTTCCGGCCAAACGCCCTCGGCCGGACTGCCCGCGGCGCGGACGACCACCCGGTAAGTTCCCGTGCGAGCGATGCGGAGATATTGTCCGACGCGGCCGTTCGACCAGAGGTTCCAAACGCCGCTTTTGATCGGGCCGCCGACGGTCCGCAGCGGCGCTTCCCTGGCAATAATCACGGTATCCGCGAGAGCAGCCGTGCCCATCATTCCGAGCACGAGCGAGACGACGATTCGATACATGGATTCCGCTCCTCTGTAGGGTGGGACAAGTGCAGCGCAGTCCCACCAAAATCCGCGTAAACACATGGTGGGACTGTGCTGCGCTTGTCCCACCCTACACTACCGTCATTCGACGACCGGCTCCGGCAATTCACCGCGTTTCCGCGTCATCGGTCGTTCGAGCGGTTGCCGCGAGGGCGTCTGGTCGGGCAAGGTGAAGAAGAACGTGGTCCCCTGGCCAGTGACCGAATCGAGCCAAATCCGCCCTCCGTGGCGCTCGACGATCTTCTTGCAGATCGCCAGGCCGATGCCCGTGCCGGAATACTCGCGTCCTTGCAGCCGTTGGAACGTCTGAAAGACGCGATCGAAATGTTCCTCCGCGACGCCGATCCCGTTGTCTTCCACGGCGAACCGCCAGCCCTCATCCACCCGGGTAGCCGTCACGCGCATCCACGGCGATTCGTCGCGGCGGAACTTAATGGCGTTGCCCAGCAGGTTCTGGAAGAGTTGCACCAACTGGGTCTGGTCGCCGGAAACCGTGGGCATCTGGCCGATCTCGATCCGCACCTCTTGCTCGCGAATCAAGGACTCCAGGTTGGCCGTCGTCTGGATCATGACCGATCGCATGTCGACCGGCTGGAGTGGTTCCCGCGAGCGGCCGGCCCGCGAGTATTCCAAAAGGTCTTCGATCAGGCGGTTCATCCGCGCGGCGGCGCCTATAATCTCAGCCAGATACTCGTGGGCGGTCAATTCGAGGCGGTCGTGGAATTCCTCTTCGAGCAGTTGGCAATAGCCCGAGATCGTCAACAACGGAGAGCGCAAGTCGTGGGCGACCACCGAGGCGAAGGTCTTCAACTCGCGATTGCTGCGGTCGAGTTCCTCGGTTCGGTCGGCCACCGCTCGTTCGAGGTCCAAGGCGTAGCGTCCGACGCGTTCGTGGCACGCCCGATGGACGTGGCGCAACAACTCGCTGCGATCGCTCAGTTTTTCCAAGTAGGCGAAGGCCCCAAGATGCAGCGCTTCCTTGATCGAGTCGTAGGAGGCGACGCCCGTGTAAATTATCACCCGGACGTGATCGTCGAAAGCATGGATTTGCTCCAGCAGTTGGGTGCCGCTGAGGTCGGGCAGCCGGTGGTCCACCACGGCCACGCCGAAATCCCGCTCCCGAACGTGTTCGAGGGCTTCTCGAGCCGATCCGCAGCCGATCACCTGAAATCCCTCGCTCTGAAGGATATCGCAGAGCAGTTTCAACTCGGCTGCGTTGTCTTCCACGATCAAAACGTGGGAAAAACGGTCCGCGGGCACCGCCGATCCTCCCGGAAAAAGTAAGGTTCGCCGTTTATTGACTCTTGGAAAAGTTATGTCGGGGTGATGAAACGCCCCGCGACTGCGGTCGCGGGGGGGGAATTGCGGCGTTTACCCGCGTAATTATTCCGAGTCCCAATAAACGTCATATAGCCATGATTTTCCCAATAACCAATTAGTATTAAAACAATAGAGTGCCACTTTTCCGGCATTCTGTCCATACCGGAATGAGGGGGGAAACGGAAAATGCTTCTCCGATCGGCAAATAGGACGTAAAATATGTGGTAATCGGCAACTGCCACCCCAGCAAGATAATTCCATGAAATCGCCATTATCATTACGTGCGGCGTTGGCCTACGCGGCAGCGTTGTTTTTTGCGGTGCCCAATGCCGCGGCCGCCGCCAAATTGACGGTCGAACTGGGCAACGCCCGGGCAGCAACGTCGGTCGGAGCGGTCCGCCGCTGGGACGCCGACGGCAACCACCGTCGCCCGCTCAATCCGAAGGCAAAGATCGACGCCCCGCGGCTCGACGCCAAAGCGGTCAACGTCGACGCCGGCCGCTGGGTGTTTTCCAATCTGCCGCCGGGCAAGTACGATCTGGTCATCCTGGCCAAGAACCGCATGCGGGTCGATGGTTTTTGCTATCCGCCGGTCCGGGAGTTCGATCCTTTCCTGCGGTCCGACGCCACGGTGGACGAAGAGACTCGCAAGTTGATCTTCGGGATGATCGAAAAATCGCGTCATTACGAGAACAAGGTCGAGCCGCTGTATCTCGGCGGCGACAAGAAAGAGATTCGCGCGTTGGTGATGCTCATCCGCGACAAGCCCACCAGCTACGAATCCGAGTTCCCCGGCGCCGCCACGGTGCGTCACGAGATATGGCAGTATTCGTGGCGTTACGGGGGCTGGCTGAAGGAGAAGCGGACCAAGGTGCTCGACCGCATTATTCTACACCGCGACGAGTTGCGGAAGTGGACCTGGCTCTGGGCGCCTGAGCTTGGCGGCATCGAGGTTAAGGGTCAGCCGATCACGATCGAGTTCGACATGCCCGCCCCGCCGCAACGGCGGCTGAAGGGGCTATATCCGCGCTAAGAACGTGTCTTTGTCATTCTGAGCGAAGCGAAGAATCTCCGCACTTCGAGACCCTTCGCTTCGCTCAGGGTGACGGAAATGGACCTTTCGCAACAGAAGCTAAATAGCAGGCGTGTTGGTTTTTCTGCTCACCACCCCTTGCCCGCAACCGCGAGGAGATCATAATGGAGCCCAGGAGTTTTCTGCCGGTTCAATCAAACAGAGAGAGCTATTGTGACTTTAATTGTTGTTGGTTCCGTGGCTTTGGACAGCGTTGAAACTCCCACCGAGAAACGGGAGGACGTGCTCGGCGGGTCGGCCGTCTATTTCTCTTACGCCGCCAGCTTCTTCACCACCGTGCGATTGGCCGGAGTGGTGGGCGAAGATTGGCCCTCCCAACACACCGAGTTGCTCGAATCTCGAGGGATCGACACCACCGGCCTGCAAGTCGTCTCCGACGGCAAGACGTTCCGCTGGCGCGGCAAGTACATGAAGGACATGAACGACCGCGAGACGCTCGACTTGCAACTGAACGTGCTGGCCGATTTCGACCCGCTGCTGCCCGAGAGTTATCGCCACTGCAAGTATCTGTTTCTGGCCAACGGCTCGCCGATGCATCAGCTAAAGACGCTCGATCAGTGCCAAGGCGCCAGGCTGGTCGTGGCCGACACGATGGACTTCTACATCCGCAGCGAACGGGACGGACTCCTGGAGTTGCTGAAGCGAGTTGACGGCCTGGTGCTGAACGACAGCGAGGCGAAGCTGCTCACGGACGACGACAATCTGGTCCGGGCCGGAAACATCGTGCGCGGAATGGGGCCGAAATTCGTCGTAATAAAGAAGGGCGAACACGGGGCGATTTTCTTCGGCGAAAATGAGACTTACGTGCTGCCGGCCTTTCCCACGCCCGACGTGGTCGATCCGACCGGCGCGGGCGACAGCTTCGCCGGCGGAATGATGGGCTATCTGGCCGAGAGGGATTGCTTCGACCCCAAAACACTAAAGGAAGCCTTGGCTTACGGCACCCTGACGGCCAGCTTCACCGTCGAGGATTTCAGCCTCGACCGGTTGCAGGCGATCGAGCGGAAAGACCTCGACCGACGGATGGAGGAGTATCGGAAGATGCTGAGCTTCTAGGAAATCGGGACTCGGGGTTCGGGACTCGGGACTCGGGGGAATCACAAATTCAAACTCCGAACCCCCGAACCCCGATTCCCGAACCCCGCCCCCCAATCCCCATGAAAAAGACTCTTCGCACGTTTGTCGCCGTCGAGATCAGCGAACCGATCCGCGCCCGAGCGACGGAATTGATCGCCGCGCTCGACGGCACGGCGACGGAAGTCAAGTGGGTCGAGCCGCACAACCTGCATTTGACGCTGAAATTTCTCGGCGAGGTGCATCAACGCGAGATTCCGCGGGTTTGTCAGGCCGTCGAGCTTGGGGCGGCCCAACTCGCTCCGTTTCCGTTGGATGTCCGCGGCGCCGGGGCGTTTCCCAACGCCGCCCGGCCGCGCACCGTCTGGCTCGGGGCGGGCGAAGGCGCCGAGCAAATGGTCCGGCTCCACGACCGTGTCGAGGCCGCCTTGGCCGAATTGGGATACCGCGAGGAACATCGCCGGTTCCAGGTGCATCTGACGATCGGCCGGGTCCGCGGCGGTGGGATGGGTATCGTCGAGCTTGGATCGCTGCTCCAGAAACAGGCCGATTTCTCGGCCGGCAAAATGACCGTCGAAAGGGTCACGGTTTTCGCCAGCCGGTTGACGCCCTCCGGTCCGATCCATGAAGTGCTCGGCTCGGCACGGCTGGGCGGATAACAGCTTGTTGAGAAAGGGTGCCACTGCTGGCTTGTCCAGCAGTGATTTCCGGGAGTTTCTCCCATGCACTGCTGGGCAAGCCAGCAGTGGCACCCGCGCGGTTATGCTGTCACAGCAGCGGGCTGAAGAGCTTTGCCAGATTCACTTTAAGCCGGCCGGCCAGCGTGCGCGTGGGCCAATCGGCCAGGGTCGCCTGCCGCGATCGGCCCAGATAGTGCTGTTGCAGGTCATGCACCTGACGGACCGCCTCCTCGGCGTGGATGAACAGATTCAGCTCGAAGTTCAGACTGAACGAGCGGATGTCGTAATTTGCCGAACCGAACATCGCCAACTCGTCGTCGACGGTCAGCGTTTTGGCGTGCAACATTCCATCGAGGAACAAGAACACCCGCACACCGTACCGCATCAGGTATTCGCAATAGAAACTGCCGGCCGCGTTGACCACTCGGTGGTCGCTGCGACGGGGGATCACCAGATCGACCTGCACGCCGCGCAGGGCAGCCAGCCGCAACGCCAGCAACATGGCCTCGCTGGGAATGAAGTACGGCGAAGTGATGACTACCCGCCGCCGCGCCAGGAATATCGCTCTGACGATCATGTCTTGGAACAACTCGGTCGGCTGGTCGGGGCCGGTGGGAATGACCTGAACGGCGATGGGGCCGTCGGCGGGCGACCGGGGGAACAACGCGGGATCGTCGAGCAACTCGCCCGACTCGTAAAACCAGTCTTCGAGAAAGATTCCTTGAAGCTGACGGACGACCGGACCGGTCACCCGGGCCATGACGTCGTGCCAGACCCCCGCCCGCCGGTGGCCGTAGCTCGGCTCGACGATGTTTTGCGACCCGGTGAAGGCCGTCGTGCCGTCGATCACCGCGAGTTTGCGGTGGTTTCGCAGATCGAGCCGGGCGAACGGCAGCCGCCACAGGTTGGCGGGCAGAGCCGGAAAGATTTGTACGCCGTGCTGGCGGAGGTATGGCGCCAGCCGTCGGAACAGCCGTCGCGAGCCGACCGCGTCGGCCAGCACTCGGCACGCCACTCCCCGCTCGGCCGCCCGGACCAACGCCTCGGCCACGCGCCGACCGACTTCATCGTCCTGGAAAATATAAAACAGCAGGTGAACGTGGTGTCGGGCGGCGTCGATCTCGGCGATCAGCCGCTCGATCACTTCATCGGTATCCGACATCAGCGAGATGGAGTTGCCGGCCACCACGGGCAGTCCGCCGACGTGTTCCGCCAGATGGACCAGCACGCTGAAATCATCGGTCTCGCCCGGATCGACGACGTGGTCCGATTCGACTTGCGGGTAATCGGAGGTCTGCAATCGGAGGCGGCGCCGCTGCCGGCTGGCCAAACGCCGCCGTCCCAGCCGGTTCTCGCCGATCAACAGGTACAGTGCCAATCCGATCCACGGCTCGAAGAAGACAATCGCCAACCAAGCCAGACAGGTTGTCGGCTTCTCCTTGCGCAGCACAATCACGGGCAACATCGTCAGACGGATTGCCCATTCGCTTGCCACCAGCAATTGCGTCCAATAGGGCAGGTTCATCCCCCAATTGTACGTTAAAAATAGAGGGGACGGAAACCCTCTGGAACGCGGGATAGCCTGAAACCGTGTTCCCGGTTCACAGGAAACTGTCCCCCCTCGACCCCGCGTAAGAATCGGCCTATTGGTGTGCGGCCAGATTTTCTGGCAGGTTCGGTCATTCTGAGCGTAGCGAAGAATCTCGTCGCCGCTGCCGGAAAAGCGAGATTCTTCGCTGCGCTCAGAATGACAAAAATGGCATAGCCGCCAGAAAATCTTGCTACACACCGTAAGAATCGGCTTATTGCGGCGTCAATTTGAATAGGATACACTACAGGTTGGTTCCATGAGTGTTCCTGCCCACCATATCCCCCCTGGAAAGATACCGCCATGAACCGTTTCATTCGTGTTCCTTATTCGCTTCTGCTTTGTAGTTGCGCACTGGTGTCGGCGGCGTACGGAGAAGCCATCGCCCCAGACGCCGGCGGCTACGCGGTGGTCGTGTCTGAACAGACTTACGACAATCCCGAATGGAAGGCCGTGGTCGATGCTCTGGTGGAAAAGCACCAAGCAAAAGTCATAACATACGAGGAACATGTAGGCGAGTCGCTCAAACCGTTGCGGAAGATTTTTCCCCGCTACGCCTGCTTCGTCGCCCAGCCGGAGGAAGCCGGGCGAAAGTACGTCGTGGCAGTCCATCGTTTGACGCGCAAACTGGACAGCGACCCTTACACCGACGTGGTTTGGGGAATCATCACCGGTTATGGCGCCGAGGACGCGCTGCGGATCGCCAACCTCAAGGAACCGCTTGTTATCCGCAAGGGTGCCGGCGGGACGGCCTTCCCCCTGAATCTCTTCGACGAGGGCGTGTATTACAACGAGGGCAGCAAGAATTCCTATGTCGAGAAGAAAGTCGGCGGACAGATCGAGCAGAAAACCGGGACCGGCGACGACGCCCAGCCATTAGCCGAGGCGCTTAGCGGACTCAAGCCGGGCTTCTTCGTGACCTCCGGACACGCCACCGAGCGGGATTGGCAGATCGGCTATCCAACCGGAAACAACAAAGGGATGTTCGTCTGCAAGGACGGCGTTATGATCGCCGTTAGCCGAGACCGGAAAAAAAAGATTCCGATCCATTCTCCCAACCCGAAGGTGTTGTTGGCTTGGGGCAACTGTCTGATGGGGCACGTCAAAGACAGGCAGGCGATGGCCCTGGCGTGGATGCATTCGGTCGGCGTGAGTCAGATGGTCGGTTATACCGTAAATCAGTGGTGTGGCTGGGGGGGAAGGGGGACGTTCACTTTCTTCTTCGGCGAACCCGGGCGTTATACCTATAATGAAGCATTCTTCTTCAACAACCAAACGATCGTTTACAACCTGGAAACCCGATTCCCGAAAACGGCCCGGCTGGCTTTTAATCATTTAGACATGCAAAAAGACCGGATGCTGCTCAACAAAATCGGCAACATTTTGGTCAATATGGACGAGGGATTGCGAAGCAAAGTAGCGGCCGCCAATAAGCAAAAAAAGCAATGCCCCGAAATGAAAGACAATCTCGGATTGCTCTATGACCGCGACACGTTGGCCTTCTACGGCGATCCGGCATGGGAAGCTAGATTGGCGCCGCGAGAACTGCCGTTTTCGCAGGAACTCACTTCGGAAAACGACGAGTATACGTTCCGCATAGTCGCCAACGCCGATTGTTCACCCGCCCGCCCGCCGGCCATGCTGCTGCCGTGCAGGTTAAAGGATATTAAAGTGACCAAGGGCGAGAAGTTTCTGCCGCTTGTCACCGACAACTTCATCATGTTGATGAATCCGGGCAAGTTCGAGAAGGACAAGACTTACGAGGTCGTCTTCAAGGCGAAGAAGGTTGATTCGCGCGCCGCGGGCAACGATCCGCGCAAATGGGCCGACGACACCGGAAAATTCAAAGTCCAGGCGAAGTATCTCGGCCGGGAAGGGGACGATGTGAAGCTCGAAAAGGCCAACGGCAAGGTGATCCTCGTGCCGATCGAGAAGCTCTGCGAAGCCGACCGGCGTTTCCTCGACGAGTTGGAGAACAAGCCCGTGGACGACGCCGCTGCCACGGATCAGCCCCAGGCATCCACATTTCAGTATCAATCCATAGAGCTACCGCCGCCGGCCGCCCCAGCGCATCCACAGGTGACAGAGAGCGATCGCGAGACGATGAAAAAGTTCCCGCAGTTGCTCAAGCAACGTCTTCGCGACAAAGACCCCGAAGCAATGGGGTTGATCAAGAACGGCAAGCTGACGATAACTCTCGGTAAAATGAGGGAGTTGGTGGCCAAGTGGGAGAAGAAATCCACGCCGGACGCCGCGAAGAAAGACGATCCGGCCGACAAACCCTAGCAGCCCGTTGAAAAAGTCGGATTTCGGGAGTTTGGGTGCCACTGCTGGCTTGTCCAGCAGTGTTTTTCCGGGAGTTTTCCCCTGCACTGCTGGACAAGCCAGCAGTGGCACCCTTTTTCAACGGGCTGCTAGGCTGGCCGCTACGATTTCGGGGCGGCGCCGGAAGCATCTCGGATTGGCGGCGACGGCCCACGGATTTCCTTGGGCACCTCGGGCGCTTTGATCACGATCACCAGCGGCAGCCCGAAATCATCCGTCGTGCGAACCGACGGCGACTCTTCCACCGATTGCTTGTCCGGGTTCGACACCGGTTTTTCGACCGTGACGACGACCGGCTTTTTCTCGGCAACCGAGGGCGGGGTTGAAGTCGATTTGGCGACCGCCGGCATACGCGGAGCGGGCACGGGCGGCGCGCTCTCCGGCGCACACCCCCCCAATAGCACTGCCGCTACTGTTGCCGAGGCTAAACCACTTCTCATATCTTAAGTATCCCTTATTGGACGGAGCGAGGAAAGCACCTCCGAAAAACCATCTTGCAGTTGAAATCGTCCGATTCGCGGCCGACGGAACATTGGCCACGGGGTCGAATTCCGTTATGCCCGCACTTTACCCTTCCCACGTCCTCGACTTGACGGTATCTTCACGGCCGAGGTTCGACCTTGGCTGCCCGTTGAAAAAGGGTGCCACTGCTGGCTTGCCCAGCAGTGTGGGGGGAAACACTCGGGAAAACACTGCGGGACAAGCCAGCAGTGGCACCCGAACTCTCGAAAATCGGCATTTTGGGCATTTAACTCGCCCGGGAGAATATACAATGTCTACCCGCGAACGCTGGATTGTATATCCGTTGCTATTCTTGACGCTCGGCATCGCGCTGCGAGACAAGATACTCCCGCCCACTCATTTTGGGGGCATGGGGACAATGTTGAAAGCCGGCGAAATCGACGTCAGACGGATTCGTTGCGGCGAAATTCAGGCCGGGCGAGCGATCTTCAACCAGTTGGAAGCCGGACGGTCGGAGTGTCGGGAATTGATTGTCGTGGGGCCGACCGGACGGCCGGTGATCGCCGGTTTTGCGGACCCCAAATCGCACAACGGCGCGATCAACACGTTCTCCGCTGACGGAAGGCCCTTGGTTCAACTCCAGTCGACCGACGCCGGCGGCATCGTAGTGACGTTTGGTAAATCGGGCCGGGTCTTGATTATTGGCGACACGGGCAAGCACCCCGCCAATCGTGGGGAGACGGAGCCGTCCTCGGCGGAACAACCGACGAAAAAAGAAAAAACGGAACAACCAGCCGATAATCGGGACCAATAATTGAGTACGGGGCGAACCGAGGACTTTTCCGCCCGCGTAGAATATAATACTCAGGGTACAACTGAACCGATAATCCGTTTGACTTCAATCCGTAGAGAAAGGTATCCATGTATTTTTTCGACCCGATGTATTTTTTGTGGATTGCACCGGCGGTTTTGCTGGGGATGTGGGCACAGTTTCGCATCCGGACGACCTACGCTCAGGCGCAGCGGATGGCGGCCCCGCTGAGCGGCGCGGCAGCCGCACGGCACATACTCGACTCCGCCGGATTGAACGACATCGGCGTCGAACAGATACCCGGCCGCTTGAGCGACCACTACGATCCGCGGGCAAAGGTGCTTCGGCTCTCGCCGGAGGTGTATCAAAACCGGACGTTGGCTTCGGTCGGCATCGCCGCACACGAGGCGGGCCACGCCATCCAGCACGCCCGCTCCTACGCCCCGCTCATGGTTCGCAACGTCGCCGTGCCGGTGGCCGGTTTCGGCGACAAGGCCAGCATGATCCTGCTCATCATCGGCATGATTATGAGACAGCCGCCCTTGATTTTTCTCGGCATCGGGCTGTTTGCCGTCGTGGTCGTCTTCCAGGTA
This sequence comes from Planctomycetota bacterium, assembly GCA_030612765.1. Taxonomy (GTDB): domain Bacteria; phylum Planctomycetota; class Planctomycetia; order Pirellulales; family Thermoguttaceae; genus JAHIKV01. The sequence continues at coordinate 23,328 of JAUWNG010000053.1, forward strand.
ATAAACCTGCCGGTGGAGTTCAACGCCAGCGCGCGGGCCAAGGCACAACTGGTCGGACTGGGGATCGTCAACGACCAAGAGCTGACGTACGTCAAGAAGGTCCTCAACGCCGCGGCGTTGACCTACGTGGCCGCCACCCTTCAGACGATCCTCACGCTGTTGTACTACGTAACGCGGTTCGGCAGCCGGAACTGAGGTTTTTTATCAATCGTGTAGCGGGGGGGGGGTGACCCCCCGGCAGACATTTTAAAACCCCCGGCCCCCCCCCCCCCCACACCAAAAAAAAAAAA
>JAUWNG010000073.1 GCA_030612765.1 Planctomycetota bacterium
GTACTGCTTGGTGCGGGTCTCCCACACCGGCTTGCAGACCGTGTAGTGGATTTCCTTCGTGCGAGTCTCCCACACCGGCTTGCAGACCGTGTAATGGTACTGCTTGGTGCGGGTCTCCCACACCGGCTTGCAGACCGTGTAGTGGATTTCCTTGGTCCTGGTCTCCCACACCGGCTTGCAGACCGTGTAGCAGATTTCCTTGGTCCTGGTCTCCCACACCGGCTTGCACACCGTGTAAGCAACCTCCCGATAGCGGGTTTCGGGAACGTACTTCACGCAATTGACGGTTTTGGGAACACGAACCCGCTCGTAGCGGGTCTTGTAACAGGTGTACTGCCGCCGCTCGTACACCACTTGTTTGCAGGTCTTCATGACCGTATAGCACTGCTGCTGGCAACACTCGGTTGGGCAGCAGGCTCGCCTCCAGCTTTGGTATCGTGCAGCGCCGCAGTAGCGAGCATCTGCCGTGCTTGCCACGATAGCCAGCAGGACCGTCGCGATTAGCGACACTCCTAGTAACTTTTTCATCGCATGCCTCCTTCGAGCATCTAAAACCGGATAGGGCTTGGCCTAACGGGCGGAATCCGCCATTCAGCATCTTCGACCCGCCTACATCACCTACATAAGCCGTATCGCCTAAAATAATATCGTGCCCCAAATCGACAATACAACGTAGATGACGCAAACAGTATTTCAACGGGGCTTTCCTGTAGTCGCTATCGTCAAGATGCGGCAAGTGCTTGATATACGCTGTTTGGGAATAGTGAAATTATCAAGATAGATAGAGGGTCGGTTCGTATGGTAGTGATCGATCTGATTCTACGGATATACACGCCATCTGCGGGTTGCGGGTTCTGCCATTACCGTGGAGGAAAAGCGGATTGCTCCGGTGGTATCGAAAGAGCCGGTTTCTCATCCCACCATGTTGGGGTTAGCAGCCCGTTGAAAAAGGGTGCCACTGCTGGCTTGCCCAGCAGTGCGGGGAGAAACACCCGGGGAAACACTGCTGGACAAACCAGCAGTGGCACCCAAACTCTCGAAAATCGACTTTTTCAACGGGCTGTTAGGGGTGGGGAGCCACGGGATAACCAAAGAGGAAGCGAGAAACGCGGATCGTTACTTGACCAATCCACGGATGCAACCTAGTTAATCAATAATGGCACTGTGTTGTCGATTTCCCGACCTCACGCCCACGTAATCGTTCACGCCCACAACAAAACGTTTTCTCGAATCACTTGCATCCACGGAAGCTGGTAATCATGCCTTCAAATCGCAGAAATGCTTTTACTTTGATCGAAGTGTTGATTGTCGTGATCATCATGGCGGTGCTGGCCGCCACGATCATTCCGCAATTTTCCTCGTCGATCAACGACGCGGACGCGAAAGAGAGTTCGCTTAAGTTCAATCTGCACACGATCCGCTCGCAAATCGAGCTGTACAAGGTCCATCACGCCGGCAAGGTTCCCGAGTTGGCCAAATTTGAAGATCAGATGACCAAGTCGACGGCCATCAACGGCAACACTGGAACGGACCTGGATTATGGCCCGTATTTCCAAGGCGAGGTTCCCGCCAATCCATTCAACAACAGTTCCGATATAGTGACCGTGGCCACCGCCGGCATGGTGCCGACGGGCGTAGTCGCCGGCGGAGCGGGCTGGCAGTACGACGAAACCACCGGCGGATTCTTTCCGAACAACGCCAAGTACTACCAGTAGAAAAGTTTTGTTGCGGAGCGGATTTTCGGGACTGGATTCGAGGCAAGGCAAGCCCCCACCAATATTTGGCGGGGGTTTTGCCGTTTTTTGGGCGGAATCGGGAAGGGTTGTTCCTGGTTTGCCCTCGGCTATCCAGCTTGCGGCCTAAGTGTGGGCGGCTTCTGAAGGAAGCAGAACGGACGCTTGCGCGTCATTTGGTTGTTATGTGACCGCCGAGCGGCCACGGTATGTCTTGGGTTCTCCGGGACGGAGGAGGTTTCGACCACATTATAGTGTCACACGGGCCGCAACTCCAGGCCGGGGACTGTTGCTTTTCAAGGGTTGTATCGTCCGCTATACTGCCGGTGGATTCAAGAAGGAAGAATACGGCGATCCGCATTCCGAAATTGATGTCCCGTGTCCAGGCAGAAGACTGACGGTCCTTATTTGTTCCAAGGAGCAAGAAAATGGCAGCTACCACACCAGAAGCCCAAGCGGCGCGGAAGATTCTCAAGCCAAGTCCAGTGCGTAATGGTGTTCCAGGCTGGTTTCGTCGTGCATTGCTCAAAGCCTTTCCGGCGTCAAAGGGCGACGGGGCAACCGTTGTTAATGAGGTCAAACGCAAGCTCAAATTGTCATGGCTCGATCATTTCGGATCCACCGAATGGCGCGACCAAACGGCGTTTGTTTCCGAACCCTTCCACTTGACCTTGGCAGACCTGCAATCCGTTGCCGAGTTGACCAAGAAAATCGGATGCACCTATGAGATAGACGCCAACTCTTTCCACAATCCGGGAAGGACTTTTAGGATTCTCATTTTCCAACGTGCGGCCAATAGCGCCTCTTGAGTCGATCACCTTCATGGACACAGAAGAATCAATCTTGCGTGCGTTTTCGCTGGGCCAACAGATAGTTCGCTCTGCCTACCACATCGTTCCAACCGAGGATGGCTGCAAGAGGGAAGAGGAATTACTTGCCGAAGTGGCACGAGGAGAAACGACGTTTGTTGACGGTGCAGCAGATTTCCTAACCGAGTGGCCCGGCTTGTTCGCTCCTCCAGAACAAGCACAAGCTGCTGTCAACACTAATCGGCAGATAGCGGAAGAGCAGGAATTGGCAAAACGAATCATCAAGAAGATCGACGACATCTGGTTTTGAACGGCATAGCAAAGATAAAGGGGATACTCCCGCGTCTGCCATAGGCGGAGCCGAAAATGCAGTTCCATGACTATACGACGCTTCGGGGGCAGCTTTTGAAGCACGGCCAAAACCCGGAGTTAAAGCAGATGCTTCGCAAGATGAAACCGGGCGAAGCTCGATTGCTATTCGCAAATCAAGCGAGAGACGCATACGAAAATGCCCGAACGCCGGCGAAACGCGATCTAGCGTTCAAGCGGGGAATTTACCAATTGGCCGAGCAAAAATGGGTAGAACTTCAACGTCCGTTCTATAATGTCTGGCCGATAGCGATTGAGCTTTCGCAACAAGTGAAGCTGGAACTGGCCTTCGCATCCTTCGAGGTGCCCTTTGAGTCTCTCGTATTGCGATTTGCTCGCGGACACGAACCAAACGGCTTGAAGGCAGCAATACTATTCTGGCACAACCAATGTATACAAGTTACTGCGATACCGCTCGAAGGAGCAGACAACGTCTACTTGCATGCGGCGTACAATGCGGAGGATCACGTCGAGAGATGGATTACGCAACTACACGAAAAGCCGAATGGCTATGAGAAGATGGGCGCTGTTCTTATCCGGCTGGTAGTATTTGTCGGACTTCTGAGTCACGATGATGACCTAATTACACCAATCGTGCTGTCAAAAGATCAAAAACGATACGCGGAAACGGACGATCCCGACGTAAAGAAATGGTTGGAAGAACGGGCAGCCAGGAGAGCGGGACGTGGGTTTGACGTAGGCAGAACGCTTCAACTCGAAAAAGAGAAGTCCCCACATTGGCGGAATCCTCACTTATGCCTTTTTTGGACCGGGGCAGGCCGAACAACGCCGATAATCAAAATGCGAAGTGGGGCCGTCATTCAGCGGGTGAGCATGGCCGAAGTACCGACCGGCTATCTCGGGCCAGAGACAGACGAGAACGACGAGCCAAATGGCGATAAGACGCCCCGCGAATCAATCTCCAAGTCTCGTCGCTTCGCCATTCTGAAACGAGATGGCTACAAGTGCCAATTGTGCGGACGATCGCAGGACGATGGCGTTAAGCTGCATATTGACCATCGAGTACCACATGCCAAGGGTGGGTCGAACGAAGACGACAATCTCTGGACGCTCTGTGAAGACTGCAATCTGGGGAAGTCCGATGGGCACGTGTGAGGACTGCGGCGGCCCAAAGCTGCTGTGGCGGTGTTTTCGCGGAGCCTTCTGGACGCCCTGGCACGGGCTTGCGGAAACCAGCCTCCTCGGTGTAAGATTGTCGAATTGATACCCCGTGGTGTAATTGGTAACACAAGGGATTTTGGTTCCCTCATTCCTGGTTCAAGTCCAGGCGGGGTAGCTTGCCGCACCTTTTTCATCCTCACTTTCGACTTGCCATGTCTACTACTTACGGATAAGATACACATACATACACATACATGGTGGGTGGCAAGTGGAGTTACATTTGGCTATGGCAACAAAAACCATTTCAGTTGATCTGGAGGCTTACGATCGGCTCCGATCGGTCCGCAAGGATAGCGAGTCTTTCAGTCAGGTGATCAAGCGGGTGGTGAAGCCGCCGTTCGATTTCGAGGCGTTCCGCCGGCAGGTCGAAAGCTCGCCGCTGAGCGACGAGGCGATCGAGGCGATCGAGCAGCACATAAGCGACCGTCACAAACCCTCGAACCGAGAGTACTGATGGCCTGCTTGGACACCACGGTCTTGATCGATCTGCTCCGCTCGAATCCCGAGTGGAGGAGTCGTGCGCTGGAGAAAATCAAGGAAATGGCGAGCCGCGGCGAGGCAAACGTGACGACACGATTGAACCTTGCCGAAGTATATGTTGGAATCGAGCTTTCGCTCGACCGGGAACGGGACGAGGCATGCCTTCGCGGTGTCCTGGACCATCTCGACGCCGTTCTGGAGTTTGCAGATTCGGCCGCTCAGGTGTATGGCGAAACGACCGCCCATTTGCGGCGCATCGGCCGGCCGGCGGGGAATATGGACGTGTTGATCGCCGCCACGGCGATAGCGGCCGGCCACAGTCTGGTTACACGAAACCCATCCCATTTCGCTGACATGCCCCACCTCCGAGTGGAGACGTACTGAGGAGTTGACCTCCCTCGCCGCGCCTGCTACATTATGGGGTTTACCGCTCTGAACGGTCCAGGGCGGTATACAGACGTTTTGCAGACCGAATTTTCGACCTAACGCCGGACAGGGGAAAAGGGGACAGGTCTAATTTGCCGGAACGGCCCGAAGGGTGCTGTGCATAAATTGGACCTGTCCCCTTTTCCTCGCCAATGGCCGGTGTGCCTGTGGAAAAGGAGTGCTTTGTGGCTACCGTTTTAGTAAAGGATCTAATCGAGGCTGGGGTTCATTTTGGGCATCGGGCAAGCCGTTGGAACCCTAAAATGCGTCCGTACATCTACGCCCGACGCAATCAGATTCACATTATCGACGTCCGCGAGACGATCCGCGGCCTTTTGCGGGCGCGGAAATACTTGCAGCAAGTCATCGCCCGGGGAAGCCTCGTGCTGTTGGTCGGCACGAAGCGGCAGGCCTGCGACGTAATCGAGCAGCAAGGCGTCCGCTGTAGCGTCCCATTCGTCAGCGACCGCTGGCTCGGCGGCACGCTGACCAACTTCCGCACGATCCGCAGCCGGCTTACGCGACTGGAGGAACTCGAAGCGCTGCGCAGTTCCGACAAAATCTCCGCCTACTCGAAAAAGATGCAGTCGTCGTTGAACCGCGAGTACCGCAAGATGTACCGCAACCTCAACGGCATTCGCGCCATGGACCGCCTGCCCGAATGTCTGATGATCATCGACCCAAGGAAAGAGAAGAACGCCATCTGCGAGGCCCGCAAACTGGGCATCACCACGGTCGCCCTGATCGACACCGACTGCGATCCCGACGAGGTGGACCTGCCGATCCCCGGCAACGACGACAGCATCCGCTCGATCGAGTTGATCGTGACGCTCTTGGCCGACGCGATTATGTCGGGCAAGAACGCCGCCGGCGCGGCCAAGCAGGAGCAGGTCGAGGGCGCGGTGGCGGCCGCGGTGTAGCAGGCATCATTGTTTAGCCGCCGCGTCCACGCGGCGAAGTAGGCCGGGTTGTAACCCGGCGAACATTCCGTGCCGGGTCACGACCCGGCCTACCGTGTTACGCAAGAAATGATCACGGGAGATATACCCCATGCCAGAGATTACCGCGGCGGCCGTCAAAACACTTCGTCAAAAGACGGGATTGCCGATGATGGGCTGCAAAAAGGCCCTGCAAGAGGCGGACGGAGACGTTGACAAGGCGGTCGAGTTGCTCCGCATAAGCGGCGCGAAGCTGATAGAAAAACGCGCCGGGAGGGCAACCACGTTCGGCCGGATCGCCATTTACATCGACCCGGAACAAGGTCGGGCCACGATGGTGGACATCCGCTGCGAGAGCGCCTCGGTGGCCGTCAACGGCGAGTTTATCCAACTGGCCGACGACCTGGCCCGGCAATTGGCCACCGGTCCCGGCGCCGCCACCACGGAGGAGTTGCTTGCCCAGCCTTCGCCCAGCGGCAAGGCAACGACGCTCCGCCAGCAGTTCGACGACCTGCTCAACCGCATCCGCGAGGTGTTCAAGTTCGAGCGGATCGTTCGGCTCGACGGCCCGACGGGCGGATATGCCCATCACAATGCCGCGGCCGGCGTGCTGCTGCAATTCGAGGGTGAAGGCGGAGAATTGCCCCGCGATATTTGCATGCACGTGGCGGCCATGCGGCCCAAAGTGCTCCGCCGCGAAGAGCTTGACACCGCCGAGGTCGACCGGGAGCGGGAAATACTCGCCGAGATGTCGCGAAAGGAAGGCAAGCCGGAGAACATTGTCGCCAAAATGGTCGAGGGCCGGATGCGCGAGTTTTATGCCGCCCGATGTCTCGAAGACCAACCGATCGCCAACGAAATGAAGTTCGGCAAGAAAACGGTCGGACAGGTGGCCAAGGAAGCCGGCATGAAGTTGAAACGATTCGTCCACTGGGAGTTGCCCAAGGAGTAACCGCGATGAGCCAGCCCGATCAATCGGCCGAGGCGCCCAAGTACCGCCGCGTGGTGTTGAAGATTTCCGGCGAAGGGTTCATGTATCCCGGCGAGCGCGGCATCGCCATGGACGCGGTGCTGCACATCGCCCGGCAAACTTACAACGCCGCCCAGCACGGCGTGCAGATCGCCATCGTCATCGGCGGCGGCAACATTCTTCGCGGGGCGCAGTTCACCTCGGGTAATTCGTGCGTCCACGAGGCGACTGCCCATTACATGGGCATGTTGGCCACGATGATCAACGGCCTGGCACTGCAAGACGCGCTGGAATCGCTCGGCTGCAACACGCGGCTGATGACCGCCGTGCGGACCGACGGCGTGGCCGAGCCGTACATCCGTCGCCGGGCGCGGCGACACCTGGAAAAAGGACGGCTCGTCATCCTCGCCGGCGGCACCGGAAGCCCCTTCGTCACCACCGACACCGCCGCGGCCCAGCGGGCGCTGGAGCTTGAATCAGAAATCATCCTGAAGGCCACCCGCGTCGACGGCGTATTCAGCGACGACCCCGAGAAAAACCCCCACGCCGTCCTCTACAGCGAGTTGAGCTACGACGATTTCCTCCGGCAAAACCTTCGGGTGATGGATCACGAGGCGATTACCAAGTGCGCCGAATACAACATGCCGATCCTGGTGTTCAACTTCCGCAAGGACGGGAACATCGAGAACGCCGTCCTCGGCCAACGCATCGGCACGTTGATTCATGAATAGTGACGGGGGTCGGGGTTGGGGGGTCGGGATTCGGGAATTTGGAATTAACTCCCCCCGCGACCGCAGTCGCGGGGCGTTTCTAATCCCGAACCCCGAACCCCGAATCCCGAACCCCGAATCCCGAACCCCGAACCCCGAATCCCGAACCCCGAATCCCGAACCCCCGAATCCCGAACCCCCTCTACTCCCATGACCACCGACGAAATCCTGCTCGACGTCGAAGAGCGCATGGAAAAGGCCGTCCGCAAGCTCAAGGAAGACCTGGCCGGCATCCGCACCGGCCGGGCCAATCCGGCCCTGGTCGATTCGCTGAAGGTCGAGGTCTACGGCTCCGCGGTGCCGATCAAGCAGGTCGCCTCGGTCGGCGCGCCCGAGCCGAACCAGATCGTCATCCGCCCTTACGACCCCGGCACGTTGAAGGACATCGAAAAGGCCATCCTGTCGAGCGACCTGGGCCTGAATCCGCAGAACGACGGCCGCATCATCCGATTGGGCATCCCGCCGCTGTCGACCGAGGTCCGCCGCAAGATGGTCGGCCGGGTGAAGGAATTGGCCGAGGAGACCAAGGTCGCCATCCGCAACATCCGCCGCGACGGCAACAAACAGGCCGACGCCGGCGAAAAGAACAAGGATTTATCCGAAGACGACCGCGATCAGGTCAAGGAAGAAATCCAAAAACTCATCAAGACCTACGAATCACAGGCCACCGAACTGGCAAAGGCGCGTGAGAAAGAGGTCATGGAGGAGTAGCGATTCTGGATTCTTGGTAACGGATGGACATAGTGCCAGCGTTGAGGATAGAATAGCGTCCATGATCAACGTAGCCAAGCAAATTGGATTCTGGTGTGCCGGGGCCGAGGAGGACTTGACCGTTGCCCGCGAGTTGATTGGTCGCGGCAGGATTCGCCACGGTCTGTTCTTTCTGCACTTGTCGTTGGAGAAAGCCCTGAAGGCCGAGGTGTGCCGCGCCACCAATGACTTGGCGCCCCGAGTGCATAATTTAGTGCGACTGGCGGAGTTGGCGGGCCTGCCATGCGTGCAGGAACAGTTGGATACGCTGGCCGAGATGAACGCTTTCAACATCGAAGGTCGGTATCCGGAATTATTATTGCCCGCACCCACCCCCGACGAAGCCCGGGCGTCTCTCGCTCGAGCGGAAGGGATTTGGAAGTGGTTGACCAGTCGGTGGTAAACGTCGTGCAGCGTTATTTGCGCGCTCTGCAAGCAGCAGGATTGGCGGTGCGTTTCGGCGTCATCTTCGGCTCGTGGACGGCCGGTAAGGCCGGACTTTGGAGCGACATCGACTTGTTGGTTGTCTCGCCGCGATTCGACGGTCCTTTCGACCGGCAAGACGTGAACTTTCTCTGGCATCAAGCGGCTCGCATCGACAGCCGGATCGAGCCGATCGCCTGCGGAGAGCAACAATGGCAGCAGGACGACTCCAGCGCGGTCATCGAGATTGCCCGACGCGAAGGAACGCAAATCGCGGTCGAATAAAAAGGGCCGCGATCGCGGCGCTCTGAGTTTGCCGGTCGCGGCCCGCATGTCTCACCCCGAGTTTGTAAACCATGATTGGTGGTCTCGGGGAGGAAGAGACAGCTACTTATATTATATTTCCGCAATCCAGGCCGTCTACCTTCTTTTCGGAGGAGAAAGAAATCCGTGTTTATCCGGCCGGCTTGCACGCCGCGCGTTTCCCAAACTGGAAAATTGGGAACCAGAGGCGGCCGGGCGCGGTAAACCACTCCGGAAAAATCGCCGCATGTCGTTGCACTTCAACGTGTTGCGGCAAACACTACACTGGGAAAGCTCCGGTATAGTAGAGTTTCCCATGCCCCGGATACTCGAGATCAACCGGATCGAAGAACTGGCCCAATTCGGCCGCGATTGGGAAACTCTGCTCGGTCAAACCGCGGGCGCGTCGTTTTTTCAATCGCTACCGTGGTTGGAGGCCTATTGGAGGCATTTTGGCGCCGGTCAGCGTCTCCGCGTACTGGTCGGTCTAGCAGACGACCGCCCGACGGGGATACTGCCGCTTGTGGTGCGGACCGAAAAGTCGAAACTCGGCCGACTTCGCGTCCTCACCTATCCTTTGCACGATTGGGGCTCGTTCTACGGTCCCATCGGTCCCGACCCGACCGGGATTCTTCGCGCGGGCCTGGAACACGTCCGACGCACCCGACGCGACTGGGACGTCCTCGATCTGCGTTGGCAAGGGGCCGTCGGCGCCGAACCGCTCGACGTCCGGCAAGCCATGACCGCCGCCGGTTTTCAAGCCTATCCGACCGTTTGGGACCAGACGGCGATCGTCGACCTCGACGGCACTTGGGAGGCGTATTGGTCGGCGAGAAAGGGCGCCTGGTTGCGGCAGTTCCGCAACGCCGAGCGGAAGCTGCTCGAGCAAGGCGATCTCTCCCACGTGCGTTATCGGCCGGCCGGCCTGAAGCACGACGATGGTTCGCCCCGCTGGGACCTATACGACGCCAGCGAAAGTCTCGCGCGGCAAAGCTGGCAGGCCACCGCGACCAACGGCACCACGCTGTCGGACGAGCCGGTGCGCGGTTTTTTGCGCGAGGTCCACCAGTCCGCCGCCGCGGCCGGCGCCGTCGATCTCAACTTGTTGCTGCTGGACGGTTCGCCCGTGGCATTCATCTACGGATACCACTGGCGCGGCTACGTTTACGGACTGCGACGGGGCTACGACGCTGGGCGAACGCGGAGCGGGGCGGGAAACGTGCTGCTGGCCTACACGCTCCGCGACAGTTTTGCCCGCGGCGACCGCTTTTTCGACATGGGCGTCGGCTCGCTGGAGAGCAAGCGCTACTTCCAGACACGGGTGGTCCCCGTGATGCGATACAGCCACTTTCCGCCGCTGGCCCCGCGCGCGCAGATACTACGGCTGAAACGCTGGTGGCAGGAGCGGCGACTGCCGAGGTCCATCGCGGTCGGCCGCGTTCAGGACGGCACGGCCGACTCGCGATGAACTTGTTTGCCGGAGGGCTATTGGACCGGGTGCCATGGGTAAGCGAAGCTTACCCGTGGGCCGGATAACGCGGAAATCCCACACGGGTAAGCTCCGCTTACCCATGGCACCCACACTTCCGCAACAGGAACTATTTACGGCAACATGGGGGCGGACATCACCGCGGGTACGCCGCACGCCGAGGTGCCGCAGCCGCTTACGCAGCACGGATCGCAACACGGATCGCAGCACGGATCGACCATTACGCACGGGTCCGCGACGATTATGTTTCGCTCGGGATGGAAGCGGGAGTTCCAGGCGTAATTCCAGCACTCGGCCACCCGACACCCGCTTACGCCGCCAAGCAACACAACAAATACCGTTAGAACCAAAAGTCTCTTCATAACTGGCCTCCTACCGATCAGCGCACAGGCGCGTAGGTTTCCGGTCCGGGCGTCACGATGGCCGGAGCGCCGGAGTATGGGTCGCAAGGACTGGACGGCGGGCAAGGGGTGGGACAGGAAATTGCCGCCGGCGGGCACGTCTGATACGCCGGACCACGCCACAAGCAGTTCCAAAACCGGCATCCCGCCACGCCTAACACCAGCGTCCCTATTGCCGTTAATATCAGTAGCCTCTTCATTCCTGAAATCTCCCATCAAAATGGTTACGTTCCTTCGCACTACTCTCTACCAAGAAAACTTTACACCAGTATTGACGATGTGCAAATGCAACGGTTGTGTTTTTCGGGAAACATCCCGGTTGCAAGATTGCCACCGCGCGCATTGTTTTTGAGCTACGCTTGCTTTAGGATGGGGCGAAGTTTACGCTCCATTGCGGTTCTTCCGGTCCGGCAGACTTTGTAGGCGCATCACCATGACGATCAATGTGAAGAATTGGGATTGGACTTCCCTCGCCCCTCGTCCCTCGTCCCTCGCCCCTCGTCTCTCGCCCCTCGCCCCCATCATTTTGTTCGCCGCCGTTTTGCTCTTTGCCGTCGCCGCTCGCGCCGACCAGCGGCCGCAAGACGTTTGGTTGCTGAGCACGCGCTGCGCCCCGCGCTGCGGCCCGTTGGAATCGGCCCCAAAAGGCATCCGCTACTGGCGGTTGCGGGACGATTGCCGGTTCGAGAAGGCCGACGCAACGGACTTCCAAGCCGACGGCGAAACGCCGACCGTCGTTTACATCCACGGCAACAAGACCGACGCCGACGGGGCGGTGACCAAGGGGATGTACGCCTACCGGTCGATCCGCTCGGCGGTCGGCTGCCGGGCGTTCCGCTACGTTATCTGGTCGTGGCCCGCCGGGCGGGTCTGCCGCCGCAACCGGAACGACTTCCTCTTGAAGGCCGAATACTGCAACGTGGAGAGCTATTATCTGGCCGCTTGGCTCGACACCCTTCCGCCCGAGACGAAAGTGGGCCTGGTCGGCCACAGCTTCGGACCGCGGATCATCACCGGCGCCGCCCATCTGCTGGCCGGCGGAGAAGTTGCGGGTAGGCAACTCCCGGCGGAAACCGTTGCCGATTGGACCGCGGGAAAGCGGAACCCCATTCGGGCGGTGTTGCTCGCCGCCGCCATGGACGCCGACTGGCTCGCCCCCGACGGCCGGCACGGCCTGGCGCTCTCGCTGCTCGAGGGGGTGCTGATCACCCAAAACGGCTGCGACCGGGTGTTGCGATGGTATCCCCGGCTAAACGGCCGCGGCGGGCCGCAAGCAATGGGATTCATCGGCCCTTGCTGCCTCCAGGAGTCGCCAAATGTCCAAGTGGCGGACGTTAGCTGCACGGTCGGCAAAGTCCACGACTGGCGCTGCTACTGCTCGGCGTCAAACGTCGTCAGCCAATGGGCGTATTACACGTTCCTCGACGATCCGCCGGCCGAACACTAACCCGCATTATTCATAACGATACACTAGCCCGAAGCGCAAGCGAGGGATTGGCAACGATTAACCCTCGCTTGCGCTTCGGGCTAGTGTTGCGGACAAAACGGACCTATCGCAGCCGGCCGAAATCCCACATAATGCCGGGATGAACGAACCGGTGGCATTTCTCAACGGCGATTGGATCCCCGCCTCGGCGGCGGCGGTCTCGGTCGACGACGCCGGCTTCGTCCTGGGCGTCTCCGTCGCCGAGCAACTGCGGACCTTCGGCGGCAAGCTGTTCCGGCTGAACGAACACCTCGCCCGGCTGGCACATTCGCTGGAGATCGTCGGCGTCGACCCCGGCATGGGCCTGAATGAAATCGCCTTGGTCGCCGAAGAACTGGCCGCGCGGAACCATCGCCTGCTCGCGTCGGACGACGATCTTCGGCTGGCGATTGTGATTACACCCGGAATTCACCCGGCCTACGGGCCGGCGATTCCCGCGCGACCCACGGTCTGCCTGCACACGCATCCTTTGGCGTTCCATTTTTGGGCCGAAGAGTATCGGAGCGGCCAGGCGTTGGTGGCCACCAAAGTTCGGCAGGTGCCGACGAGTTGTTGGCCGGCAGAGTTGAAGTGCCGCAGCCGGATGCACTATTACCTTGCCGACCGGGAGGCCGCCGCCGCGGACCCGCATGCCAGGGCCTTGCTGTTGAACGCCGAAGGATTCGTTACCGAGGCATCGACGGCCAACCTGTTGATCCTCCGCGCCGGCGAAGGACTGATTTCCCCACCTTCGGACAAGATTTTGCCCGGCATCAGCATGTCGACGGTCGTGGAGCTTGCCCGAGGACTGGGTATACCCTGCCTGCAACGCGATTTGACGGTCGAGGACGTGGCCTCGGCCGACGAGGCGATGCTCACAAGCACCTCGACGTGCATCTTGCCGGTGGTGCGGCTCGACGGCCGGCCGATCGGCGCCGGGCGGCCGGGCAAAGTGTTCGGAGAGCTATTGGCGGCCTGGAGCCGGATGGTCGGCGTCGATATCGCCGCGCAAGCAGAACGGTTTGGGAAGAGAAGTAGGCCGGGTCGTGACCCGGCGGAATAATCGCCGGGTTGCAACCCGGCCTACCCAACAATCACGCTCCCCAGCAATCGACCGCCGCGGGCGTTGATCGCGCGGACGGCCTCGGCCACGGCGCGTCGCGCCGTATGGCCCAATCGCACCACCAGATACACACCGTCGCAATAACGCATGATCGGCGTCGCCTCGGCGTGCTCCAACGACGGGGTATCCAGCAGCACCAGCGGCCAGCGCTGCCGCAAATCATCGAACCAATCGCGGTCCCAACACCGCGGGTGTTGGGACGACAGTTGTACTATCGCCCCGGAGGTGGCAGTGCAACCGCCACCCCAACCCGGCAGGACGTTCAAGCCGGGCCAATTGGTCGGATAGATCAAGGCCGTCGACCTATCCGTCGCGGCGCCGGTCGGGAGGACCAGCCGCGACGAAAGGTCGGCCTTGCGGAAATCGGCGTCCACCGCCAACACGCTGCCGGTAAATTTTGCCAGTTCGGGGGCCAGCGAGATCATCAGGCTGGTCTTGCCGTCGCCGTCGCCCGGACTGGTCAGCGCCAAGATTGTCGCGAAGTTCGGCTGCAAGCGTCGATAGATTGTCTCGGCCGTTTCGGCGTACGCCCGCACGGTCGCCGGCCGTCCGCATGCCGGCCAGATCGCCGTCGGCACCCCGTCGGCCGGCGGTTCTATCTCTTTTTGCGGCACAACCGGGGACGGCTGTGCCACGGTTGTCGGCGGCAGTTCGGGGAACACGAATTGCAGATTACCCTCCAGCCCCCCCGGACCGCAGTCCGGGGGCGTTTCTACATTCCGGTTTCCCGTCGCTTGCGCTTCGCTCGCCCGAAGCGGCAGTATCACCGGCGTCGGCGGCGTACCGGTCCCGTTTTGCTGGATTGTGCCCCATGTCGTAGCCATAAGATCAACCTCGGCGGAGCCGTGAAAACAACTGTCTGTATTCGTGCCGGCGTGTCTCATCGTCGGGCGTAGAAGAATATGCCGCGGCATGTTCCTCGTGACGGCCGGCTGCAACGCACTCCTCGTGCCGCGTTTCGGGTTCTTCCGCGATACAGACGCTTGGGGCCTCGCTGGAAGCCGTCGGCGGCTCGAATTCAACTGCGTAGGCCGAGGTGCCGAACGTGAGAGGTTGCTTTGCCCGCACCGCGGCATAGCGGTCCGAGACGACCTCTTCCTGCTCGAACTCCTCCTGGAACGGATGGACCGGTTCCTCGAAGTTCAACTCGACCTCGGGTCCGATGGATCCGGCGGGTTGAAAATCCTCGTCGGCCTTGGCCAATAGCCGCTCGATGCGGTGGATTTGCCCGTCCGGTTCGGAACCATCTTCCTCCTCGGCCCCTTCCTGCTCGACCGAGGCCACCCGAAACACCGGGGCCTTCGAGCGGCTTTCCGACTCGATCGAATCGTCCAACGAACCGAACTCAATCACCCCGCCGTCGGCGTCCTCGGTTTCATGTTCGGCGTTGCACGGGGCGGGCAACTGCTGCAGGTCGGCCCACGCTTCCTCGATGTTTGCCGGCCCGATCGTTTTCAGTCCGGCGACGTGTGCCAACAGCAGGGCGTGGTCGCAGACCTGATTGATCAACCTGGGCACGCCGCCGGTGGCCTGAAACACGCTTTGGCAGGTATCCTCGGGAAAAACCTCTTCGCCCGACGTGCTGGTCGAGTCGATCTGAGATTGCACGTATTCCCGCGTTTCCGTGCGGTTGAACGATTCGAGATAGCAGCGGGCGCCGAGCCGTTGGCTGAACGAGTCGAGCTTTGGGCTGGCAAAACGCTCTTCCAGCACCGGCGCGCCGACCAAAACCAGCCGCACCAGCGGCTGACCGTTCCGCGCGAGGTTGCTCAACAGCCGGATCTCCTCCAACAATCGCAACGGCAAGGTATGCGCCTCATCGACCAACAGCACCATGCCGTTAGCAGCCCGTTGAACAAGTCTGTTTTCGAGAGTTCGGGTGCCACTGCTGGCTTGTCCAGCAGTGTTTTCCCGGGTGTTTCTCCCCGCACTGCTGGACAAGCCAGCAGTGGCACCCTTTTTCAACGGGCCGTTGGGATTGCCGTCTCCGCAGTCGAGGTAGTCGATCAAAGCCAGTCGCAGTTCTCCCTCGTCCATGTCTCGATATGGGCGTCCCAATTCGTACAAAATTGCTTGGAACAGCGCCCTGCGCGAGCTTAGCCGCCCGCTGGCGAGCATTGCTACTTGGAAGGTTTTCCGGAACTGCTGTGCCAAGAGCAGACAGAGCATGGTTTTGCCGGTTCCCGAAGGCCCGACGACCAACCCCGCCCCCTCGCCGCGTTGGATGCAGCGTGTCAGCGTGGTCCGCGCGCCTTCGATGGCGGCGGCCGGAAAATAGTGATCCACTAGCGGCACGGACGCAAATGGGCGCCGGTTTTGGCCGATACTGCCGGTATACATCGTCGTTCCTTCCCTAATCTCCATGTATATTGCCTATTGTGGCGCGAACCTCGAGCCGAATTGGCATTGATCCATACCATCAATTCGGCAGTCGCTGGATGAATCAATAAACCGATTATTGACGCTTATTCGGGCATCTCCGCAACAGAAACCATTTAGCCCGCCGTGAATACCATTTAGCCCGCCGTGAATACACGGCGGGCAACGGTGGTTGGACACACCAGACCGTACCCCGGGTGTATTCACCCGGGGCTAAATAGCTTGTTTTTACGGTGGGTGGCACTGGTGTCTCGCCAGTGCCACCAAACTGACAAGATCGACTGCAACGAGGTGCTAGATACCCAACACTCCCCAAACAGCCACGGCCGGGCAGGAAAGCATCAGAAGCAAACCGAGTATGATCGTCGTGCGGCGGATGCGCCGCTGGCGACCGATCTCGGCCAGCTCTGGAGCGGGATCGGCGGCGGGTATCGTGCCGATAATGGATTTACCCGTCTTGGTCCGCACTTCCGCGGCGGTTGCCACGGGCGGCTCGATGCCCGCCCCCAGCGATAGCGAACCGGCGCCGAAGGCCATCATCAGGCCGGCTGCCAACGTGGTCCATATCAGGTGCCGCCAGCCGTAATCGACCGACGGCGGATTCTCGACGAGCCGGGCGTGTTCGACGGAGTATTGCGGCCCCGACTGCATCCGCTGCATTGCCCGTCGCTCGGCAAACTTGGCCTCCTCGCACGTTTTCCCCGTCTGTTCGACCGCCGCCGTAAGTTCCGCAAGCCTCCGTTGGCGTTCTTTTTCCAGCCGTTCGGCGACCCGGTGTCGACGGTCGAAAGGGGACAGGTCCGATTTGTGCAAAGCACCCTTCGGGCCGCTCCGCGGCAAATCGGACCTGTCCCCTTTCACGATTTCGGCCTCCGCCTGGGAATCGGGGATTTCCCGCGGGATGCCGGCCATTCGCCGTTCGATCTCGACGATCTTGTCCGAGACTTCCCTCACCGCCGGATGAAGATTAGTGCGATCGACGAGCAATTCCTCGCGGTGGCGGATAAGCTCCTCCGATCGGCGTTCTAGCTCGATCCAACGAGGATTCACGACCATCGACGGCCGGGACGCCACGTCGGTTGTCGCGGCCGGTTGCTTGGCGTCCGCGAATTGAAGTTTTTGCTCGAACGCCTCGATCCGCGCCACGCTCTCGTCGTGCTCCCGGCGTGCCTGCTCCACCGACCGACGCGCCTCGATCCGTTGCCCCTCCACGCGAGTTCGCCACTCTTTCCGCCGGTCGCCGACGTACGACTCGGCCATCGAGTCGGCCGCTTCCCTCGCGCGTTGAGGGTCGGCGTCCGTATTGACCAGCGGAACGCGAGTCCCGCCGTCCGACGACTCGTCAAATCGGTTGCCCCCAACATTGGCGCGACCGTCGGGCACGGCATTGTGGGGGTGTTCGACGACGTAGGCCGTTGCGGTGTAAGTCGGCTTGGCGCGGACGGGCAACCACTTCTCATGCCCCCAACGATATACGACCACTGCGGTCATGCCGGCAACCAACAGGCACAGCAGCACCGGAATCCTGCCGTTCGCTCTGGGTCGGACGGTTTGTTGCGGGCGTATCCATTCCATTTTGGACATAGTCCGATCCCCCATTTTTCGCAAGCGCATACCCACCCATTATTTCGACATCGACCCGCCCTATACCGCAGCATTATCATTAGAGTAGGTCAGAGTCGTTTAAACCCGAGCCATAGGGCACCGCGGGGCAGCGAGATATGGGTGACATCTCCGTCGCCGGTGGCTCCGGGTTAAACATCGGCGACGGCGGGGCAGCGAGAGATGGGTGACATCCCCGTCGCCGTTGGCTCCGGGTTAAACAACGGCGACGGCGGGGCGGGGGACGAAAACCTGGCCTGCTGCTGGAGCTTGAACAGGGCTTGCCAACGAGTGTGGGAAATCCTTAAAATAGTGGTTCTCTAACACTAATTCTTAAGAATGGAGCGAGTACGGTGCCACAAGTCGAAACGAAATTACCTTACAAGGTCGCCGATCTTTCGCTGGCCGATTGGGGCCGAAAAGAGATACAACTGGCGGAACGGGAGATGCCCGGCCTGATGGCGCTGAGGCGCAATCACGGCCCGAAGAAGCCGCTGGCCGGCGCCCACGTGGCCGGTTGCCTGCACATGACGATCCAGACCGCGGTGCTGATCGAGACCCTCCGCGAGTTGGGTGCCGAGGTGCAGTGGAGCAGTTGCAACAAGTTTTCGACCCAGGACCACGCCGCCGCCGCGATCGCCGTCACCGGGGTGCCCGTCTACGCCTGGAAGGGCGAGACCGACGCCGACTACGACTGGTGCATCGAGCAGTCGCTCTTCTTCCCCGATGGCAAACAGTTGGACATGATCGTCGACGACGGCGGCGACCTGACCGCAATGGTCCATGAGGAAAGATATCGCCATCTGTTGAGCGGCATCCGCGGCCTGTCGGAAGAGACCACCACCGGCGTCCATCGCCTTTATCAGATGCACGAGCGCGGCGAGTTGGGCGTGGCCGCCATGAACGTCAACGACTCGGTCACCAAAAGCAAGTTCGACAACCTCTACGGCTGCCGCGAATCGTTGGCCGACGGCATCAAACGGGCGACCGACATCATGATCGCCGGCAAGGTAGTGGTAATCTGCGGTTACGGCGACGTCGGCAAGGGCTGTGCCCGGTCGAT
Organism: Planctomycetota bacterium; assembly: GCA_030612765.1. Classification (GTDB taxonomy): domain Bacteria; phylum Planctomycetota; class Planctomycetia; order Pirellulales; family Thermoguttaceae; genus JAHIKV01. The sequence continues at coordinate 18,676 of JAUWNG010000073.1, forward strand.
GTGTTCCTACGGCGCCCGAGTGCTGATTACCGAGGTCGATCCGATCTGCGCGTTGCAGGCCGCGATGGAGGGGTTTGAAGTGACGACGATGGAAGACGCCGCCACACGGGGGAACATCTTCGTCACCGCCACCGGCTGCTGCGACGTGATCACCGCCGAACACATGCAGCAAATGCGCGAGGACGCGATCGTCTGCAACATCGGGCACTTCGACCACGAGATCGGCGTGGCCGGGCTGCAAGCCGTTCCCGGCGTGAAACACGTGAACATCAAGCCGCTGGTCGATCGCTACACCTTCACCAGCGGCCGTTCGATCATCCTGCTGGCCGAGGGTCGGCTGGTGAATCTCGGCTGCGCAACGGGCCATCCGTCGTTCGTCATGTCCAATTCGTTTACCAACCAAGTGATCGCCCAGGTTGCGCTTTGGTCGGAACCGGACAATTATCCGATCGGCGTTTACACGCTGCCGAAGCACCTCGACGAGGAAGTCGCCCGATTGCATTTGAACCAGCTTGGCGTGAAGCTCTCGAAGCTATCGCCCAAACAGGCCGAGTATCTCGGCTTGCCGGTGGGCGGCCCGTTCAAGCCGGATTATTATCGTTACTGAGAAACGCGGGGCTCGGGGATCGGGGCTGGGGACTCGGGGAAAACAACGTCCCGATCCCCGAACCCCGAATCCCGAACCCCGAATCCCGAACCCCCGAATCCCGAACCCCCTCTACTCCCATGACCACCGACGAAATCCTGCTCGACGTCGAAGA
>JAUWNG010000025.1 GCA_030612765.1 Planctomycetota bacterium
AAACGTTTCAGGTAACGCGTCAACTGCGGTTTCAACTGACGAATTTGCTTGGCATCCATACCCAATCCTCCCATGTGTTCATGAAAGACGTAGATTCCTCAATTTCCGCAAACGATGCAAGGTCAACTTAGCGTTGTAGTACTAAGCGGGTGTCCAAGAATAACTCTTGAGTTTAGGAACCGTCATCCTGAGCGCAGCGAAGGATCTGGCGTGAGGTCCGACGAGATTCTTCGCTACGCTCAGAATGACAAACGCAAAAACACCAAAGTTATCCCTGGACACCCGCTTAGGGTGATTCCCGTTATGCTGCTGCGGTTTCCCCGGCTTAAGCCCCGAGCACGTCCCGGTCGAAGATGAGGAAGATGGGCACTTCCACCGAACGCGTTCCGTTGGGGCAGATGGCCGAGCGGTATTGGACCGAATCGCGGCAGCCGCTGGCCAGCCTGGTGTTTATCGCGCCGCTGCTGGTGGTCTACGAGGCAGGTGTTCTGCTGCTGGGGGTCCAAAACGGGGCCGACGCCTTCATGCGGCGGCTGCTGGATATGCTCGGATTCGGCCAGCACCTCGTGCTGCCGATGCTGACAGTTTGCATCCTGCTCGGCTGGCAGCATCTTTCCCGACGGCCGTGGCGGATTTCGGCCGGGGTGGTCTCGACGATGGCCGTCGAAAGCATTTTATTGGGGCTATGCCTCCGTCTGGTCCCGTTCCTGCAGAATTGTGTGCTGGCGGCGATCGACGCCCCGGTCGCCAACATCCTCTACACGAAACTGCAAAACGCCGTGGGATTCATCGGGGCGGGTATCTACGAGGAACTGCTCTTCCGACTGATCTTGCTCTCGCTTCTGGCCTGGGGATTGCGTCAGACGGGCATGAGACCGTGGATCAGCACCATTGCGGCCGTGCTGCTGAGCAGTCTGATTTTCGCCGCCGCACATCACGTCGGTCCCGGCGGATTGCCCTTCCAGCCGTTCGACTTCCTCTTTCGCACCATCGCGGGTGTGTTCTTTTCGATAGTGTTCATCTATCGCGGATTCGGCATCGCCGCCGGCAGCCACGCCGCCTACGACATTCTGGTGGGTGTGTTTTAGCGGACCGTTGAATGGAACAATTTCCGGGCTGCTTTCATCAATTCTTCGTCTCTTCGGCCAACGTCGCCTGCCATTGCTGAAGCCGTTGGAACGCCTCGATCGGAGTGAGATGGTTCAGATCGAGCCGGCGCAGCTCGTCCACCAGCGGATGGTCGGCCGGGCCGAACAGCGTCAATTGCAGCCGCGTCGGTTTCGGTCCGTCCGGTCGCCGGGCAATCTTCGCCCGCCCCTCGGCGTCCAGGTGCTCTTCTTCCAGTTGGGCCAAGATGTCCTTCGACCGCTCGATCACCTCCCGCGGCACGCCCGCCAGCCGGGCAACGTGTATCCCATAGCTCTTGTCGGCCGCGCCGGCGACGATCTTATGCAGGAAGATCACCTTGTCGTCCCACTCGCGCACCGCCACGTTCAGGTTCTTCACCCCCGGAAACGATTGCTCCAGGTCGGTCAGCTCGTGATAGTGCGTGGCGAAGAGCGTGCGGCAGCCGATCCGCTCGTGCAGATATTCAACCACCGACCAAGCCAGCGAGATGCCGTCGTAGGTGCTGGTGCCCCGGCCGATCTCGTCGAGTATCACCAGACTCCGCGCCGTGGCCGCGTTCAGAATCCGCGCCGTCTCGATCATCTCGACCATGAAAGTGCTTTGGCCGCGGGTCAGTTCGTCGCTGGCCCCGACGCGGGCGAATATCCGGTCGGCCACGCCGATCGTCGCCCGGCGGGCGGGCACGAAACTGCCGATCTGTGCCATCAACGTCAGCAGCGCCACTTGCCGGATGTACGTGCTCTTTCCGGCCATGTTCGGCCCGGTTATCAGCAGAATTGTGCCGCCGCTTGCGGCTTCGCACTGTTGCCCTTGATCGCCTCACCCCCGGCCCCTCTCCCAACGGGAGAGGGGAGCATGTTTTCGCACCCGCCGGCCAACGTGTCGTTAGGGACGAACTTCCCTTCCGGCTCGACCACCTCCAGCACCGGATGCCGCCCGTCGATGATCCGCAACACCGGCTCCTCGACAACCTCCGGCCGGCAGTAGTTCCGCGTTCGGGCCAGATCGGCCAGGCCCGCCAACACGTCGATTGCGGCCAGCGCCGCGGCGGTCGCCTGCAACCGCCGCCGATCCGCGGCCACGATTTCACGCAAGTCCTGAAACAGTTTATATTCCAGTTCATTGGCCTGCTGGTCGGCCGTCAGCACCTTCTCCTCGTACTCCTTCAACTCCGGCGTGATGTATCGTTCGGCGTTTTTGATCGTCTGTTTGCGGATATACTCGGCCGGGACCTTGTCGCGGTGCGAGTTCGTCACCTCGATGTAGTAGCCGAAAACCTGGTTAAAGCCGACCTTCAAGCTGGGTATGCCCGTCCGTTGGGTCTCTTGTGACTGGTATCGTGCGATCCACTGCTTGCCGCCGTGGGCCAACTTGCGCAGGGCGTCCAACTCCGCGCTGAAGCCCTCGCGGATGAAACCGCCGTCGCGGCTGGTGAGCGGACATTCCTCGGCCAGCGCCGCCTCCAACGTAGAGCGAAGCTCGGGGCACAGGTCGATCGCCGCCTCCAGTTCGGCCAATAAGGGGGACAGGTCCGATTTGTGCGAAGCACCCTTCGGGCCGCTCTGCGGCAAATCGGACCTGTCCCCTTTCGCCCGCGCGGCGAGTTTCGCTTTGACCGCCGGGAGCGACTTGAGCGTGCGGCCGAGGAAGCTCAAGTCACGGGGACTTGCCCGGCCGGTGGTCGCGCGGGTCAACAGCCGTTCGACGTCGTACATCCGCCGGAGCGACTCACCTAGTTCGGCGCAGAGCGATGGGTTGCCGAGCAATTCCTCCACCGCGTCGAGCCGGGCGCGGATCGCCGCCACGTCGGTCAAGGGGTTGGCGACCCACTCGGCCAGCAGCCGCGCGCCCATCGGCGTCCGCGTTCGGTCGAGCACCCACACCAGCGAACCCTCGCGGCGGCCGTCTCGGATCGTGCGGCTGATCTCCAGGCTGCGGCGGCTCGACTGGTCGATCTCCAGCGTGTTCGACGCGCGATACGGCGTCAGCCGGTCGATATGATCGAGCGAACTCTTCTGCGTCTCGGTCAGATAGTCGAGAACGGCGCCGGCGGCGCGGATCGCTTGCCGGTCCGTCTCGTCGTCGGAGAAACCGAAGCCTTCAAGCCCCGCCGTGCCGAAGTGCTTGGCCAGCGTCTGTTCGGCGGTTTGCCGGGAAAAGGCCCAATCCGGCCGGCGAGTGACCATCATCCGCTCATCGAGGTCCGGCGTCAGCGGCGGGGAGTCTTCGCCGAGCAGACATTCGGCCGGGGCGAGCCGGGCCAGCTGGTCGGGCAACTGATGGGCGGGAAATCCGGCCGCCATGAACCGACCCGTGGAAAGCTCCACCCACGCCAAACCGGCCGGATCGCCCGACGCCACCGCCGCCAGGTAGTTGTTCTCGCGGGGATCGAGCAGGGCGTCGTCGGTCACTGTGCCGGGCGTGACGATCCGGGTCACCTCGCGGCGCACCAGCCCCTTGGCCAGTTTTGGGTCTTCGACCTGGTCGCAGACGGCCGCCCGCATCCCCGCCGCGATCAGCTTGCCCAAATAGCTTTCCAGCTGGTGGTGTGGAAAGCCGGCCATCGCCGTGGCGTTCTCTCCTTTTTCGCGGCTGGTCAGGGCGAGGTTCAAGACTCGGGCGGCGGTCCGCGCGTCGTCGTGAAACATCTCGTAAAAATCGCCCATGCGAAACAACAGCAAAGCGTCGGGGCAGGCCCGTTTCGCTTCCTCGTACTGCTTCATCATGGGTGTAAGCGCCATGCCGCCCATGCTAACAGTGGGAGCGAGACGTTGGAAGGGGGAGAAGGTGAGAAGGAGTGAGGGCTGGCCGCTTCAGCGGTCGGTTGACCGCTTGCGGCTTCGCACGCGCGTCCGGATTACGCCGCGTCGACCATGTCGCTCTGTTGACAGGCGGCTATATCGGGACCGAACATCGTCCGGCGGATTTCCCGGAGCAGCCCGGGGTCCACTTGGGCCAGCTCGCCGAGCAAGCGGCGTTCGCCGGCCGGACGCATCGCGCCGAGCATTTTCACGACGTTGGCAATACCGCCGCCGGCCCGAGGCCTCGTGCCGTCCGAAAGTCGGCGTTGGATCGCCGTCTCCACATCCCGAATGACTTCCGGGCTGGGCCGGTCCATCGTGGCGATTCGACGGACGACCGAGGTCTGACGTTCCGTCGGCAAGGCATCCAGCGTTTCGGCGGCCAGATCGACTGGTAAATGGGAAAGAACCAGCGCGATCGACTGCGGGCGTTCCTCCGCCAGCAGGTCTGACAGCGTTTTCGGCTTCGTGTCGTGTAGAAAGTGGAACGGTTGGGGCCTTTCCGAGTCGCTTGCTTTCGGGCGAGCGGTCCCGGCGGTGGTAAACTCGCGGACCACCGCCGCTTGCTCATCGCGGTCGAGCCGTCCGAGGCGGGCCATTTCTTCGCCGACCATCGCCGACCGCGCCGGGCCAAGCCGGCCAAGCAATTCGGCGGTACGCTGCCGGGACAGGCTCAGCAACACGACCGCGGCTTTGCGAAGATCGGAGATCCCCATGGCGCATATTCCCGGCGCAAGAGTAGTTGTGCGCCATTATCGGCGGTTCGAGGGAGGGGACTTTAACGAAACGCGTCACATCATAAAGCCGCGACCGGTGGTTGCGCTGATGGCACGGGGCGCGACCGCCGCCAAGCGGCTTTATGGAGAGCCGGACAACTCGCAGACGGCCGAGCAGCCCGCCCCCTCGCCGATCTCGACGTGCACCATCGAGGGCGGGCGGCCGCCGAGGGATTTCAGGGCGTCGCGCAGCCGCTCGCCGACGTACTCGGCCAGCAGTTCAGTGGTCGTGTTGGCGATCGGCAACAGCAGACAATCATCTTCGGGGAATACCCAGCGCCGATCGGCGAAAACGACCTCGATCCGGCCCGATTCCGTCGAGATGCTGATGTTCGGGTGCCGCGTGGGCAGCAACATCCGATGGTCCAACTCGGCGACGATCTTTTCCAATGCGTCGCGGACGACGTGGAAATCGAAGACACACTGGTCCTCGTCCAAAGGTCCGTGAATTTCGGCAGCCACGCGGTAACCGTGCCCGTGTAGCCGCTCGCACTCGCCGTTTCGCCAGACGATGAAGTGCGAGGCGTGAAAGCCCAAGCCGTCGCCGCCGATGCAAATATGGAAGTCGTGCATAATAGAGAACCAATCGTCGTCCCGAACGGGTGGCACGGGCATCTTGCCCGTGCTCCGGCCAACACTGGCAAAACGCCAGTGCCACCCCACCGCTAGTTATCCTCGTCCTCGTCGGATGTCCTCTCGTCCTCGGCGTCCTTGGCGATTTCCTCCTTGGCCTGGGGCACGAGTCGGGCCACGTCGGCGGCGGGCAGAATCAGATGCTTGGGCGTCGCCTGCAAGCGGAGCACGTTCGTCGAGCCGCCCTCGGATTTCACGCATCGGCAGACGATGCCGAGCAATTTGCCCTCTCGGTCGAACACCGGCGCGCCCAACGTGCCAAGGCTGTTCAGATAGCACGTCCTCGGCTGGGAGATCGTGGCCACGATTCTGCCCAACCGGATCGTGGGAACGTAATTCAGATCGTCGTTGGCACGGGCGATCAAGACCGTCGGATCGAGCGCCTCGGCCGGCGAGACCGCGTCGTCGAGCGGGATCGCCGCAATCTTCTCTTGGGTCTGCTCGTCCAGCGGCTCGAGCGGCGCGAGAAAAGCCAGGTCGAGGTCTTCGTCCTCGAGCACTACTCGAGCGGGCACTTCCGTGCCGTCGGCCAGCCGATACTTGACCTCCTGCACCTGGCTGTCCAGTTCCAGGTTCCGCATCGCGCCCCCGCTACCTCGGCGGATCTTCACCTGTGGATTGAGGTTCGTCAACGCCGTCACCGCCAATCCGCCGGGGTCGATGATCGTCGCGACGCACTCGGTCTTGCGCTCCTGGCTAGGGACGGAAATACCAACACCCCGGACCTCGAACTTCAGCACGGCGGAGAGGGTGATTATGCCCTTTTCGTAGGTTTGCAGCGTCTTCCGCGCCGCGGCAACTTCGTCCTGGGCCAGGAGCGTTCCGGCCGTCAAACAGACGCACAGGCACGCACTCAGCATAGTCTTGAACATGATACGTTTTCCTTTGGATGGGTTGTAACGAGATCGTGTAGGGTGGGACAAGCACAGCGCGGTCCCACCACGATTTCCATGAAAACTTTTCCCCTCTTGGTGGGACTGCGCTGCGCTTGTCCCACCCTACTTTCGGAGTCACCGGTAATCCGGCTCGATTTCGCAGAACAGGGTGTGGATGCCGCGACGCACGAAGAAGACCACCCGGCGCGGTTTCTCCTTGCGGATGTCTTCGAGCACCGACTTCAACTCGGCGACGGTCGGAGTAGGTTTGCCGTCGATGTAGATAACGAAGTCGCCGCCGCGCAGTCCGCCCAGCGAGGCCCAACCGCCGTTTTCGACCTTCTGCAACAATACCCCCTGCAAATCGTCGGGAATCCGCCGCTTCAGCCGATCGGCGTAGGTCAACTCGCGGGCGGCAAACTCGAAATCGGCGTCCTTCATGCTCTTCACGTCCCTCTCGCCGGCCGGAGCGGCCTCCAAGGCCATTTCCAGCTCGAGCGGTTTGCCGTTGCGGACGATCTTCAGCATGGCCTTGCCACCTACCCGGAGCCGGCGGACCATCGCGTTGAACACTTTCTGGTCGCCGGGCTGCGAGGCTTTGACTTTCTTGCCGTTGACGGCGACGATGATGTCGCCGACCTCGACGCCGGCTTTATCAGCCGCCTGGCCCTTGAAAACGTCGGTTACCCGGACGCCGCGCCGGCCCGACATACCCAGCAAGTCGGCCAGATCGGAGGTCAACACCTGCACGTCGATACTCGACCAGGGCTTGCTGGCCGAGGCCGGGCGGTTGCGGTTCTCCTCCTCGCCGATCTTTACGACCGTCATAAGCTGTTTCGTGCCGCGTTCGATTTGGACCAGCACCGGCACGCGATTCTCTTTCCCCTCGATCAGTTCGGCGGTAATTCGTTCCAACGCGGCAATGTCCTCGACCGGCTTGCCATCAATCTGAAGAATCACGTCCTCGGGTCGGATGGGTAGTTTGGCGGTGGCGGCCCCGCCTCCGCCGCGCACCGAGTGGACCAACACGCCGCGGGTGTCCTTGCGGTGGCGCTCCAGGGCCATCATCCGCGTGATATCGCGTACGGCGATGCCCCACGACTTCAGTTCCCGAGGATCGCCCAGTGCGCGTTGAAGCGATTCGGTCGTCGCTCGAGCCACGTGCTCCTCACCGTCGCGGAGATAGGCAACCTCGACGGTTTCGCCCACCGGAGTGGCGAATACAAGCTGATTAAGCAGCGGAAGGTGCTCGGGCAACTCGGCGTCGACCGGCTGGCCGCGATAACGGACGACAACGTCGCCGGCGCGGATTCCGGCCTTCTCGGCCGGCGAATCCTCGACCACTCCCGAGACCAACGCGCCCCGCTCGTTCTTGTCGCTTTTCAGCCGGGGCTGGAACTCGATGCCGATCCAACTGCGGGTGACATGCCCTTGCCGGATCAGTTGATCGACGACGTCCTTTGCCAAATTGCTGGGTATGGCGCCGCCGAGCGAGCCGAGGCCGATCTCGTTGATGCCGACGATCTCGCCCGCCAGATTAACCAGCGGACCGCCGCTGTTGCCGCCGAAGATCACGGCGTCGTGTCCGATCCAACGGACGATCCGGCCCACGTCCTCGCCGTCCAGGCGGAAAGATCCCTTCATCGCCTTGGGCATAATCATCCGCACGTTGCTGACGATGCCGCGGGTGACCGACTGGGAGACGGCCATCGGGCTACCCATCGCCAACACCACATCGCCGACCTTAAGTTTGCTCGAATCGCCCCAGGCGGCAACGGCCAACGGCCGTTCGGGGGTTTTGCGCGTGTCGAGCTTCAGCTTCAACACGGCCAGATCGCTCAGCGGATCGGTGCCGATCAGGTCGGCCTCGACCTCCTCGCCGTCGGCCAGGGTGCATGTGATCCGTACGGCGTGGCCGGCCACGTGGTGATTGGTGACGATGTATCCGTCGGAAGATATGATCGCTCCACTGCCGGCAGCCCGCCGCCGCTGCATCCGCCCGCCGCTGGGTTTCTCCGATACAACATATATACGGACCAGCGCCGGATAGACTTTCTGGATGGCCGGCTCAATCTGCACTCGACCCGTCGCGTCGTCTGCCGCGGGCGAATCGGCCGCCGACAAAGCTCCACAATAAACCAACGAGGCTCCGAGCAATACCGCGACGAAAAATCGATTTGTTCTCTTCAACCGCAACGATGATCGGCGATTCATGGAAGGCAGTCCCAGCGTAAGGGGGGTGGAAAGGGGTGTGGCCAGTCGTACGCAAGCATACGTGCTCGGGCTTCTAGGTAAGTTGCCGCGAACAGTTAAGTCTTGCAGACTTTTCGGGTAAATGCAAGTACGCTGGTTTTATGGGCTTCTGTTGCGGAAAGTGCCATTGGCTCTTTTGTCATTCTGAGCGAAGCGAAGAATCTGGCCCATTGAGACCCTTCGCTTCGCTCAGGGTGACAAAAAACGAAACTAATGTGCCTGAGTTCGGAATCCGAGGGCAGAGCCGTCTTGCCGTTTTACAGCGCACGATTAGAATGAGCGGGTCAGATACTCCCTCCTCTAACTCGGAAAGGTCAGGATCATGAAGATGTCGACCGTTGCCAGGGGGCAGAGCGTTCTTGCGGGCGTTTGGGTGCTTGCGATCGCCATCGTGCTATGCGGATGTCCGTCGGCCGAAACCAAGCATGACCAAAAGGAGCCGTTGCGGAAACAGACGGATTCCACTACCGATCCGGCCGCCGAATCTCGACCGGAACCGGACATCGAAAAGCCGCCGAAAACTCCGGCCGAACCGACCGTCGAGCCAGAGACGCTGGTGACGGAAGCAGCGGTTGAGGCGGGAGAAAAGCCGCGAGACCTCGGGCCGCCGTTGGTCGATAATCCCGGCCAACTCATCCCGTTGTCCCAAGACCAGCCGGTCTGGATCGACACGAAGAACAAGCAGGTCGTCTTGCTCGGCGAGGTTTGCGAGGCCGGCTATCCGTTGGAGTTCTTCGCTTCCAACGCCATGAAGGCGTATGAGTCGGTGGTCACGGTCAACGTTCCCCCCTCTCTCGTTCACGCCGGTTTGTTGAGGATCGGCGCCAAGCCGGGGCAACCCGTGCGGTTCCAGCCGAGATTCGTCCCTCCCACGGGCACTGAAATCGCCATCGAGGTCCGCTGGAAGGATCAACAGGGAAAAGTCCAGTCGGTGCCCGCACAGCACTGGGTCCGCGATATCAAAACGAAGAAAGAGTTGGACGTCAACTGGGTTTTCGCCGGTAGCTACTTCAGAACAAACGAGGAAACAGGCGAGGAATACTACCAGGCCGATTACGGCGCGCTGATCTGCGTGTTGAATTTACCCAACGCGATGCTCGACCTGCCGATCGAAAGTTTTGGAGCGATCGAGGCGCGGTCGTTCGAGGCGTTCAAGGAGCACCTGCCCCCGGCGGGTACGCCGACGACGCTCTTGCTCAAACCGATCCTCGACGATAGGCCAACCGCGGAAATGCCCGCGCGGCGGGTGGCCGCCCGCCGCGGCGGGAAAATCGCCGAGGCGGAGCGGAGAGCCCTCGAAGCGGCCGAGGATTGGCTCGAACTGGTCGATCGGCAGCAATACTCGCGCGGCTGGGAAACCGCCTCCGAGCGGCTGAACATCATCATTGCGCGGAGGGACTTCATCAAATCGCTCGGCGAAACGCGAAAGCCGCTGGGTAAGGTCAAGTCGAGGCGACTTTCCTCCAGGAAGTACACCCGCTCCATTCCAGACGCGCCGGACGGTCAGTACGTGGTCATCCAATATACCACCTCCTTCGAGAACAAACCCTCGGCCGTCGAGATGGTCACGATGATGCTCAACGGCGACAATAGATGGCGCGTCTTGGGATACCATTTCAAGTAGACGCGACGCGATAGCGAAGAACGGGCGGTCGGGGCTACCCGCTACGCGTCGACGGCAAGGAAGGAGTTCGCCGTCTACCTGGCGCCAGCGGGAAAGGTATGAGGAGACGTGAGGGGGACAGTCTCCGTGAACGGTTGCATTCCTCCTTTCCCCCTCCGCCTTCCGCCTTGGTTCAGAACGCCTTGCCGTCGATCGTCATGCCATCTCTGCGGTTGGCCAGGCGGCGGTGCGTTTCCGGGTCGATCGAAAATTCTCAATGGTTCCTGATACCTTTCCCCCTTCTTACCCGTCACGGAACGGGAAGTGTACCTGCTATTTCCCATTTTCCCCTATTACACCGAATCGGGAATGACGTAGGGCGCGCGGTACTCACGCTTCAGCAGCCGGTTGGCCTCCTCGTCGCCGATAAACCGCTCGGTCCGTGGGTCGAAATTCACGGTGCATCCCAGACGGCAGGAAATCTTGGCTAGGTGGCAGATGGCCGTGGAGAGATGCCCTTGCTCCACGTCGGCGTTGAGGTCTTCGTGCTTGCGGCTGCGGATCGCCTTGACCCAGTTTTGGAAGTGCGGTTTGTCCATCATCTGCTTACCGGGCACATGGGCAAAGGGGCCAGGTTCGCACCGCTGTCCGAAAAACGTGCGGTAGCTGCTGTAGTCGGGAATTATCATGTAGCCCTTCGTGCCGAAGAAGATCACGCCGACGACGGCACTGTGGTCGACGAAAGGATACTTATCGCGGAAGCCCGCCTCGCTGGGCGTGAACCAGTGGCGGACCTCGAAAGTGACCAGCAGGTCGCGTCCCGCCCACTGGCAAGAGAAGGTTTGCGTGTTGGGGGTGTCGGCGTCGTCGTCCGCGGCCGGAACGAATCGACCGCCCATCGATTGCACCTTGGTCGGATGGTCGTCCAAGCCCAGCCCCCAGCGGATGATGTCGATGTCGTGACAGGTCTGGTTGGCCACGTTGCCGCTGGCGAAGTTGGAGAGAAAGTACCAGCGGCGGTGTTGGAAGCTGCTGTACTCGACCATTTCGGCCGGACCGACCCAGGCGTCCCAATCCAACCCCGGCGGCACGGGGCGCGGCCGGTGTTTACCCAGGTGCCCGTGGATTTTGTAGCTCATCCCGCGGGCCATGTAAACGTCGCCGATGATCCCCTCCTTCAGTTTCCGCATCCCTTCCATGACGTTCGGGCTGGAGCGGTTTTGGGTGCCGATCTGGACCATTCGCTTGTACTTCCGCGCGGCCTCGACCATCTTGCGGCCTTCCCAGATGTCGTGCGTGGCGGGCTTCTCCACGTACACGTCCTTGCCCGCCTGACAAGCCCAAATCGTCTGCAAGGCGTGCCAGTGGTCTTGCGTGGCAAAGCTCACGGCGTCGATCGATTTGTCGTCCAGCAGCTTGCGCTGGTCGGTGTAGCGTGTAAGCTTTTTGCCCGCCAGCGCCGGGCAGCGCTTCTCGGCCGAATTTAATTTCGACTCGTCGCAATCGCAGATCGCAACAACCTCCACGTTCTCGTCGGCCATGTCGACTAACGAGGTCGCGTGTGCGCACATTCGGCCACCCAATCCCACCAGGCCGATGCGAATCCGGTCGTTGGGACTTCCCTGCGCACGGAGGATTCCCGGAGCGGCCAGCGTGGAAACCGCCGCGGCCGATGACTTGAGGAACTGACGCCGATTGTCGCTTTTCATGGTTTTTCTCCCGAGGTTGTGTCCGTCGGTGCCGTGAGAGGCATAGCGCGTTGATAATATATCGCACTTGCCTATTCCGCGACCGCGACGGAAAAGTGGAACTCGTCTTCTAGAACTTCTTGCCGTCGATCACCATGCCGTCGTTGCGCTTGCCCAGGCAGCGGTGGATTTGAGGGTCGATGGTGTAGTTGATGAAATGCACCGAGCCGTCGCAGAGGGCCATGTGGAAGCCGACGGCATGCGCGCTGCCGAAAAGCTCTGCAAACCCGGCGCCCGGTGTATCCGGTTGCGGGCTGTAGTAGGTCCAGCGCACGATGTCCTCGTTGTCGCCCACCAACGCGGCTTCGTTGTCGCCGGTGTCGGTGCCGGTTGTGTAGGAGTCGGGGTTGAGGTACTTCTCGCCCGCCAAGTACGTATGGCTGGTCCCATCCGTCACGTCCGCCATCTTGATCAGGCTGCCGCAGTAGACCACCCCGGTTGCCAAAGAGGCAATGTTGTTGAAAGTAGTCCAGGCGTTGGATGTCATTTGCCCTGGCGGGTTCTCGACTTCCTGAATGCTGGCCGGCCCGCTGCTATAGTTCGACGTGGCCGTCCGCCAGAGCGGCCGGATGGGGTAGCCGGGGGTAGTGAGTACGTCACCGCCGTTGGCCGCATAGTCGCTCCGCCCCACCGTCGACGGCATGCCCGCGTTGACCACTTGGTAACCGCTCCAACCCACCGACCAAGGGTGGGCAACCGGTCGTCGTCGGGTAGGACAATACAGGATACCCAACGGGATAGATATGCGTTGCAGATGGGCGGCGTACTTTTGCGATTGCGGCAGCCCGGCACCCATATCATGCAGCGCTTCCTGCTCGATGTAGGGGAGGATGTTGTATATCCATCCACCCGGCTGACGCCAGTCGGTCCCGCGGTCGGCGTCGCCGGTCCAGGTAAACCCCCAGCCGCCGGTGGGAAAATGCCCGTAGACCTCTTCGTGGTTCAGGCAGCCCAAGGCGAGTTGCTTGAGGTGGTTGCAGCACTGCAACTGCCGGGCGGCCTCGCGGGCCGCCTGCACCGCAGGCAGCAATAGAGCGATCAAAATGCCGATGATCGTAATCACGACCAAAAGTTCCACTAGAGTGAACCCGGGGGATTTCCGATTTCTGATTTCTGAAATGCTTCGGTGCATTATCCACCTCACTTATTTAGTTAGTGCAGATAGAACGATGGGTTGCCCGGCGGCGTAAAACTCCCGGACGACGAAAAACTCCCCGATGCCTGTGCATAAACACGATGTCCGTCGCCGCCAATAGCGGCGATGACGGCTCGGGAGCCGATATCATCGTGAGCATGAAATCATTGTCGGCCCCAGTGAGGGAACGATCAAGATGTGGGGAATACGTGCGCACGCGAACCGTCCGTCCGTCGGGCAGGAACTCCAGCAGCCGCAGGTATCCCTCGCCACCCGTGGAGCGATCCTGATAGTCCGCCAACATCTGGTGTACGATGTTGCCGTGGTCCGCCTCGCTGGCCAGGTAGCCGGTCCCACATATATGTCCGCAAAAGACGAACTGCAGGTTCGGGTTGTCTTTTAGTTGGGTCCACATCTCTTCGCCGTCGTTGAAGCCGCCGGGCTCATCATTTAAGCTGGAGGGATACGAACTCGTGGCGGCCTGCGACGTGCTATGGGCGGGCCAATTGTGGCGCGTGCTGTTGCGGCTCAGGTAAGTGTGGGTGACGATCATCGCTTGGCGGTTGGGATATTGCTTGAGAACGTCGTCGGCCCAGTCCACGATCTGGTCGCGGGAACCGAACTCCAGGGCCAGCACCAACCAGTCCTTGCCCCCGGCGCTGAACAGCGAATAACTGTTGTGGGGCGAGTTCGGCTCGCCCGGATACACGCCGCCGAAAGTCGGCTGGCCGGCCAACCGCGTGACGGGGAAAAAGTCTGACATGAGGGACGTGCGGTCGGCGCATCTGCCCTTGGGACCACAGTCGTGGTTGCCCACCGCCAGAGAATAGGGGACGCCGGCGTCATCCAGGGTCTGAAACGCCGTCGAGGCCCTGGTCCACTGGATAGAATTGTTGTCGTGGACAATGTCGCCCTCGTGCAACACATACGCGATATTAAGCGATGTCTTGTTGTCTGCCAAAAACTGTGTCTGGGCATTGAAAACGTGGGGGTGCGACTTGGTGTAGTACTGCGTATCCGGCAGGATCGCCAACGTCCAGGAGCCGGGCTGGATTGACGGCGGCGCCGCCAGAACGGCCGATGCGGCCACACACACCCCTAGAATGCATGTCGCACGGAAAACCTGGAACTTGTTCATTATGTTTTTCGCCCTCTACGAGGATATGGTTTCAATGAATAGCGTCAGACAACGGACATTGGATAGTGGATGGACTTGTCGTCACATCCACCATCCGCCATCCCCATGCCCCTTCTCCCCGTGTGGGGAAGGGTTAGGATGAGGGCGGCGTTCGACACGTTCATCCGCGCCGCCAAACCGCCCTCACCCCCGGCCCCTTTCCCAAAGGGAGAGGGGAGTTTTTCTTGTTTACTGGCCACTGACCACCGGCCACTGGCCACTAAACTCTACTTCCGTTTCCTCCATGCGTAACAGAGCAGCCCGATCAGGCCGGTGACCAGCAATGCCAGCGTACCCGGCTCGGGAACCACGATGTCTACATACTCATAGTAATAGTTGTCGTCCGGCGACACAAACGTAGTCCAGGTCCAGGTGCCCCCATTCAGAACACCTTTCAAAATCCCGTTTTTATGGAGCGGGACATAGAGGTCTCCGTCGAAATAATCAACGTCGGCAACTCCTACAGAGCCACGCCCTAAGTTTGTCCCTATTTCCGTAAAACTGCTGAAGTCGGAAGTCCACTCGCGAACTGAGCCAGTGTTGGTCTCCCTATGGGACGTATACGGCGTACCGTCCGGCCCAAAGGCGATCCCGTCGCATCTAGGCGTCGTCACAACCGTCGTCGCAGCGCCGCCAGCACCCAAGGCCCACTTAAATACTCCCATGGCACCGTCCTGCGTGACGGCGTACAGATAGCCGTCATAAACTTCAAGATCCCTAATGTACTGCCCAGAAGTAGTACCCCAGCCAGCATATATAGTGCCGTCCGGCGCGATCTTGTCGATGCCCAAGAGCGTTCCAGCATAGACATTCCCGGCGGAATCGATGCCCAGCCCGAAGGGGTAATCGCTCGCGGCAGTTGTAAGGTCGGCCAACAAAGTGCCATTTGCGATATCGTACTTCGCAACCCTATCGGTTGGTGCAACTGTTGACTCATACCCAGCATACAAATAAGCGTTATCCGGTGAGTGGGCGAGCCCGTAGGGCCCCAGGTCCGTGTTAGGGATGCTAAAGCTCTGCGAGGGGATGGGTGTGCCGGCCATATCAAACGCGATGACCTCACCGGTTGTAGCCGAACTCGCGTAGAGCGTATCTCCTTGCGCGACGGCCGCAAGACTCGCAGTCATGCCCACTACTGACAAAACAACCAACATAACTTTTAGAAACGACTTCATGATAAGCACTCCTCAATTGAAAGGACTAAACTGAAAGTACAAAACTCCGCCCGGACCATGCGCCCGGGCCCGAATCACACACACTTCTCCGCCTGTTCCCGACGCTCATTTTCACCCCTTCTTTTTCCTGGTTCCCACGCTCTGCGTGGGAACGAGAGAACTCAAATCAGTCCATGGAAGCACCCTCCTTTCCGTTGCTTGCCGGCGGCGTGTCGTCGGAGGTTGTCGTGGCGGCGGAAAACACGAAACCTTCCAACTCCACGCGAAACGACATGGGGTTCGGCTTGCTGGAATGGCCGATCGGCCCAAATGGATACCCATTAAACACTTCAATCTCCAACACGTTGGTCCCTTTGACGAACCCGCCGGCGGCCTTAAACTTCTCCCAGTATAACACCGTCACTAGGCCGCCGAATTCGGGCATGTCCAAACTCCGGCCGTTTAGGCGGATGGCATCGATGTGGTCGTCGGCCAGAAGCTTGCCCTGAAAGACCGCCGTCTCCGGCAACGTCCCCGCCAAATCGAACGTCGTGCGAAACGTGTACACAACGTCAATCGGCAGTGGCGGCAGATCACTGGCGATCGAGAGCCATTGCGATCGGGCCGGGTCGTTCGGCAGGACGCCTTCCCCAACCGACGCGACCACGGCTGGCCGCGGCTGGAAGTGCGGGTCGTCGCTGCGGGCCACTAGCTGCCAGTGCGTATCCTCATCTCCCTCTTTCAGCCCGACGCCCGTGTTGAACAGTTTGATCGGTACGCGTTTGGGCATTTTACGCGCGAACGTATTCGGTTGAACCGCCGCTCGATGAACCACGACAATCCGGTCCGTACCTGGCTCCACGCGGGCCGACTCGTTCGCGCCCAATTGGATCGCCCGGGCCTCTCCCCCGCCGTCGGTCAACCGCACCTCGACCTTGCCCTGGAAGACATGCGACTGAGTGGCCCCGGAGTGGTCGACTTCCACGCCGAACTCGGTACCCAAGTCGGTGATGAGGGCGGTGGGAGTACGGACGGAGAAGAGGGGAGAGGGGAGAGGGGAGAGGGGAGAGTGATCTGACCTCTGACTTCTGACCTCTGACCTCTTCTTCTCCACTCTTGCCGTCAGTTTTCCCAGCGCAAGGTAGCCGCCGTTTTCCGATTCCACTTCGTAGGTGCAGGGGCCTTCGAGAATGACCTTCGCGCCGGAGTCATAGGTGATTTCCAACAGACCGGAGTCGAGGATGTATTTCCTGCCTAAGGGGACGTAGGCCCGTGAACTCAGCGGGGGTAGGAAGCGGGGATCGTCCGACCACTTCACATCGACCATGCCGGTGATCCGGCCGACGAACACCATCTCCGGCATGGCTTCCGACGGGGCCGACTGCGCCGGCGCCTCGGCAATATGTTGGTAGTGGGTGACTTTGATCGCCCAAAACCCCAGCAGCATCGCGCCTGTAATCGCGACGGCCAGCAGATACGACAAAGGGCCGATCTGCGAGAAGTAGGAGACCGTGCCCTGCCACGCGCCGCCGAGAAACCCGGCGGGTAGCTGCACGGGCGGAGGTGTCTCGGGGGTCTCGATAATAACGACCTGGTCCTGCCAGTGCCAGCATAGCAGCCCGTGCATGCGAATATATACGGCGTATGTCAGAGCGGCATTTTCGTCCAGCAGCAGCGTGTTCAGCCTCCCGCACTGCTCGGGCGTGACCGATCCCGTGCATACGGCCTCGGCCAACGACCGGATTTCAGCGATAACGGCGGTATTGTCTTCCACTGGATTCATCGGACGAATGTCAGGACCGTTCTTTTTTCTTCTCGATACATTCAAACAGACTCTTGCGTATCCGCTCCAATCGCTTGTAGAGCGTGTCGATTTCAATCCGAAGCCATTTGGCGAGTTCTTTCAGACGGCCGTGGTACGAATAGGACTGCATCAGCAATTTATGTTTGTCGCTGGGCAACTCCGCCAAACAGTCCATCAGCAAATCGAGCTGTGTCCCAATCTTCTTGGCCGACTTGAACTGAACGCTGGCCAGCGACTCGATCACGGCGTCGTCCAGATGCACGCGCTCGCGGTAGTGGACGCGGCGAAAGCGGCGGACCTCATTCAGCGCGAATCCGCATGCCCAGGGAAAGAACTCCTTGCGGAGATCGAATTCGGACTGCTTCTCGAGCAATGCGAGACAGGTCTGTTGGAACACGTCCTCGGCGTCGTTCCGATCAGGGATCAGCGTGAGGATGTATGCAAAGACATCCTTCTGGTGCCGCAGGAACAGTTTGTGGATCGGATTCGACGAGGATGCCATTACAGACACGTCACCTTGCGAAGAAACCCCGAAAAACACTCGAACGGAATCACATTGACGAGCCTTCCGCTACCTAATATCGCGCGGGAAGACGAAAACCTGACATTCCGGCACAATATTTATGATATCCTCGACGGAGGCGGCAGTTGGAAAGACAAGCAGAACACCGTAAGTCGTTATGCCGGAATAGGTTGGGTGTATACGCTCGCCGAGGGTATACCGTGGACGATTCACGCCCAGACTCCCGCGACATGCAGCGGCTGTGTTGGGCGGTCGAGAATCTGGCGGCCGGCATGCCGGTGAACGTCATCGAGGTCGAGCCGGAGCCCGCCCGCCGGGCACTCGAAGCATTGCGGCGGATGCCGGAGGTGAAGTGACCTTGGAGTTCACCGGGATATTGACCTGTAAGACAGTGCGAAACAGAGCCCTTGTCCCACACCTTGGACACGATGGTCCGCATATCTCTCTGAAAAGTAGGGCACTCTCTTTGCCCTTCGTGGGCTTCAACTCGTATTGGACGAAGCAATGCCGAGATAGCTGCTTGAATTTTGCTACGGCTGGTGTGCCTCGGCATAGATGCGAAGCGCGGCGTTGACTCGTTGTTCGTAGTCTTGTCCTTGGGCTTGAAACCACGCCAAAACGTCCGGATCGACGTGTACGGTGACGGCCACCGGGTGTTGCGGTGTGCGCAGCGTCGCTTTCTCGAAGAAAGCCTTCGACAGCGGCGGAATCTCCGACGTGTCGATCGCCTCATCGCTCATGGCGCCAATCCGGTCCCAGTCGGTTTTGGAGGATTCGTTCATATTCCGCATCCTCTCCGTCGCCAGCGCCGTGTCGCAATCTTGAACCAATAAGCTGAGCCGCGCCGGTTTACGAGCGACGAATGTCGCTTGCGCCCCCGGTTAAGAAGCTGGTGCAATACCCAGCCGCCCTCACCCCCGGCCCCTCTCCCAAAGGGCGAGGGGAGATTTTTGGCGGAAGTAGGCCCGGCAGGGATCGAACCTGCGACCAAGGGATTATGAGTCCCCTGCTCTAACCGCTGAGCTACGGGCCCAACCAGAAAAGTCAGTATGAAGGTTTATGGCGAAAAGGGAAAGGGGAGAGAGGAAAATGATGAATGATGAATACTGATGCAACGGTCCTGCTTTCTGCTTCATCGTTCACCGATCAATTCCGTGATGCAAACCGCTTTGCGGCCACGGCAGGCGCCGGGCTTGGCCAGATACTTCGGTTCGCCGGAGAATGACACTACCGCCGGACTGCTCGCGTCAGCCTCCGTGGCGACAATGTCGCCGACCTGAAGACCGGACAGCTCGGCGGCGGTGATGGACGTTGACGCCAAGGTGACACTCACCTCCACGGCCGAGTCCGGCTCAGTCGCGGCGACTTCTTCCGACATTCGCACGACTGGCGGAAGAGTGCATTCGGGACCGGCCGACCCATTGGCGTCCAGCCGCTGGATGGCTCGGCAAGGAATGCAGAGCCGCATCATGCCTCGCCGGACGCCGACGGTCGCCTGGAAATCGACCGACACCACCATTTCGTCCGAGGGCAGGGCGCGCAACAGCCGCGGGTTGCTCTCCACTTGAATCACTTCGAGTTTCAAGTCAACCACGTTGCGCCAGGCGAGGCTGAACTGCTCGAGAAATAAGCGGACGATCCGAGCGGCCAGCGGCAACTCGATGTCGCTGATCGGCCGGCGCGGCGGCGGCTCGTCCTCGCGCCCCCCGCCCAATAGCCGGTCGATCATTGGATAGAGGATCGACGGTTCGACGTCCAACAGCAAAGAGTCGTCCAACGGTTCCGCCCGCAAAAGGTTGAAGTACGAAGTGCGATCCAGCTTGTCGAGAAACTTTTCGTAAGGGAGTTGGTCGATTCCGGCGAGATCCACCTCGACGGGGCACCGCAACAACGTCGAAAACGCCGCGCCTAATCCGCCGGCCGCCGTTTTGTGCAATGTGCGCACTGACCGCAAGCGTTCTTGGCTCAAAACTTCCGATCGTGGGAAGTCGCAAAAGGTTTTTCGGTCCATCGGTCGGTCCCCGGTTTTTTGTCGCCGCGTGGGCGCGGCGGCTATTGATCCTTGGCAAACTGTCGTAAGAGAATAGCCGGGGGAAGTATCCCCAAGGATCGGCGTGAAGTCAACGCCGATTCGTTGCCGAAAAACCGCGATTTCGCGGCCGCGGCGTTATTGGAGGCCTCCGGTCGCCTGGAAAAGAAGCAGTGCCCGGCGGACGGCTGCAACGTCGTGGACGCGGAGGATTTGCACCCCTTGTCGGGCCAACGACATCGCCACGCCGATTGTGCCGGGCAGGTGGTCGGCGGGGGGTGGCGCTGGCATGTTGCCAGTGCCCGAACGAAGCACTGGCGAAACGCCAGTGCCACCCAATCCGGCAAGGAATCGCTTCCGCGAATGGCCCACCAAGACGGGGCAGTCCAGTTCGTGCAGCCGTCCGATGTTTGCGAGTAGTTGGATGTTGTGCCGGGTGGTTTTCCCGAAGCCGATGCCCGGATCCACGGCGATGCGGTCTTGCGATACGTCCGCGGCCAGCAGTGCGTCGCGGCGGATGCGCAGGTACTCGAACACCTCGGCGACGACGTCGGCGTAGACCGGTTCGTCTTGCATGGTGCGAGGCGAGCCTTGCATATGCATCAGGCAGACGCCGCAACCGGATTCGACCGCCAACGGGAGCATGTCCGGGTCGCGCTGCAGCGCGGTGACGTCGTTGATGATCTCGGCGCCGGCGTCGATGGCCGATTTCGCCACCAGGGCTTTCGAGGTGTCCATAGAAACGGGCAGGTCGGTTTTTTCGCACAACGCCTCCAGCACGGGTATTACCCGGCGGAGTTCCTCTTGGGCGTCGATCGTCGCCGCGCCCGGGCGGGTGCTTTCGCCGCCGACATCGAGGATGTCGGCCCCTTCGGCGGCCAATTGCATCCCATGCGTAATCGCTTTGTCGGCGTCGAAAAATCGCCCGCCGTCGGAAAAACTGTCCGGCGTGACGTTGACGATGCCCATCAACAGGGGGAGTTCGCCTAGCACAAGGGTTCGCGTGCGAAGTTTCCAGCGGTCGGCGGATTTATTTGACGATGTGGGCACGGTCAAAAAATGCGAAACCGTAAGCGGTTTTTCCCCCGCGACCGCAGTCGCGGGGCGTTTTACACTATCCACTACCCACTATCCACTACCCACTATCCACTATCCACTATCCACTATCCACTACCCACTTCTCACCACGGCTTTTCCATCAATCCGACGATCTGCTCGGCCATGCGGCAGATGGCTTGTTGCTGGGCGGTGGCGATCGACTGGCCGACCTCGGGGACGACGTTGCCCGTGCCGGTGATGTTGACAATTTCGCCGGGCAAGGGGACGTTGGCGGTCTCGCGGAGCATCCTGCCGCGGCGATCGACCCAACTGACCTCGACGCTCATGCCGACTTGCAACTCGCGGGCGTCGCCGCTGAGGCTGGGGACCAGCACGCTCTTCCGCTCCGAGACGATGCGGCCGGAAAGGACGCTGTCGGCGTTCTGGTCGTCGACGACCTTGTAGGGCGTCTTGGCTTCGATCTCCTTGACCACCGCCTCGGTCAACCGCTCGCCAAGGCCGCGGCGAAAACTATTCGAGTCGAACATCGGCACGTAGACGGTGCGGACCTCCGCGGGATAAAGCGATTGGTTGCCGATCTGGTAGCCGGCGCAGCCCGAAAAAACAACGAGCAATATGAATACACTGTAGGAGGCGACTCCCGTCGCCGATGGGCGAGTTCCGGCCATGACAATCGGCGTCTGGAGACGCCTCCTACAAGGATTTGTATTCACGCTACTTTTTCTCCGAATCGAACAGGCCCGTGAGCCAGGCAAAGCGGTTTGGAGGCTCGTCCGGTTCATTGCGGATCGCCTCCATCCGCGTTTTGGCCTCTTCGGCCTTTCGTGTGCGGGGAAACTCCTTGACGATGCTTTGATAGTACAACCGGGCGGCGCCGTAGCATTTTCGTTGTTCGTAATACCGAGCGATGATGAAGTCGCGGTTGGCCTGCTCTTCGACGATTTGGGCGTGCGCCTGCGCCACGCGCTCGCGCTCCGCGCCCAGTTTTCTGCCGAATTGGGTTAATGTTTGGCTGGCGATTTTCTCTCCCTCTTTCAGCGGCGAGCCGTCGTAAGAAGTGCCTTGATAGACGCGCATCTTCGCCTGCACACCCAGCAGATGGGCGTTCATCTGGTGTTCGCTGTTGGGATACTCCTTGCGCAGCAGGTCGTAATGGTAGGCGGCGTTCTCGAATTGACCGTGGCGGAAATAGGCGTTTCCCAGGGCCAATAGGCTGTCGTCGGCCAGCGGGCCGGTGGGGTCGTGCTGCCGCACCCGCTCGTGGGCCTGCACCGCATAGCCAAACGTGTCGAACCGTGGACGGCTGCCGTCGGTCACGTTCGGAACGATCGGCCACGTCGGCGCGTCGTCGAACAACTGCTCCCAGTATCGGCCGAGGGCGAACTCGCGGGCAACCACCGTGTCGAGATGACGCGTGTTGGAATATTTTTTCAACAATCCGCCGAATGTGTCGTGGGCTTCCGGATACCGATCGGAGAAGAACTCGCTCTCGCCCTTCAGAAACAGGGCGTCTTCCTCGAGCGGCGAGTCGGGCCATCGAGCGGCGGCCGTGGCGAACTTACCCGCCGCCGCCTTGTACTTCTTCTCGCGGAACAACGCCTTGCCTTCCTGCATCGCCGCGCGAGCGATCTTTTCGTCGGGGCCGTATCCGGCCGCCTGTTTGACGTTCGTGTAAATATTCCCCGGCGCGAGATCAGACAACTGGAACCCACTGTCCTCCTCAGTCTTGACCGCCGCGTTGTTGATGCTGACTCCACCGTCCGGCGGCGGAGGAAGCGCGACGGGGATCGACGGCGGCGGTCCGGCGGGCGCGTCCGGCAGCGCAGGCGCCAACTCCAGAACCGAACGGGAAGGAAACGTTCCGCGCGAAGAGGACGGACCGGGAATCAATGGACCTACAGCAGCCCGTTGAGAAAGGGCGCCACTGCTGGCTTGCCCAGCAGTGCGGGGAGAAACACCCGGGAAAACACTGCTGGACAAGCCAGCAGTGGCACCTGAACTCTCGGAAACCGACTTATTCAACGGGCTGTTAGGCTCGGTTTGAGCGGCCGGCGAGGAAGCGGCCGCAATCGCCGCGGCGGACGAATCGTCTTTCCCGCCCATCAACCGCTTGAACAGCCAGCCGTCGTATTCGTCGCCGTCGGTCTTGGCGACGTTTTGCGCCTGCTCGGGCACGGGCGAGATGGCGGAACACCCGCCAAAAAACCCCAAGGCGCAAAACAGCGTAATTATGAGTCGCGGTCCCTCGCTCGACATGGCTGGACTTCCTTGTCCGGGTAGGGTGGGACAAGCATAGCGCAGTCCCACCATCTCGCAAAACGAGCTATCTTATTAATTTTCTTGTGGTGGGACTTCGCTACGCTTGTCCCACCCTACCGCTCAATTCCCCAATACCCCGAGATATTGGTGCATTCTGGGCTTCCGGCCCAATAAATGCGTAAAATACTGGTTTAACAAGCCGCGCAGCTCTCCGAAACTTCGCGGGTCGATCTCCATTCTACGCCAGACGTCCTTATTCGGGTCGGCCAATTGCGCCATTGCCCGCAACACACCCGCGCCGACCAATACCACCTGTTTCTTTCCCGCGCGACACTTATTGCACAACACGCCGCCGTCGAGTTGTCCGAAGGCCACCCGTCCCGTCAGCACCACCGCCGCGCCGCACTCGACACAGTTGTCTAATGCCGGGGCATGGCCCAGGAGCCTCAATGCTATCAACTCAAAACGCGCCACCCATTTGGCGACCGGCTCTCCGGCGGCGAGCGCCGCGAGGGTCCGATCGGCCAAATCGAACAGTTCAGGATGAGGGTCGTCCTCGTCGGTCAATCCGCCGAGCAACTCGGCGACGTAATAACCGGCGTACAGCCCGGCGAGTTCCCGGCCGGCTGGCCGAAACCGCCGCAGGAGCTTCGCTTCGGTCAGTAAGTCGAGGCTGTCCGACGATTTGTGGAGGAAGACTATTCGACAGAGGGCAAGCAGGTCAAGAGCAGACTCGAAAGGGCCTTTGAGTCGTCTTGCACCCTTCGCCAAAGCCCCTATCTTGCCAAACTCGCGGGTAAAAAGCGTAACCACGAGGCTCGTCTCGCTGAACTCGACGGTCCGAATGACGATGGCGGTGGATTTTTCGGATGACATGGTGGGGAGGGAAATGTCGAAGGTCGAAATTCAAATGACGAATGAATGACGAAATCCAAATGTCGAATGACGAAATGCACATATCCTTCGCCATTTGAATTTTCGACATTCGTCATTCATTCGT
The DNA here is from genome assembly GCA_030612765.1 of Planctomycetota bacterium. Classification (GTDB taxonomy): domain Bacteria; phylum Planctomycetota; class Planctomycetia; order Pirellulales; family Thermoguttaceae; genus JAHIKV01. Next base: position 23,958 of record JAUWNG010000025.1, read on the forward strand.
CATTTGAATTTCGTCATTCGTCATTCCATTTTGCTCCTAACAAGATTCAGATACGCCTTCTCGCGTCTTCGCATGACTGCCCGTTTGCTAGGCGTGGTGTCGTCGTATCCGACCAGATGCAGAGTGCCGTGGATTGCGTACAGCAGCAATTCGTCCTCGGGTGCGTTGCCGTATCGTGGGGCATTGGCCGCGGCGGTCTCGGCGCTGACGACCACTTCGCCCTCGAGGCGTTGCGGCGAACGTTCCAGCACGAAGCTCAACACGTCGGTCGGCTCTGGGTCGTCGAGAAACTCTTGGTGCAGCGCGGCGATGGTTCGGTCGTCGACCACGGCCACGCTGATCTGCGCGTCGGTTATACCCGCCTCTCGAACGATGGCCTGAACGGCCCGGCGCATCCGCCGCCGGTCGATCGAAACGTGTTTCTGACGGTTGGTGATTGAGATCAAGGGAGTAGTGGATAGTGGTGAAAATATTTGATCGTTGTATCAACACGAGCAGTTTAGCCCCGGCGTCCACGCCGGGAAAAAACCACCCCACGCCGCGTGGACGCGGCGGCTAAACATTCTTGTTATTGAACTGTCTCACTACCCACTATCCACTACCCACTATCCACTACCCACTACTCACTACCCACTATCCACTTCTTTCACGCCATTCTCGGCTCGGGGTACTTGATCCGTCCGTGGTAGATCGAAGTGAGCGACATGGCCAGGCTTTTTTCGATGGTTCGTAGTTCCCGCAGGGTTAGTCCGCTTTCGTCGAATTGTCCACCGTGCAGGCGTTGTTCGGCGATTTCGCGGACGAGGCCGTCGATCCGCGCCGGGGCGGGATCGACCAGCGACCGGCTGGCGCTCTCCACGGCGTCGGCCAACATCAGGACCGCGGCTTCCTTGGTTTGTGGCCTTGGGCCGGGGTAACGGTACGTGTTCTCGTCGACCTCGCCGCCGTTGGGGTCCGCCTGCTGCCGTTCGGTGGCGCGGTCATAGAAGAACTCTACCCGCGTGGTGCCGTGATGTTGGGCTATCAGGTCGATGATCGGTTGCGGGAGGCGATGTTGACGCGCCAGGTCGGCGCCGTCCTTGATGTGCGCGATAATCACCAGGGTACTCATGGCGGGGGCCAACGTCTCGTGGCGGTTCTCTTCGGACCCCTGGTTCTCGACAAAATAGTCCGGCTTGAGCATCTTGCCGATGTCGTGGAAGTAGGCGCCCACGCGGACCAGCAGCCCTCGGGCTTGGATGCTCTCGGCGGCGGCCTCGGCGATCGAACCGACGGTGATCGAATGGTTGTAGGTGCTCGGCGCCCGGCGAACGAGTTCCTGGAGCAAGGGATGGGCGATGTCGCCTAGTTCCAACAGACTTAGGTCGGTCAACACTCCGAACAAGCGTTCGACGAAGGGCAACAGTCCGAACATGATGAAGCTCGCCGCCACGGCCCACAGTCCTCCGATCGCTGCGTTCCAAAAAAGCGTGGCGTTGATCGGCTGGTTGTCGATCATACCCATGCTCAGTTGTATCAGCACGGCCACGGCGCCGGCGAACATACCGACGTAGATCAACTTGCTTCGGCTGCGGATATGGCCGAGGTTGAGGATGGCGGCGGCGGTCGTACCCATCAGCAGGAAGAACTCCTGTAAGCCTTGTCCAACGGCCAGCACGACGATGATCGCCACCACGCCCGAAAGCAACAGCGCAAGCGCTTGCCGATAGACGATGGCCATCGTCATGCCGAAGAGCAAAACGGGGACAAGCTCGCCGTGCCAAGGATCGGTCGAGAGCCCGCGGGCCAACGCCACGGCGGCGATGGCCAGCGACAGCAGCACGAGCAACCTGGTCAGGCTGGCTAGCGGGCCGCGCTGGCGATAGCGCATGTAGATGCCGCAGAGCACCAGGGCGGCGAAGATCAGACCCGTCACGGCAAGGGAGCGGACGGCCATTTGACCGACGTGCCCGGTGTGCCGGTGGGCCATTGCCGCCGCGTATTCCAGACCCAGCAGATCGATCTGGTCCTTGTTCAACGCCTGACCGGCCTTGGCCAATGTTTGACCGGCCGAATACTGGATACGCACTTCGCCGACGGCCTTTTCGGCCTCGTCCATGTTTTGCTTGGTCAGCGAATCGTTGACGCTGAGCGTGGGTTTCAGTTTCGGCAAGAGCCAGGCGAACAAGCGGTCGGCCACCTCCGAAAGCTCGTCGCGCCTGCGCAAGGCGTCGCGGATAGCCGTACCGTCGCCGATCAATACGTCGCCGACCTGGATCACCTGCCGCGATTTGGGATGGCCTTCGGGATAGACGATTATTTCTTCCTGGTTTCCGGAGCCGAGGTTTTGATCGAGCTTGTCGAGCAAACCGCGTTCCTCGAAGGGCGCAAAAACCTCGGCGACCGCCTTCTCGACGCGATCGAGCGTTTCTTGGGGCGTGAAAGCTTCGCGGAACTTGAGGAACCGCTCCTTTTGCTCCTCGGCCGACGGCGGCGCGGCCCCCTCGGGCAGCGACAACTGGAACTCGTTCCAGATTTCCGGGTCCAGCTCACCCAACGACGCCGCGGCGGTCAGTTCGGCCAGCGTGTTCCGCAACTGCGCCCGAAGCTGGACCAACGGCTCGGCGTCCTGCTCGTAGACGTATCGCGCTTGGCCACGCGCCCGCCCGCGGTTGGCTTCAGTGGCAACCCGGTCCGCCTTGGTGAAGGGAACGGCGGCTACTATGTCGCGTGGCGGGGTATGGCCGGCGCGGAAAATAAAACACGGGTCAGGTGGATCCCAGCCGCGGATGACTGTGCAGATGGTGGCGGCGGCCAGCAGCGCCAAAGCGATTCGCCCCAACACGTCGCGGCGGCGCAGATTGTTCCACGCACGTTCCCATTGCCCAGGCGGCAACTCCAACGACGCCACGCGTTCGGAACGCTTGCTCTTTCGGAAACCAAACGACATGATCTGGTATTATAGAGTATCAGGGAGTTTATGTCACAATAGCCGGCGGCTAACAGCCCCCGGAAGTTAATGTCTTGGGTTTGCGCACATTCCGGGGGCTGTTAGCCCCCGGCTATTGTTCGCAACATTGTTTATCCGACACTTCTTAGCGGCGTTTTTTCGGACGTTCCTGGTAGGCGTCAACAATCATTTGGACCAGGCGGTGGCGGACGATGTCGGCGGTGGTGAGCTTTACCGAGGCGATGCCTTCGATCCCGCGGAACCGCGAGAGGGCGTCGATCAACCCGCTCCGTGCCCTCGGCGGCAGGTCGATCTGCGTCACGTCGCCGGAAACAACGATTTTCGATCCGGCTCCCATCCGCGTCAAAAACATTTTCATCTGCGAGACGGTCGTGTTCTGAGCCTCGTCGAGGATGATGAATGCCTCGTTGAGCGTCCGCCCACGCATGTAGGCCAGCGGAATCACCTCGATCAAGTCGGCCTCCGTGTAGTCGCGGATCAGATCGTGATCCATCATTTCGTGCAGCGCGTCGGTCAACGGCCGGAGATACGGATTGATCTTGGCCTGCAAGTCACCCGGCAGAAAACCGAGGCTCTCGCCGGCCTCCACCGCGGGCCGGACCAGCACGATCTTGCGAATCTCCTGCCGCTTCAAGGCGGCGACGGCAGTGGCCACGGCCAGATAGGTCTTGCCCGTCCCGGCCGGACCGTAGCACAACACGATGTCGTTGCGTTGGATGGCATCGATGTATTCCGCCTGGCCGGGCGTCCGCGACCGAATCTGCCTGCCTGTGCGAAAAACGTCGATCGGCGCCGAACCGTTTAACGTCTGGCCGTTCCGCACGCCGGTCAATACACGGCTGACGTCGTCGGCCGAGACCGTGTTGTGACGATTGGCGCAGAGCTGGAGCTGTTCGAGAACCTTGGTTGCCTGGACAACCGCCGGTTCGGGGCCGGCGACGTGAATCCGGCCGTTGCGGGCAGTGATGCTCACGCCCAGCGCGTCGCGGATTCGCCGCAAGTGCTGATCGCACTCGCCGAAGAGCGCCAGCAGCGACTGGGAATTGACGACCGATATGGTTGATTCAATCATCCTTAATTCGCGCCGCCGAGAAAGTCGCTCCTCGCGTGTGTCCCCAAAAAAAACGCGACCGTTGGTCGTGCCGAAAACCGACCGCCCGGAAATTGACTACCGGCCACGTCTGTACTGTAAGTATACTAGAAGTATTTCGGGCTGGCGATGTACTGCAAGTAGTTTTTGTTGCGGAAAGCAGGGTGGGACAAGCGCAGCGCAGTCCCACCAGATTATTTCATGGCTACACGTACCTTACGCAACAGATACTAAGTATACTAGAAGTCTTTCAGGCTGGCGATGTAGGTGTGGCAATGCGGGCAGATATGGGTGCCGGCCGGTATCTCCTGATTGCATCGGTCGCAACATTTTTTCGGCGTCCCCTGCTGGTGAATCCCCGATAGCGAGGTGTCGGAGAACATATTGAGGTCTTCGACCGTGTCCTCGACGGAGTCCTGGCGGGGGGGCGGCGCGTGATCCCCTAGAATATGAAGGATCGCGTCCTCCGACACGCTCGCGTGCTTCGGTTGCGGCCGAGGAACCCTCACCCGAGTACGGCACACGGGACAAAGCCCCTCAACACCGGCAAGCGAATCCTTGACGTGCAAAACGTGCCCGTTCCTACACACGCACCTAATCGACATCGGATTACCTCCTTCACCTTTGCCCGAAAGGCGTGTTTGTCGATATGCGATGCCGCGGAATCCGTTACGCAAAAAGCGAATTCACCTCCCGCGAATTACGGTGCCCTTTGCCGTCCGAGATGGACCGGAATAATGAGAATAGATAAGTCCCACCCACCTTTATGATAACCTACGCGATAGGTGGTGAATAGTCCGAATCCTGTTTTTCTGCGCGGTCGTACAGCTCTACGTGGGCATTGCTGACTAACCTAGTGGACGGGGGTGCCCGGGATAACTCGTTTAGCCCCGGCGTCCACGCCGGGAACAACCGGCCTATTTCCCGCTGTGTTGCGCTCCCGGCGTGGACGCCGGGGCTAAACGAGCGGAATCCACTCAATATTGTGCAAATCTATTTTGAAACGCCCTCGTGGTCGCGGGATGCTATTGCATAATTGAAATGACTATTGCCGGGCGAACAGTGCTTTGCGCAACTCTTCCTCGAACGTGGCGCTGGCGCGGATTACGGCCTGAAAATCGTCGTTCCCCAACGAGTAGACTTCCAGGTCTTCCCGGGCCACGACGGTTGCGTTGCGCGGTTCGCCGGTCAACAGCGCCGCCTCGCCGAAGAAGTCTCCCTTACTCAGCGTGGCGACTGATTTTTGCCCCGAGCCGGAATCGACCAGGATGTCCACTCTACCCGAGCGGACCACGTAGAACTTATCGCCCGGATCGCCCTGCCGGGTGACGACAGCGCCGGCGGCGAACCGTTCGAGCGTCATCCGGTCGGCCGTCTCGCCGAGGGTCTTGGGGGTCAGTCGGCCGAAGACCGGGCAGGCCTGCAAAAACTCGCAGATCATCGCCGATTCCTTCACCAGCACGTTCGAGCGGATCCGTCCATCGACCAGGTTGACGATCCGGTCGGCCACGTCGAGGATGCGGTTGTCGTGCGTGACCATGATGATCGTGCAGTTGTCGGTCTTGACCAATTCCTGAAAGAGGGTGACCACTTCGCGGCCCGATTTCTCGTCCAACGCGGCGGTCGGCTCGTCGGCCAGAACGAGCTTCGGCTTGTGGGCCAGACCGCGGGCGATTGCCACCCGCTGCTTCTGACCGCCGGAGAGCGAGCCGGGCTTGTAGTTGATGCGCTGTCCCAGTCCCAGGCGGGTGAGTATCTCGGCGCTGCGATCGTCGTTCCGACGGCCCTCGGTCGAGAACAGCTCGAGCGCCATTTTGACGTTTTGCCGGGCGGTCAACGACTCGAAGAGGTTATGGGCCTGGAAGATGAACCCCAGCTCACGGCGCAGCTCGATCATCTCGCCCGGCGAGGCCCCGTGCAACTCCCGCCCCAAGACCTTCAAGCTCCCTTCTTGCACGGTCCGCAGCGTTCCGATAAGGGTCAGCAGCGTGGTCTTTCCCGAGCCGGAGGGTCCGGTCATGATGACTATCTCGCCGCGGGCAACTTCAAGGCGGTTGTCGAAGAGGATCTGTTTTTTCAGTTCCCCCTCGCCGAAGGAATGTTGCACGTCGGCGACCCGCACGGCAAAACCATTGTGTTCCGACATTAGTTCGCTCCCTACGAAGAATCATACCATATCCTGCCGGGAATGATTCTGCTGCGTCAGGCGTCGGCCGACGACTGTTGCAGCGGCTCCGCTTTTCCGACACGCGACAAAACGGAGAGTCCGAGCAATGCCAACGCCGCCAGGGCGACGGCGCCGGCCAAGTATCTCGGCAGCCGGTCGGGATGCGCGGGGCAACAGTCGAGCGACAGCGTCGTGCCGCCGTCGGCCGACTCGTATTGGAACACGGTCCGTTGCGAACCGCCGATGGTGCGTCGCAAAATGTCGGCGGGCTTCCAGGGATCGGCGGCCGCGGCGCCTTCCGGGTCGGAGACCAGCCATCCGGCCGGCGCGCCGACGGTCCAACGGGTCCGACGCACCGGCATGTCCGCCAACGTCGGCGCGTCGAAGCGGACCCGGCCGGCGCGATCCGCCTCGGGCAGCAGTCCGCAAAAAACCACCTCGATCCGTTGCGGCTCGTCGGCCGAGGCCAACGACAGCCGCCAGAGGTTATCGTCGATCCGCCGCGGCGAGGCCGGCATGCCTGCGACCGTCGCCTGGATCAACTCGCAGCCGTCGGGCAGACGCAGGGATCGCCGCGCGACTCCGCCCGGCTCGATCTCCAGCACCGCCGCGCCGCGTAGACGGCCGTCGGACTGCCACGCCAGCGCAACGTCGGCCAGCCGAACCGAGCCGGCGACGCCCGCGACGGCGACCGAATCCAGACTCGCCCGATACTGTTTGCCAGATACCTCGTAACAACGAGTTGCAGCAACATCGGGTGGCACGTCCCTGAGCGCAGCGAAGGGCGTGGTGGGCTGAAAATCCACGCCCTTCGCTGCGCTCAGGGGCGTGCCACCCTCCACGAATTTCAGTCCACGGGTCCACCAACGATAGGTTCGGTTTCCGTTTTGGCTGGGTAGGACGATCCATCTTTTCAGTTCGTCGATTCCCAACGGGCGAATGTCGGGAACGCTGGGCCGGTCGCCGGAGGCCAATTCCAGCGGCCCGGAAATGGCGAACGTGAAATCGGCGGAGACCGCCTCGCGCGGCCGGAAGACGATGCACCGGCCCTGGCCCGGCACTTCGCGGACCTGCAACTCCCCCGGCTTGTCGGCCTCGTAGGGTCCGTTCCAGGGCGCGGGCGCATGGATGCAAATCTCATCGAGCAGCCCGTCGCCGACCGTCAGGCGGAACTCGGCCCGGGCGGACCACCTACGGCCGTCGTCTTGCATGCGCACTACTTGCTCGGCGCCGACCTTTGGGCGGTTGGGCCGCAAGAGAACGGCGGCCGGCGGCCGGCCCTCGCCATCCCAGCGGATGGTCCGCATCAGGCGTCCAAGATCGAGCGGTTGGGCCGTTTCCGCCGCATCCGGGGCGGCAGGAGAAATGTCGTCCAGAATCAGTTGTTCCCCCTCCTCGCCTTGAACTTCCAACAACACGGCCGGCCGTCTGAACAATCGGATCGTCGCCGAGCGAAGTTCGCACCGCCCGACGCGCATCACCGGCAACTGCCATTGCCGACCCGTGTCGATCGGCAGCCATCCGCGGATTGCCAATTTTTGCGTCCCGGAGGCGGGGCCGCCGAGAAAGATCGTGATCGTTCCCTCGTCGTCCCGCGACCAGCGCTGAACGCGCTCGATGTCGTCTTCGAGCACCGAGACGCTTTCGACTTCCAGTTCCTTCGGCGCCGTCAGCCGATGCTGAAAAACGTAGCCCGAGGCGACCGAGAGCGAGGCGTCGAACAGCACGCCCACGCGGTCCTCGTCGAAGCTGAGTGTCAAGTTCTGATCGACCGTGCCTCGCGGTTGATGGGGGCGGGTCGAGAGGGTCCAGCCGGCCTGCCCCTCGACCAGACGGAAGGCGGCCAGGGGCGTCGAGTCGGCCTTGCCCCAAGCCTGAAGGAAGTCGGCAACGGCCACCGGCTCGAGCGGTTCGTCTGGTTGTTGGTCGTGATCCAGCGACGGATCGACGCTGAAGGCGGCCCAATTTCTGACGGGTTGGAAATCGAGCAGTTCGATTTTCGGTAAGGGGACATTGCCCACGCCCGAGGCCCCGCCGAGCAGCAGCGTGGCTTCCAAGGTCGCTTCGTCCGGGATCGGACGAGACCAGCGGAAGGTGATCGGCCGGACGTTTCCCGACTCCGCTCCGACCTGCGCGACCGGCGGATCGTCGCCCGAGGGCGGGAGCAGCCGCAGCCTGGGATCGACGGCCAATCGAACTTGCTGAATTCGCCCCTCAATCGAGTGAAACTTGAACTTGACCTCGATCAGCACCGAACCGGGTTGGACCTTCAACCACGTCAATTGTTCGACCTCGACGGCTGGTCCGGCGCCGCCGGGCACCAGGTCTTCTTGCCAGCGGACGGACAACCGGTCGGCCGGGCCAAGTTCGGCCTTCAACAGCCGCGATCCTTCGCCGAGGAGAACGCCGCCGCGGGCCGAGGGGACTTCCACCGGCGGCGCGCCGTCAGGCAGCGTCAGCTCCAGCCGCGCCGCGGGGACGCGGGGGATGGGCAGATCGAAGCCGCCCGAGATACCGTTGTTGTGCATCGTCGGCCGCAAGGAAAGCTCCAGGCGGTATTGGCCCGGCTCGGCTATCTCGACCACCAAGACGGCGGCGTCCGACTCGCCGTGCGGCTTGATCGGCCGGCCGTCCAGCAGCGCGCTGCCGGAGAGGAAGGCCGCGCCCTCGGCGCGAAGCGGCAGGCGGACCAGCGCACCGGGCTCGAACACTCGCAGATCGTATTGTGTCCGCAGATTCCCCGCCGCCATCCGACCGACGGCGCCCTCGCGGGTCAGATCGCCGCGATAGGTTGCCCCGAGTATCATCCATGCCGGCGGTTTTCCGGCCGCCGCCGCGTGGCGATGCAACTCCTGATAGAACCGTTCGGGTACATACACCTTCCCGCCGACGGGCTTGCGCCGCGCATCGATGGGCACGAAGACCCGATATGCCGGCGCGGCGGCCGGGGGAAATTTTATACGTCGCACGGGAAGTAGTGAAACATTCTTCTCGGATGGAAAGGATTGTTGCACTTCCAGCCGTTCTCCGTATAGCGATTCTGCTTCGATCCCTTTCGACCCGTCGGCGCATAACGCCAGGCCGCATCCGAAAGTCGCAAACGGCACGGCGAGAAAAAACAACCCCAGCGGCGAAGCCATCGAAACCGTGCTGTCGGAATGATCGCGTAGATGTCGAAGTTGCACCGGGTGGATTTCCCTCGCTGGACGACGAATCCACCGCCACGCCAGGCAGAAGACCGCCCCCAGCACGCCGCCCC
>JAUWNG010000116.1 GCA_030612765.1 Planctomycetota bacterium
TGGCGTCAAGGCCACAAAACGAGGAAAAACGAGGAAAAAACAGGAGAAAAGCCCGCAAGGGACTTTTGCGCTGACCGTGCGTCAAAAATCCCGCCAGGAGACACTTGACACAATGGACTCTTTCAGGGATGGGCTATCTTCTGAAAAGCCCTTCGGGCTAACAATGTGCAACTTGCATCCAGTTGACCACAGCCGGAAAGCGGCTTTACCTGATGGGAACCAGGAGGTTGGTGCGTTTCACGCAGCCAACGTCCCGTCCTACGACTTGCCCTTGGGCGGATCGCCGGGAAAGGTGTAGTCGTCGGACAGGTGGTTTTCCATCTCGATCAGTTGCCGGTCGATCCGCTCGGTCTGCATTTCCAAATGGCTCATCATTTGGCGCAACCACTCGTACTCGGCGATCAATCCGTTGTCGTCGCCTGGCGAGGTCGCTCTTGCGGTTTTTTTTGCGGCCATCGTGCCATCTCCTGCAAGACGTGTTTTGGAAGTCGGCGTGCCACCCAAATACATAAACAAGGTACTGGTACAGACGCCGCCCTGCTTGTCGCCTCGGCTTGTGGCGCAACAGAAGGAGCGCCAAACCGAGACTGTTCACAGAACCCCCGCCAAAGGGGCTTACGGGACAGTACTCGGCCGACGCTCCCATACGGAGAACGCGGCTCAAGCACTGCTCCCGTAATACTAATGGCCGGAGAGCCATTATTGGCGGTTTTCTGTGAAGCAGCAACTTGACGCTCGCGCGTCAATTCAAGTTGTTGGCGGCATCTTACCAACCCCGCCCAGGTATGGCAAGGGGTGTGTCCCTACACTAGACGCCGAACGGCTGGTATACTGCCGGTTTTGGCATTTTCCGAGCGTGGCGGACAATCTCCGCCCACGAAAAAGCCGGACACAAAAAAGCGTAAAAAAGAACCACCCGATAGGAGAAATCATGACGACGCCGCGACCGACTCGCCGTTCTTGGGCGGAACCTTGGAAAATCAAAATGGTCGAGCCGATCCGCATGCTCACCCGCGAGCAGCGTGAAAAGGCGCTGAAGGAGGCCGGCTACAACACGTTCCTGCTCCGATCCGAGGACGTGTACATCGACCTGCTGACCGACAGCGGCACGAACGCCATGAGCGACGTCCAATGGGCGGGCATGATGCTCGGCGACGAAGCATACGCCGGCAGCCGGAACTTCTACAACCTCGAAGCGGCGATCCGGAAATACTACGGCTATCGCCACGTGGTTCCCACCCATCAAGGCCGCGGCGCGGAACACATCCTCTCGCGGCTTAAGGTCAAGCAGGGCGACTCGGTCCCCGGCAACATGTACTTCACCACCACCCGGCTGCACCAGGAGCTTGCCGGCGGCGTGTTCGTCGACGTGATTATCCCCGAGGGACACATTCCCGAAAGCGAGCATCCCTTCAAGGGGAACATGAACATCGAGGCCCTGGAGGACTTGATTAAGAAGGTCGGCCGCGACCGCATTCCGTACATCTGCCTGACGGCGCCGGTGAACATGGCGGGTGGACAGCCGGTGTCGATGGAAAACGCCCGCGCGGTGCGGAAAATCGCCGACAAGTACGAGTTGATCGTTATTTTCGACGCCACCCGCGCAGTGGAAAACGCCTACTTTATCCAACAACGCGAGGCGGGATACGAATCGAAGTCGATCGCCGAGATTCTCAAGGAGTTTTGCTCGTTGACCGACGGCTGCACGATGAGCGCGAAGAAAGACTCCTTGGTGAACATCGGCGGCTGGCTGGCGATGAACGACGAAGCCTTCTTCGAGGAGGCGCGGAACATGGTCGTAATCTACGAAGGGCTGCACACTTACGGCGGGCTGGCCGGGCGCGACATGGAGGCCATGGCACGCGGAATCGCCGAGTCGGTCCAGGACGACAGCATCCACGCCCGAGTGAAACAGGTCGAATACTTCGGCCACAAGCTGATCGACTGGGGGATTCCGGTGGTCCATCCGATCGGCGGCCATGCGGTGTTCCTCAACGCCAAGGAGTTTTACCCGCAGATCAAGCAGGACCAGTTCCCGGCCCAGACGTTGGCGGCCGATCTTTACGCCGACTCGGGCGTCCGCAGCATGGAACGTGGCATCGTTTCGGCCGGCCGCAACAAGGCCACCGGCGACCATTACTACCCGAAGCTGGAGTTGGTGCGGCTTACGATCCCGCGCCGGGTCTACACGCAGGCCCATATAGACGTGACCGCCGAATCGGTCGCCGAGCTATACGATCATCGCGAGAAGGCCCGCGGCCTGAAAATGATATACGAGCCGAAATATCTGCGGTTCTTCCAGGCGCGTTTCGAGCGGCTTTGACGTGCGTTGAAATCATAATCTTCAGTTTCGGCACACATGTGGCGGTTCTTCGGAGCCGCCACGTGGGTTCTTTTGACACAACCCCGATGGAGATGGGTGATGGCGATAAGAGTACCAACGCAGGGCTGTCGTTTCCGACTTTTCCGACTTTCCGCCGAGGCATCAGCCCATCCCCTAGGACATATCTTTGTCTTCGGCCTGATTGTCGCACAGATTGCCAAAGACGACGAATACGAACAGCAGCAACATGCCGAGAAGCAGTAGCAGCTTGACGCCGATGAACGATGTAGCGAGCAGAGACAACGGAATCATACTGATAACCGCAACACTGGCGAACAGTGCCAACCGTGCGATTTTCTGATACAGTGCGATTCTCGGCGTCTTGGCCGAATACAAGACGCCACAAACAGCCTGGAGGAACAAGACAACCGGCCACAACAGCAGGCCCACAACAAGTTTCATTGTCGCACCCTGCGGAAAAATCCCCACCCAACAAATAAGTCCATCCTTGTCCGCCGTCAAGAAATTGCGAAATATGATGTCCCGCGTTCGGTAACCGAAATCCCTCAATCCCGTATTTCCCATTTGGACGCTGCTCGGATACGCTCCGAGCGATAACTCCTCCATCTTAACCAAGCGTTATGTGAAATCCCAGTAGGCCCGCCGATTATCCCGCGCCACCTAGCGCAGTAGTACTAGCGTTCGCTGTCCCGATCCTTTTTGAGCACTCCCAGGGCGTAGTCAATGTCGTACTCGGTATGGGCCGCCGAGACCTGGAAGCGGATTTCTTCATCGCCGCGGGGGACGACGGGGAAGTTCAAACCGGTAGCCAGCACTCCGTTGTCGAAGAGGAGCTTGACCAGCTCGGCCGTCCTTTGCGTATCGCGGACCATCAGGGGCACGACCGGGTGTTCGCTGGCGATGATCTCGAAGTCCATCTCGACAAGACCCTTCTCGAATCGCCGGGTCAATTCGCGGAGCTTCTCCAGCATCTTCAGCCCCTCGGGACTGTCGAGAATTTCCAGCGATTTTTTGGCCGCCGAGGCTTCGGACGGCGTGATCGGATTGGAATAGATATAGGTGGCCGCCGTTTCCCGCAGGTAATTGATGATCGCCGCCGAGGCCACGATATAACCGCCGTTGACGCCGAAAGCCTTGCCCAGGGTGCCGATGATGATGTCGAGGCCCTTGGCGTTGGTGTATTCCTCGACGCCGCGGCCCGTCTTGCCGATCGCGCCGACACCGTGCGAATCATCGACGATAACCGTGGTTCCCTCGGGGAACTGGTCGTCGTACTTCCGGGCAATCTCGGCGATCTTATCCAGCGGCGCGTGATCGCCCCGCATACTGAAGATGCCGTCGGTGACGATGATGACCCGCTTAACCACCCCGATATTCTTCTTGATCCGCTCCTCCATGTCGGCCATGTCCAGGTGTTTGTATATTTCCTTGACCTGCGGGCGCGACAGACGGATGGCGTTGATGATGCAATTGTGGTTGAGTGCGTCGCTCAAAAGAGCGGTTTCGGCGGTAATCAGCGGCGGAAAGGTGCCGATCATCGTGGCGTACGCCGAGCTGAAGATCATGGCCGCTTCGCGATTGTGGAAGCGGGCCAGGCTCTTTTCCAGTTCGACGTGGGGTTTGAAGGTGCCGTTGATGAACCGCACCGCGCCGGGACCGGCGCCGTACTTTTGGCAGGCTTCCTCCTCGGCGGCGATGACATCCGGGCGCAAGGGCATGCCCAGGTAGGCGTTCGCGTTCATCTTGAGGAATTCTTTATCGCCGAAACCCTCCAGCAAATAGCGATATCCCTTTTCTCCCGTGGGCTGCTTGATGCCCGTGATGACGACTTCAGCACCCTTGAGCGTACCTTTGACGCGACGTTCTTCCACGGATTCCGTGAGCACTTTTTCCAATTTGTTTGCTGACATGTTGTCCTCTGTGTTGATATGGTTTTGATGACTGAACCGAAGACCAAAATCCTACTGCGTTTTCCCAGGTTCCAGGTGTTGCATTACGTTGTCCGGCAGATGCTCCCGAAGCCGCGGATGGGCCTCGACGAGCCGGGCAATATCGGCCAGATCCTTGATCCGCTTGCTCTGCCTACGTTCCGCATCGTTCCAGGCCTTGATCTTACCGCGCAGCGTATCCTCTAGCGAAGCCACCCGCAGGAGAATGCCGTTGACGTCGGCCGCAACGGCGCGCGAAGGAAAATCGCGGTAGAAGTCCTCGGTGCTCAACTGCAAGCTCACTTTCGAGCGGCCCTTGAAGTTGACGGACCACTCGAATCGTTCCGCTTGGAAGCCGGCCGCTTCCAGCAGCGCGACGACCTGCTCGACGACGTCGGCGGCCACGACAAAATCCACGTCCTGCGTGACCATTGGCTCCTGCGCCCAATGGTTCACCGCCACACCGCCGATTGCGCACCAGACCAGGTCCGCCCTCTCCAGACAATCCACCATCCGCATCACGTCGTCCGTGCCGCCGGAAGTCTGCCAGTCGTAAAATTGCTTGGAGGTCATGTTCCCTTAACGGCTCGCCACTTCCTTAGTTGCCGGTACTGCTCGTGCGTAACATTCCAGTGACCGGTATACCTTTTCTCAAAACTATCTCTCGCGGCTTCTCGACGGTTCAAGGACCGGGCTAACCAACGGCTAACCGGAAAGCTTCTTCGAGAGCGTTTCGATCATGTCCTTGGCCATGGTCGGCAAATCATAAGCGGGCTGCCAGCCCCACTCCTCGCGAGCGGCGCTGTCGTCCATGTAATTGGGCCAGCTCGCGGCGATTGCCTGGCGGACGGGATCGACCTCGTAATCCATAGTGAAATTCGGAACGAGTTTCTTCACTTCCGCGGCGATCTCTTCCGGGTCGAAGCTCATGGCCGTCACGTTGAATGCGTTGCGGTGCTTGAGTTTCTGGGGATCGGCGTCCATCAGGTCCAATGCGGCCTTGATCGCGTCGGGCATGTACATCATGTCGAGCTTCGTGCCCTGCTTCAGGCAGCAGGTGTACTTGCCTTCCTTGATGGCCTCGTAGAATATCTCCACCGCGTAATCGGTTGTGCCCCCGCCCGGCAAAGTTACATTGGAGATAATGCCCGGATAACGCACGCCGCGGGTATCGACGCCAAACCGCTTGTGATAGTAGTCGCAGAGCAACTCGCCGGCCACCTTGGTGACGCCATACATGGTGTTGGGCCTTTGGATGGTGTCCTGCGGCGTACCGTCCGGCGGCGTCGAGGGCCCAAAAGCGCCGATCGAACTAGGCACGAACACCGCGCATTTGTGTTCCCGGGCCACCTCCAGAACATTGTACAAGCCGTCGATATTCACCTTCCAGGCCAGTGGCGGATTGGCCTCGGCAACGGCCGACAGGATGGCCGCCAGATGGTATATCGTATCAATTTCGTACTTCTTCACCGTCTCTTCGAGCGCCTTGACATCCGTGCAATCAACCACTTCAAACGGACCGGAATCTCGTAACTCTGGACTGGGTTTTGTCTTACGTCCGCCGGCGACCACGTTGTCGGCCCCATGCTTCTCACGCAAAGCCAGCGTCAATTCCGAGCCGATCTGGCCCACGGCCCCTGTCACCAATACTCTCTTCATTCTGGTCTCCCGTCTTAAAGTACGTCTGTTCGTCCGCCGCACGGCGCCATAATCTGGTTGGGAAAGTTTCGATCCACGTCCCGAAACGTCAAAGCAAATTTTCTAGCACAAATACCCGTTCAGTTCAACAGCCTGCTTGGGTTATTCTGGGGGTTATTCCGAGGTGAAAAAGGTCGGGTGCATTCTACACTTTGTTAGCCCGAAGGGCTTTTCAGAAGATAGTCCAGGGTAGCCGCTTGGGCAGCTACCCTGGGAGGAGGAGGTTGTAACCCCGCATCAACCCTGAAAGGGGTTGCGTCCGCCGACGTTTCCGCTACTACGAAACCCCGTTGGGGTTTTCCGTATTCCCCCCCTTTGCCCCCAGGGTAGCCGCTGCGCGGCAACCCTGGGCTGTCATATTAAAGCCCTTCGGGCTAAGCGACGAATCAAACAACACAAAGTGCGGAATGCACCCAAGAGGTCGGGATGACCGTCGCCGACTGTCCGATGCCGGCTTTTACGTGTATAATCATCGTCGGACGCCGCGCGAATTACGGGATTTCCCTCCGGGGGCTGTTAGCCCCCGGCTATTGCAACATTTGGTCCGTTTCATGTGTCTAGGGATACCGGGAAAAGTAGTTGAAATCCGCCAACAAGACGACGTGCCGATGGGCAGGGTCGAGTTCGGCGGCATCCTAAAGGAAATCTGCCTGGCCTACACGCCCGAGGCCCGTCTTGGCGATTACGTCCTGGTCCACGTCGGTTTCGCCATCAGCATCATCGACGAGGCCGAGGCGCATGAAACCATGAACTTCTTGCGCGAGATCGAGGCGGCAACGTCGAACGACCTCCCAAACCCCGAACCCCCAATCCCGAGCCCCGAACCCCCTTGAAATACCTCGACGAATACCGCGACGCCGAAGCCGTTCGAGGCCTGGCCGCCGCCATTCGCGCGGCGGCTACCCGGTCGTGGAACATCATGGAGATTTGCGGCGGGCAGACCCATACGATCGTCCGCTACGGGCTGGATCGAATGTTGCCGTCGGAGATCACGCTGATCCACGGCCCGGGGTGCCCGGTCTGCGTCACTCCCGTCGAGATCATCGACCGAGCGGTGGCCATCGCCGGCCGGCCGGAGGTGATCTTTTGCTCGTTCGGCGACATGCTCCGCGTACCCGGCTCACGGAAAGACCTGTTCACCGTCAAGTCGGAAGGGGGCGACGTGCGGCTGGTCTATTCGCCGATGGACGCCGTCGCCCTGGCGCAAAAGCATCCCGACCGGCAAGTCGTTTTCTTCGCCATCGGTTTCGAGACAACCGCCCCGGCCAATGCGATGGCGGTCGTCCAGGCGGCGAAGCTCCGGCTGCCGAATTTCTCGATGCTCGTCTCCCACGTGCTGGTCCCGCCGGCTATGTGCGCGGTGCTCGATTCGCCGTTGAACCGCGTCCAGGGTTTCCTGGCCGCCGGACACGTTTGCGCCATTACCGGCATGGACCAGTACCGCCCGATCGCCGAGCGGTACCGCGTGCCGATCGTAGTGACGGGCTTCGAGCCGGTCGATATTCTCCAGGGCATATTGATGTGCATCCGGCAGTTGGAGCAGGGTCGCGCGGAGGTGGAAAACGGGTACGCCAGGATCGTCCGCCCCGAGGGGAACCGCCCGGCGCTGGAGCGGATCGACGAGGTTTTCGAGGTTTCGCCGCGAAAATGGCGGGGGATCGGCGAGATTCCCTCCAGCGGTTTGGCGCTGCGTGAATCTTACGCCAAGTTCGATGCCGAGCGGCGCTTTCCGGTCGCCGGGATCACGGCCGACGAGCCTACCGAGTGCATTGCCGGCGAGATTCTTCAAGGCCACAAGCAGCCGCTCGAATGTCCGGCGTTCGGCACCCTCTGCACGCCCGACCGCCCGCTGGGCGCGCCGATGGTTTCGACCGAAGGGGCCTGCGCGGCGTATTTTCGTTATCGAAGGAGAGAAGAGAGGGATTAACCTTGTTCCCATGCTCCGCATGGGAACACACTAGCCGGACTCCGCGTCCGCGTCTGGTTTTGCGGTAGCGCGCGGTGCGTTTCACGCACCCTATGAATTGCGACTCCAAATTATCATGCAGCAAGGGATCCAACCATGTGCGTCAATAATTTTTTCGCGGCGTCGTTCATGCTTGTTTTCGCCTTTGCTGCATGTGCGGCGGGATGTTCCGCCGAGGAAAAACCGGACGCCAAACAGCCGACCAAACCCCGTCCGGCGATAACGATCTCGAAGGAAACGACCTTTATCACCGAACCGCTGGACGCCGACGGCTATCCCGATTACGTTGCCGCGATGAATCGACATTGCAGTCGCGGCGTGACGCCGGAAAACAACGCCGCCGTACTATTTTGGAAGGCGGTAGGCCCCGCCGAGATCGAACCGGAACGACGCGAGAAGTATTTTGAGATGCTCGGCATCGCGCCGCTGCCGGAGAAGGGGGATTATTTCCGCACGTCAGACGAGCAAGTCGAACTACATAAATCCCCGGAAAAAAGCGATGATGAGGATACTGAGGAATATCATCCTGATCTCCTTTATAAACAAATCTACGTTGTCACTCGACGCCCGTGGTCGCGCGAGGAGTTTCCCGTTTGGGCGGAATGGCTCAAGGTCAACCAACGGCCGATGGCACTGCTAACCGAGGCGTCGAAACGCCCACGGCGCTATGATCCGTGGTTTTTTAATAAAGATGAAACCATGATTGATGTTCCCATGCAGATTATGCAATACCGCGACGTTGTTCGGGCGTTTGCCGCTCGTGCGATGTTGCGAACGCACCAAGGGAAAACCGACGAGGCTTGGGAAGATTATTTGACTTGCCACCGATTGGCACGACTCCTTGGCCAAGGCCCGACGATGATTGAATCGCTGGTGGCGATGACTCTCAATTCAAGGGCACAAACGGGCGAGACAGCCTTGATCGAACATGCCAAGCTGCCTGCCGAGCGAATCGCCGCCATGCAACGCGAGCTTGACTCACTCCCACCACTGTTCGATGCCGTGGAAGTTCTTAACGTTGGGGAAAGGTTATTCTTTCTTAGCTGCGTGTTGCCGGCCGTCCGAAAGACGCCCGCCGAACGCAATGCCTATCTAAAAAAACTTAATGCGGGACTGTTAAGCGACAGTGAAGCTTTTAAGCCGATTCTCGACGCAATGGGCGACACGGAAATCGATTGGGACGTAGCGCTTAGGGTGGGCAATTCCTGGTACGATCGGCTGGTCGAGGCATTTCGCAAACCGCTCTGTGCCGATCGCCGAAGAGCAATCGCCGAAATCGACAAGGACATTCAACTTCTTGAAAAATCAGTCGCGGACGTGGAATCCTTGAAAAAAGTCCCCCCAAGCGATTTGCGCAAGATCGGCTCTGAGCGAGTCGCTCAGGCTGAAGTGGTGTTATTCATCCCGGCAGTTTCAATTTTCAACAATGCCGTGGATCGGATGGCGATGAACTCGGATTTGACGCGGCTCGCTTTCGCTTTGGCCGGTTACCATGCCGATAGCGGCTCGTACCCGGCGAAGCTCGCCGACTTGACGCCGAAATACATCGGCGCGATTCCGAAGGATATATTCAACGACGACGCCGACTTGCACTACGCCCGCGATGGTGACGGATACTTGCTCTACAGCGTCGGCCTCAACGGCCGCGACGACGGCGGAAAAGGCCCCGGCGAAAGCAGGGAAGATTTGACTTGCGACGATATTGTCGTGCGGGTGCCGAGGAGGGATTAGGGATTGGAGAACCGCTTGCGGTTTCGCACATGAACGACGAAATCAAACTGAACTGCCCCGTTCCGATCGGCGACCACGCCACCGTGCAACTCGCACACGGCGGCGGGGGACGGTTGATGAAAAATCTGATCGAAGGGATTTTCTTGCCGGCCTTTGGCGCGGGGCAACTGGCCGCTGAAGCGGCCAGCCCTGGGCCTCCGCACGACAGCGTCGTCCTTCCCGCGGTTGGCACTCGGCTGGCGTTTACGACCGATAGCTTCGTGGTCAACCCGCTCTTCTTCCCCGGCGGCGACATCGGAGAACTGGCCGTCCATGGGACCGTAAACGATCTGGCAATGGCCGGGGCCGTGCCGGCTTGGCTCAGTGCGGGCTTCCTCCTCGAAGAAGGGTTTTCGATCGAACGGCTCCGCCGCATCGTCGAGTCGATGGCCGCAGCCGCCAGAGCCGCCGGTGTGCGGATCGTCACCGGCGATACGAAAGTGGTCGATCGCGGCAAGGCCGACGGGGTTTTCATCAACACGTCGGGCATCGGCTGGGTGCCCGAGGGGGTCGAGATTTCGCCCGAGCGGGTCGAGCCGGGCGACGTGATACTGCTGAGCGGCGACTTGGGCCGGCACGGCATGGCCGTCATGTCGGTCCGCGAGGGGCTGCGGTTCGAGTCGGACCTGGAAAGCGACTGCGCCCCGCTTGCCGGGTTGGTCGAGGCGATGCTCGCCGCCGGCGGGACGGAAGTCCACTGCCTCCGCGACCTTACCCGCGGCGGATTGGCCGCGGCGCTGAACGAAATCGCCTCGGACGCGCGAGTCGGCGTCGAGATCGACGAATCGGCCGTCCCGGTGACCGAGCCGGTTGCGTCGGCCTGCGAGCTGTTGGGCCTCGATCCGCTCTACGTGGCCAACGAGGGGCGGCTGGTGGCGTTCGTTTCGCCCGCGTCGGCCGATCGAGTGTTGGCGGCGATGCATGCTCATCCGGCCGCGATCGGTCCGGTGCGGATCGGCGTCGTCACCGACGCGCACGCCGGTCTGGTCGAGCTTTGCGGTCCCTTCGGCCCGGGCCGAATCCTCGATCTGCTGTCCGGCGAGCAGATGCCGCGAATATGTTGACGCAAGCAACAACGGGGAGTTCCGGGAGAAGTTCGGAGGAAGATTATCCTACGAGTAAAACTCCCATTTCCCCACCGCCTCGAACGCGTTCTGAATGTGCTCGATCGTGGGAAACCACTTGCCCGACTGCCAGGTGACGGCGATCACGTCGAACCGCGCCGGGCGCTCGAGCAGGCCGTGGCGTTTCAGGAACGTTACCGCCAGACAGGTTAGCCGCCGCTGTTTGAGCTGATCGACGGCCTCCGACGGATGGCCCCACTCTTGCGATTGCCGCGTTTTGACCTCGACAAACACTATCGTATCGCGGTCGAGCGTGACCAGATCGAGTTCTCCGGGCCCGAACTTATCGCCGCGGGCGAGGATTTTGTGGCCACGGCGACGGAGATATCGGGCGGCGGCCGCCTCGCCCCGCTTGCCAAGCGGCTTAGGCGGAAAGAACCGTCGATACCAACCGGAAACGAAGTTCCGCAAGGCCATGAGATTTCCGCAACAATTACAGGGGTAGGGTGCGTCCGCGACGCACCAAAATTCCTTATTTGTTTGCGGTGCGTCGTGGACGCACCCTATTGTTTCGGTTTTTTCTTCGTCTCCACCCGGCGTTCCTTCAGCCGCACGGCCTTGCCGGTGCGATCGCGGAGATAGTAGAGTTTTGCCCGGCGGGTGACGCCGGACCGCTTGACCTCGACCTTGGCGATCCGAGGGGAATGGAGCGGAAACTTCCGTTCGACCCCCTCGCCCTGCACGATCCGGCGGACGGTGAACGTCGCGCGCGTGCCGGAGCTGGCCCGGGCAATCACCACGCCGTTGAATATCTGGATGCGTTCCTTTTCGCCTTCGAGAATGCGGCAGTGAACATCGACCGTGTCGCCGATCTCGAATTGCGAGACTTCTTCCTTAATGCTGGCCTTTTCGACCAGGGACATCAATTGCTGGCTCATGGTTTTCCTTTCGTAGGCCGGGTTGCAACCCGGCGAAAAATCTCTTCCGCGAGCGAAAAATCCGCCGGGTCTCGACCCGGCCTACTCTTCCGCGAGTAAATCGCTGCGGCGCCGTTGCGTCCGCTGTCTGCTGTTTTCTTCTCTCCAACGGGCGATCTCCTCGTGGTTTCCGCTCAACAACACCTCCGGCGTCTGGTGGCCTCGATACTCCCGCGGCCGGGTGTATTGGGCACAATCCAACCACCGTCGGCTGCCCGAGAACGAGTCGCACTCGCTGCTGTCTTCGTCTCCCAAAAAACCCGGCAGTAGCCGGGTAATCGCGTCGATAGCCACCATTGCGGCGACCTCGCCTCCGCCCAGCACGTAGTCGCCGATCGAAACCTCATCCGGTTCCAGGATCAATCGTATCCGTTCGTCGAAACCTTCGTAACGGCCGCACAGCAGAATGATCCGCTTCTGTTCGGCCAATCGCTCAACCTTCGGCTGATCGAGCCGGCGCCCTTGCGGTGTGAGCATGATCAAATGGCCCGGGTCGGGGGCTTGGCCGCGCACCGCCTCGACGCACTCGACTACCGCATCTACTTTCATTACCATGCCGGGACCGCCGCCGAAGGGGCGATCGTCGACCGTATTGTGTTTTCCCTTGGACCAATCGCGGATGTTGTGCAGCCGCACGTCGACCAGCCCCGACTGGATCGCCCGCTTCAACAGGCTTTCGCCCAAATATCCCGGAAAGACGTCGGGAAAAAGGGTCAAGATGTCGAAACGCATGGTACATTCCGTATGTAGCATGGCCGCCCTCGGCCGTGCGATACACTTTGCACGGCCGAGGGCGGCCATGCCACAAAGTAATTATTATTGTTCGTCGGTGGTGGACGCTTCTTCCCGCGGCTCTTCCTCGGCGGGCTTGGGACTATCCTCGACCGGCTGTTCGGCTGTTTCCTCGGCGGCCGCGACGGGAGTTTCCTTGGCGGGCGCGGCAGGCTCCGGCGTTTTGGGCATCGGCGCCGGCGGCTCGGGCCGGCGACGGCTCTGGGCCAGCCGGTCCAACGCGGCTTGCTGAACGGCCAGATGCGTCCCCTCCGCGCCGTATTTCTTTATCAGCACTCGCACCTTGTCCGACGGCTGGGCGCCCACGCTCAACCAATGGGCGATCCGCTCGCCGTTGAGCACCGCTCGGGCGTCGGTATCCGGCACCATCGGGTCGTAGGTACCCAACTCCTCCAACACCCGGCCGTCGCGGGGACGGCGAATGTCCATCGCGCAGATCCGATAGTAGGGCCGGTGTTTCCGGCCGAGTTTCTTCATCCGAATTCGTACTGACACGCGTTTCTCCTCATGAAGTTCTTGTTTACGGAGTTTTCAGTTGACAGTTATCAGTGGCCTTGTCGAACTATCAGTGCGTTAAATCCGTAAAACAAGGAAGAAACGGATTTCACTCACGAATGAAAGGAGTCTCGACATGGCTGGAACACGTAAAGGTACATACAAAATCACAAATTGGAGGAAATA
>JAUWNG010000090.1 GCA_030612765.1 Planctomycetota bacterium
CACGTTGATCCAGGGGGCCGGTGTGGATTGGCCCGGCTTAAGGTAGATGACGTATTCGCGCCCATCGGCGCTGAAGCCTCCCAGGCCGTTGTCAAAGAGGAGATCTGTGGGCCGGGCCAGGCCCCCCGCCGGGCCCCCCCCCGGCGGGGGGGGGGGGGGGGGGGGGGGTGGGCGGGCCCCCCCCCCCCCCCCCCCCCCCCCCCCCCGGGGCGTTAGGGCAACTCATTCCATCGTGCGGGAACGGATCGCCGCCGCGCCACCGTCACAATCGCTACACCCCGTCCCGCGGTTTGACTTACCGCGAGATTGCCTTAGAGTTTACTGTCCCGCCTTGAACTCACACCCGTTCCCCACCCATGCCAGCCGATCTCGCAACGCTTCCGCAAACCCGTCCGGCTCCGGTCGACGTTCGCAAGAAGCACACTGTGTTGATTATCGACGACGACGACACCCTTTCGGACGTCCTCTCGCATCGTCTGAAGCAGCAGGGGTTCCAGACGGTGGCGGCCTACTCGGGTAATGCCGGTCTGGAGCAGGCCAAGGCCCAGCCCCCGTCGGCGATCATCCTGGACCTCGTGCTTCCCGACGTCGACGGCCTGTCGATCTGCGCGCAACTGGCCGACTCGCCCGAGACCTGCGCCGCGCCGATCATTATTCTCAGCGGCAAGGAGCAACCGGGTCTGGTGCGAAGCTGCCGAGCGGCCGGCTGCCACTACTTCCTCCGCAAGCCTTACGACCCCAGCGCCCTGCTGGTTCTCATCCGCCAAGCCATCCGCGACGCCAACGATTTGGACGGCGATTTGGACGAGTGCGAGGAGTAAGAATCTATCTCGAACCATAGGCATAGCCGCCCTCGGCTGTGCAATGTGTTCTGCACAGCCGAGGGCGGCTGTGCCACATGGATAGTATCTAAAGCCGGCCTCCCAAGGTGTCCCCCGGGTGTCCCCCGCCAATCCTTGCCCCCCACTTGTCCCTTTTGACTTGGTCTGCTACGATGAGTTGTTCTAGTAACGTCAATATAGTTGCATTGCATTTCTGGAGGCGCTAGTGGGTACGAAGAAGAGCGGAAAGGGCCGGCGCAAGATCGGTCGCAAAAAACGCCGCAACCGGGCCAAAATCAGGCACCGGAAGTAGTGGTTAGTGGGTAGTGGGTAGTGGATAGTGGGTAGTGCAAACGCATTCCGTCATTGCTGACCACTATCCACTATCCACTACCCACTATCCACTCCTTTATAGAACGTCGCCGTGGACAAGCCCGTGCGGCGGCGCACCAACTCGGCGACGGCGTCCAGTTCGGCGTCCGAAAGTGCGGTAGCCCAGGTCTCGGCCGGCCGGCGGGCAATCGTATGCACTTGCACCAGCTTGATTCGCCCGCCGCCGGTGACGATTTCCCGGAGCCGGTCGCAGAACGCCTCTAGCTCGGCCGTCGGTGGCGGTTCGCCACGAATCTGCGTCCATAGCGACTGGACGACGATCGGCCGCGTTCTGGCCGCGTCGAGCAGATTATCGAGAATCCGCCGCCAGGGGACGGCCGAGCGATTGACCGCGCGGTAATATGCTTCCGTGCCGGCGTCGAGTTTAGCCCAGATTTCGCCGCCGTTGGCGTCCAATACCTCCAATGCCCGGCGCACCGGCGGCCGGTGCAACAGACCGGCGTTGGTGATCAGCACCAACTTCATGCCGTCCAGACCGTGCCGGCGACGTGCCTCGGCGCAAATCTCCACGCCCCGCTCGAACTCCGGCGATGCGGTCGGCTCGCCGTCGCCGCTCAGCGCGATATCGTTCAGCCGGCGGAGCGAGGGGGGCACGTCGCGGAACCGGGGCTGTTCATAGAGACGGCCCGAGACTACCAGTTCGACCATCCACTCCAGTTCCTCGGCCAGCCGTTTCAGGTCCACCTGTTCCGTCTCGGCCGGTCCGCCGCGATCGACCTGACAATAGATGCAATTGAAGTTGCAGACCTTATCGACGTTGAGATTGACCCCGATCGAGATTCCCTCCGCGCGGCGGCTCAGAACGGGGTAGACGTAGCGATTGGCCTCGAAACTCCGCGGATGGGACTCGTGCAGCGGATGGTCGGGGTGGGAGGAATGCGACATTCGGATAACAGCCGGCGGCTAACAGCCGCCGGGTTGGATGTTAAGTACACACCGATACCGCATCCGTTTAGCGACCGCCGGCACGGCGGCTGCTAAACGCGACATTAGTTAATTGACACTCAATACGCAATTCTATGCGCGGCGAATCGTCGTGAACTCGTCGAGCGTCAACGACGTAAGCTCACCGTCGGGCAGTTCGAGCAGGATTACGTCGCTGAAGACTTTATCGTCCGGATTGCGTTGAGCGTGCAGCCCGTGGCGGCGACGCTCGACGCGGACGACGGTTCCGCACGTCTTCGTGGTCCAACTCTTTTGCCCCACGGTGACCAGATGCTCTACTTCCACGCGATCGCCGATCTTCAACTCGTCGAATTGCGCCAGAACCTGACTGTAGTTGGAAGTCATGGCACAACCCCTTTGTTTGGGCGACGGTTCAACCGCCGCCTTAGCCATGTTTTGGCCGGGCACCCACCCCGCCGATGTCTATTGTGTCAAACTTTTTGATTATCGCAATACCACCCGGTTGGTGTATTGCGACAAGTTCAGGATATCAGCTTCCGCAGCCGGCGGCCGATCTCTTCCATCGAGTGCGTCTGTTGCCGACGCCGCATGTTCTCGAAATCGTCGGCCCCGGCCCGGTTCTCGTCGGCCCACTCGCGGGCGAACCGGCCGTCGCGGATTTCATCGAGTATCCGCCGCATTTCGGCCTTGGTCTGCCCGGTGACGATCCGCGGTCCGCGGGTGTAGTCGCCGTATTCGGCCGTGTTCGATATCGAGCGGCGCATGTGGTCCAACCCACCCTGATAGATCAGATCGACGATTTGCTTCACCTCGTGGACGGAAACGATGTAGGCGATTTCCTCTTGGTAGCCCGCCTCGGTGAGCGTCTCGAAGCTCGCTTGGATCAAGGCGCTCAACCCGCCGCAGAGGACCACTTGCTCGCCGAACAGGTCGGTTTCGGTCTCCTCGGCAAAGGTGGTTTCGATCGCTCCGGCGCGGGTGCAGCCGATGCCCTTGGCGTATGCCAAGCCGACTGCCATCGCATCCCGGCCGGCGCCTTCGGCCGTTGCAATCAGGCACGGCACCCCTTCGCCGCGGACATATTTCTCCCGCACCAAACGCCCCGGACCCAAAGGCGCAACCAGCACGGTCGATACGCCCTCGGGCACGTCGATCAGGCCGTAACGAACGTTGAAGCCGTGTGCGAAAATCAGCACGTCGCCCGGCGTTAGATGGTCGCGTATCTCCGCGCGAAACACCTCGGGCACAACCTCGTCGGGCAACAAGACGGCGACAACGTCGCTCTGCTCGACGGCCTCGGCCGCCGAGACCGGCTGGAAGCCGTCGGCCACGGCCTGCCGGTGATTGTCCGTCTCCGGCAGTTCGGCCACGATCACGCGGAGACCGCTCTCGCGCAGATTTTGTGCGTGGGCGTGGCCCTGCGAACCGTAGCCCAGCACGGCTATCGTTTTGTTCTCCAGCAGCGAGAGGTCGGCGTCGTTGTCTTGGTGGATTATGGCGGGCATTGCAGAGGGGGTCGGGGTTCGGGATTCGTTTAGCCGCCGCGTCTACGCGGTGTTATGTGGATTCGGGAACCGTTTAACCTACACGTCTACGCGGTGTTTGATCACTACTATCGGGCAACGGAAGGGGGCAACGTTCGCACGTCCAACTCTTGCCGACGGCCTCCGCGGCCGTCGAGCGTATCGTGGTCGGCCAGGTATCGCTTCAAGCGGGCGACTTTTTCCTCGACCGTCAATTCGCCGATTGCGCCGGCCCCAGGGGCATATCCCCAAAGGATCCGCGTCCCGCCGCGGGTGACGAGCGCGAAAAACGGCTCGACCGAGCGGCGCGGCCCGTTTTGGCGACTGGAGTCGCCTCCTACAACTCCTCCCGTGGCCGCAACGGCGGCCGGGTCGGCGGCCAGCGGAACGATCCGTTGCAGTCTCATCGCCTCCCAGGCAGGCCCCAGCGCAGCGGCGATTTCCGCCCCGCCGATTACTTTGGCGTTCGGCCAACGGTTGCCCGGCGGTCCGATCGGCGTTCGCTCGACGCCGATTAGTCGCGGATAGCGGGCGGCCTCGCCGGGCGAAAAATCGCGGCCGGGCAACAAAAACCCTTCCACGTCCACCGGAAACAACCCGCCCGGAACCTCGACCATGCATACCGGACGGCGATATTCCAACTCCACTTGGACCGAGGCCGGATGGAGCGGCTGGACGCGGACGACCTTTGCCACCCACGGATGCCGAGCAAAAGCCCGGGCGATCCGCTCGGCCAAATCGTCGTCCATGATCGACAACGGTCCGTCGAGCGTCGGATCGCGGAACACGTCCGCGCGGAGATCGCTGTGAATCCAATCGGGCACTGGCGTGATCTCGACCTCTTGCGGGTCGAGCCGATACTCCGGCGAGCCAAGTATCCGGTCCTTTAACTTCATCCACGTAAAAAAAGAGCCACCGACAATCGCCGCGAAAACAACCGCTACGATTAGCGTCAAGACAAACAGCCAGAACAATACGCCGCGAAACCATGCGGAGTCCGTCTTCGTCGATT
The DNA here is from genome assembly GCA_030612765.1 of Planctomycetota bacterium. GTDB lineage: Bacteria > Planctomycetota > Planctomycetia > Pirellulales > Thermoguttaceae > JAHIKV01. The sequence continues at coordinate 4,656 of JAUWNG010000090.1, forward strand.
TTCGCTTCTTGGCGGCGCTCATCGGTTGCTAATAACCTGAGTTTTGGATCACAACAAGTGCAATAAATAGCCGGCGGTTAACAACCGCCGGTGAGATGCGGGACAGCAATGTGCTTTGCCAATTCGCCGCAGATTTCCCGCATTAAACCATCTCCCCCGCTGTTTGACTCCTTTCCGGCGGTTGTTAACCGTCGGCTATTGTCAAAAAAGCCTATCCAAAACTCAGGTTAATAGGAAGAGGGGAGACTTTTTCGGACAACCTCCAGTGCCCCCCTGGATGGCCACCTTGCCCACCACACTCCGGTGGCTGCTGGTCCCCCAACAATTTGCCATCGATGCCGTTATCCCGAACTCAGGTCTTGACTCGCCGCGAAGCGGCCGGTATTTTGCGTGGCCCAATTGTGAAACCGTAGGCCGGGTCGCGACCCGGCGCGATCGGAGAACATGCCGGGTTCCAACCCGGCCTACTTTCCTCGTCTTCCGGCGCGTCTTATGTCATCTGTTCGGCGACAAATCGTGCTGCTGCTGGCAATATCGGCCATCGCCGGCTGCAACGGCCCTGCCATGCATAAGGGGAAGTCCCCGCTCGCGCCGGCCCGAATGTCGTCGGATAGTATCGTGCTGGAGATGTTTTTCGTCCGCTATCCGTTCGGCGATCCGGCGGTCAATGAAAAGCTCTGGGAAGAGATCGACGAGCAGCATTTCGCCCCCGACTTGCGCGAGCGGCTAACGCGGAACGGCTTTCGCGTCGGGCTGATCGAGGGGCATATCCCTGTCGAATTGTCGGAATTGCTCGAACTGAGTGGCCAGCCACCCCCCTGTGAGGAAGGGGATGGGGCAAAGATCGAGGACTTTTGCGACCAGCCGCGAGTCGTCCACCGCCGCCTCCAGATTCGACCCGGACGGCGGGGCGAGATCATAGCCTCGGGCGTGTACGACCAATTGCCGGTGTTGTTGTGCGACTCGGGCCGGATTTCCGGGCAGACCTACAATCGGGCACAAGGCATATTCGAGGTCAAAACGTATCCGCAGCCCGACGGCCGCGTGCGGCTGGAGCTTGTGCCCGAATTGCATCACGACCGGCCGCGGCAGCGCTGGGTGGGCGGCCAGGGCATGATTCGCCTCGAGGCCAGCCGGCCCAAAAAAGTGTACGACGACATGACGATGCAGGCCAAACTCGCGCCCGGCGCGATGCTGGTCCTCGGCAGCCTGTCGAACCGCCCCGGGAGCCTCGGCCATCACTTCTTCACCGAAGACGACGGACGGCTCGAACAGAAGTTGTTGATCGTCCGACTCGCTCAGACGCAGCAGGACGGCTTGTTCAATCCGCCCGAACCGCTGGAATTGGACGAGTAGTCCTCATAAAGCCGCGACCGGCGGTCGCGCCCGCGGAACCTTTTTATATCGGCGCGACCAACGGTCGCGGCTTTATGAGCGGAGCGTCTTGCGAACCGATTCCAACTGCCCCGCCGAGCCGAACATCTTGTTCTTGTGGACGATGTAGTCGGCATAAGCGACCATGAAGATTTTTCCCGGCGGGCGGAGGTCGAAATTGGCCGGATCGTCGCGGAACGACTCGCGGTGAATGGCGCACCAGACGAGCCGCCCGTCGGTGTCGATGTTGATCTTGCAGACGCCCAGCTTCGCCGCCGGCAGGTATTGGTCCTCGGACACTCCGCTGGCGCTTTTCATCTTGCCGCCGGCGCTGTTGATCCGCTCGACCCACTCCTGGGGCACGCTGCTGCTGCCGTGCATTACCAAGGGATACTTTTCCGACAACACCTTCTGTATCTTTTCGAGCACGTCGAAGTGCAGCCCTTGCTTGCCGGCGAACTTGTACGCTCCGTGCGAGGTGCCGATGGCCACGGCCAGCGAATCGCAGCCGCTCCGCTCGACGAACTCGGCCGCCTGATCGGGGTCGGTGAGACTAACGGATCCGACAATGTCCTCCTCGACGCCGCCGAGTTGGCCCAATTCGGCCTCGACCACGATCCCCTTCGCGTGGGCGCGATCGACGACCCGGCGGGTGATCTCGATGTTTTTGGCGAATTCCTCGCTCGAGGCGTCGATCATCACCGAGCTATAAAACCCGCTCTCGATGCAATCGTAGCAGGCCTCTTCGGTGCCGTGATCGAGATGGACGGCCAGTATCGACTGGGGGAAAATCTCGTCGGCCGTGCGGATCATAGCCTCCAGAAACCGTTTGTCGGTGTAGCCCCTGGCGCCGCGGGAGATTTGCAGGATAAACGGGGCGCTCGTGGCCGGATCGACCGGATCGTCGTTCGATTTCGACTTCCCCAGATTACCCCGGAACAGGCCCACGGTCTGTTCGAGGTTGTTTATGTTGTAAGCGCCCACGGCGTATTTTCCGTATGCGTGGGCGAACAATTGCTTTGTGGTCACGATCATTACACGATCTCCTTTCGGGAGTTCATTATCGGCATACAGATGGGACAATTCTACGGAAACCATACCCTATGGGCCAGGGGATCACGAGGAACTGTTTAGCCGGCGTGCTTGCACGCCGTGTGAAACTCAGTGAAACGACATAAAACGCGGCGTGCAAGCACGCCGGCTAAACGATATTCACAATGAAACCGCAACCACGATCCTGCCGCCCCCCACGGAAGCAGGGCAAATGAGTTGCCGCAATGTTTACATTGCCCCAAATTACCAAAGGGGGTACAATCCCACGGTCTATCTAGTCTTGGTTTGGGTGTCTTGGTCAAGGATTGACGAGTCGATGAGCATGGAAGCCGCTCTTGCCGCCGACGCACGAAGCCCTTTCGAGCAACTCCGTTTCGCCAGAGGGGTGATTCTGGCCGAGAGCCGGGCCTTGGCCCGAGTGGCCGACCGGCTGGACGGCGAGTTCTGCCGAGCCGTGCAATTGTTGATCGAGTGTCGGGGCAACGTGATTGTGTCCGGGATCGGCAAGGCGGGCCTGGTGGGCCAGAAGATCATGGCCACCCTCGCCTCGACCGGCACGCCCAGCCATTGTCTCCACCCGGCCGAGGCGATGCACGGCGACCTGGGCCGCGTCCGGCCGGGCGACGTCGCGCTGATCCTCTCGCTCAGCGGCGAGACCGAGGAGGTCGTCCGGCTGTTGCCCGCGTTGGCCGAAATCGACGTGCCGGTGGTGGCCATCATCGGCAGCGCGGAGAGCACGCTCGGGCGGGCCGCCGCCGCTGTGATCGAGCTTGGACCGATGGAAGAGGCCTGCGCGTTGCGTCTGGCCCCCAGCACCAGCACCACGGCGATGTTGGCCGTCGGCGACGCCCTAGCGCTGGGGGTCAGCCGGTTGCGAGGTTTCAGCCGCGAGGATTTTGCCCGCTTCCACCCGGCCGGCAACCTCGGCTACCAACTGAGCAAGGTGGACCAGCACATGCGCCCGTTGGGGCAGTGCCGCGTGGCCGCGGACGAGCAGACGGTCCGCGAGGTGTTGATCGGCGCGAGCGTGCCGGGCAGACGCAGCGGGGCGACGATGATGGTCAACGATGAAGGAAAGCTCTCGGGCATCTTCACCGACAGCGATTTGGCCCGGCTCTTCGAGCGCCGTCGCGACCGGGACCTGGATCGCCCCATCGGACAGGTGATGACCAGAGACCCGTTGCGGGTCGAGTCCGGCTCGCCGATGGTCGACGCCGTGGCATTGATGGCAGGCCGTAAGATCAGCGAGCTGCCGGTGGTCGACGCCCAAGGCCGGCCGTTGGGACTGCTCGACGTTACCGACGTGGTGGCGCTGCTGCCGAAGGAATCGGCGCAGGACGGGCCAGCCCCGGTTTTCAATGGAAAATCGGCCGCCTGGCGCGTGGTGGGTGAACCGGAAGAAGGACGTCGTGCGTAATACCGAATACAACGCCACGTGGGTGGCACGGGCATCTTGCCCGTGTTCCAAACCAACACTGGCGAGACGCCAGTGCCACCCAGTTGAGCAAAACGCCGCGTGGACGCGGCGGCTAAACGTACAAATTGAAAATCTGAAATCGAAAATCTGAAATCGATAATCCCTTGCCCCTCCCATGACCCTAGACCAACGCTGCCGAGCCATAAAGCTGATCCTTTCCGACGTCGACGGCGTACTGACCGACGGCGGCATCGTGCTGAACAATCAGGGGATCGAGATCAAACGGTTCCACGTCCGCGACGGAATGGGCATCCGGCTGTGGCAGAAGGCGGGCTACCGCTTCGGACTGATAACGCACCGCAGCTCGCAGATCGTGAAGACGCGCGTGGCGGAACTGGGGATCGAAATCCTCCGCCAGGGGACCGACGACAAGCTGGCGGCGATGCGGGACATCCTCGGCCGACTGCGGCTCGAGCCGACGCAGGTCTGCTACATCGGCGACGACCTGCCCGACCTGGCGGCGGTCCGTGCGGCCGGTCTCGGCATCGCGGTGGCCGACGCCTGCGAGGAGTTGTGTCAGGAAGCGGATTACGTCGCCGCGCTCGGCGGCGGCGCGGGCGCGGTCCGCGAAGTCGTGGAAATGATCCTAAAGGCTCAATCACGGTGGGAAGATTTGATTCAAGTGTATCGGTAAGAGGGAGGATCGGGGTTCGGGATTCGGGGCTGGGGATTCGGGAATGGAAGTTATGATTGTCGCCGGGTTCAACCCGGCTTACTACTTACCCCGAACCCCGAACCCCGAACCCCCTAGTTTCCATGTCCCGAACCAGCCGCATCGCCGGAAGTTTTGCGATCGTGATGATCGCCTACTGGGTGTACGCGCTGCTGGCGGTCCCCTGGATCGAGCCGACGACCAATCGGCTACACCCGGGGGAAATCACCCAAATCGAACGCGACAGGGCGCGCAAGCTCGTCGACATCCAGCTAGACCAGGTGCGAGCGCATTTCCCTCCGGGCGGCATGGAGGCCCTGGGTCTGAAGGAACCGAAAATTCTTGAGAGCAACCGCGCCAAGCTGCTCTTCCAGACTTATGAACACCATAGCGACGGCAGTGTCGTGCTTCGCCCCTGCGCAATCATCTTTGCCTACGAAGGCCCGGCCGAGGACGAGGCCCAACGCCGGCGGCGGTCGGTGATTCTTGAGGCCCCCGGCGGCGCCCGGTTGCAGTTTGATCCGCCGCTGGACATCAATCGGGCAAGAATCGGCCGGCTGGTGCGGGGGCAACTCGACGGGCCAGTCACCATCCGTAGCGACTGGAAGCAGCCCGGTCCGGAGGACGACCTGTTGATCGTTACCCGCGACATCCAACTTACCGAACAGACGATCTTCACGCCGCACCCGGTTGAGTTCCGCTGGGGGCCTCATTTCGGCCGCGGCAAAGAGATGGTCATGAAACTGTTGGCCGGAGAACCCCGGCCCGGCATGGAAGCGGCGGGCACCAACATCGTCGGAATCGAGTCGTTTGAGCTGCGTCGAATTGAACGGTTGCACCTCGACCTGGGGCAGCCGGTGGAAATTCAATGTCGCGGGCCGTTCCGCTTCAACGTGCTTCGCCGCGTGGCCACGTTCAGCGAGCGGGTGGACGTTTTGAAGTTGAACCCCGGCGGCCCGGCCGATCAGATCGCCTGCGATTTGCTCTCGTTGTATTTCGCCGAGCGAAAAGCTGGAGCCGCAAAAGCCGAGCCGGGCGCGCTCGATCTGGTCGCCGAGCGGCTCGAATGTCGCGGCAATCCGGTGGTGGTCACCGCGCCCAGTCGGAAGCTCAACGCACGCGCTCCGCGGATCGAATACAACCTGCTGACCGAAGCCATCGTGCTCGACGGCAATCAAGAAGTATTCCTGCAACAGGGACCGAACGAAATCCATGCCCAAAGCTTGTACTATCAGGCGGCAAAACAGGGCGGCCTGGGCCGGGTCGTGGCGCAGGGGCCGGGTTGGTTCCGCGGACGGCTCGACAAAGCGTCCGATCGGCGGTTGGAGGCCGTTTGGAAGAAGCGCTTGCAGGTCTATCCACATCAGAAAAAGCAGGTCATCTCGCTCGACGGCGGGGCGGAATTGAAGTATCAAGGCGTGGGCCAACTACAGGCGCGGGAGATTTTCTTCTGGCTTGTCGAGTCGCCGCCCGCCGCCGGCGACAAACGGACCCGTTTGCGCCCCGATCGGATGCTTGCCCGCGACGACGTTCGGCTCAACTCGCCCCAGCTCTCCGGCAAGGTGAATCAGTTGGAGGTGTGGTTTGAGGAGAGGGATCGGGGATCGGGGATCGGGGATCGGGATTCGGGGTTCGGGGTTCGGGATTCAGGGGTTGGGAAACGCCCCGCGACTGCGGTCGCGGGGGTGGGAAACCGCGCCGTCGGTGAATCCAGCAAGTTTAGCGGCCGTCGGAACGACGGCCAACCAATGACTCCGCTTCCAGAAAACTCCCAACGGCGGTACGAGGTAGTCGGGCGGCTGCTGCAAGCCAACGTTTTGCTCGGTGGTCCGCAGCCCGTAATGTCGCACCTGCTGGTGGAAGACGACGTTTGCTTCCGGGAAATCCCGATTTCCCAGCCTGGCGAGAAACCGTTGCTGATCCGCGGCGACCGGCTGGAAGTAGCTGATGCCTCCGAGCGTAGGACAGGTTGCCAACCTGTCCCACTCGCCGTCGTGAAGATCACGGGCACTCCGGCCCGCTTTGAGGGGCAAGGACTCGGGCTGACCGGCTCGAACATCAATCTCGACCGCGGCGCGAATCGGCTGTGGATCGACGGCGCTGGGCGGATGGACTTGCCGCTGCCCGAGGGGTTGCCGAACCAAAAGCCGGTCGATGGCGGCGTGCTGACGGTAAAATGGCAGGGAGGGATGGAGTTCGACGGCGGTACGGCCCGGTTTGAGGAATCGGTGGAGGCCTCCGGTCCGTCTCAGCAGTTGCGCACCGAAAAGATGGAAGTGGAATTGCGGCGGCCAATCAGTTTCTCGGAGCCGAACCCGCCCGAGCAGCCGCAAGTCGAGGAAATCCGCTGCTACGGCGGAGTGGCGATGGAAAACCGCTCGTTTGACCGGCAACAACAACTCAACTCCTTCGACCGGATACAGGTAACCGATCTGGCCGTCAACGTGCAGAGCGGGGCACTCACGGCCGGTGGCCCCGGATGGTTCAACAGCGTCAGCCGCGGCGCCGGGGGACTGTCGGGCACGTTGGGTGCCACTGCTGGCTTGTCCAGCAGTGCAGAAAGAACAGCTGCACAACCCAACCGCGGCACTCTCGTACAATATCCAAATGTAGGATCGAGCACCGATAATCCTTCATCCAAAAACCAGCTCCATTGCCTGACCGTGCGGTTCCAAGGCTCGATTACCGGTAATCTGCTGCGACGCCGACTGACGTTCCACAATCAAGTGCGGACGGCACGCGCGCCGGTCGCCGATTGGGACGCCATTCTGCCGACCGACAATCCGGACGCGCTTGGCCCCGACGGCATGACGCTCCGCTGCGATCGGCTCTCGGTGGTCGAAATGTCCACGCCGACCGGAAATCGGCGGTCGGTCGAATTGGAGGCGCTGGGGAACACCGTCGCCGAGGGGACGACGTTCACCGCGCGCGGCCACCGCATTACTTACGCCGAGGCCAAAGACCTGTTGGTCTTGGAGGGAAGCGGCCGCAGCTACGCCGAGCTGTTTCGGCAACTGAAAGTGGGCACGCCGCCGTCCAGAGCCGCCGCGCGAAAAATCCTCTACTGGCCCAAGACCAAGCGGCTGCAGTTGATCGACGCCCAATCGCTGCAAATCGGCCGCTTCCCCAATCCGTCGGGGACAAAGTGATGATGGAACCGTTTAGCCCCGGCACTTGTGCCGGGTGGAATGACGATACACGACGATCGTTGTCCAACCCGGCACAAGTGCCAGGGCTAAACGTCATTTTTTTCGCGGTTTGGCTATTCATTTTGTTTGCCAGCCGGGGTGCGATGTTCCGCGATCCGGGCACGTTCTGGCACGTCGCCGCCGGCGAAAAAATGCTCGCGGCGGGAGAAGTCGTCCGCCAAGACCCCTTCAGCTTCACCCGCGCCGCACAACCCTGGGTAGCCGATCAATGGCTGGCCGAGTGCGGCATGGCGGCCGTCCATCGGCTGGCCGGTTGGGACGGCCTGCTGCTGCTGACGGCGGCCCTTTTGGCGGGCTTCTACGCCTGGATCGCCGCGCGGCTGCTCCGCGGCGGCCTGCACGTCCTTCCCGCTTGCCTGCTGCTGGCCTTGACGATGCTGATCGGTGCGCCGCAGTTCCACGTCCGCCCGCTGGTCTGTAGCATCGTGCTGCTGGGAGTCACATTCGCGTTGTTGATCGACGTGGAGTCGGGCGTCAAACGCCCGCGACATTTGTGGTGGCTCGTGCCGCTGTTCATCGCTTGGGCGAACGTACACGGCGGCGTGTTGGGGGGGCTGGGGACCGTGGCACTGTGCGCGATCGGATGGTGTGTCTTCGGGGTCGGTGTCGCCGGGCATAGTCCCCTCTCCCTTTGGGAGAGGGTTAGGGTGAGGGTAATTGGCGAAAATAAGGCGGGAAAAGAATTGTGTGGCCCGAAAGGCCCTCACCCCCTGCCCCTCTCCCAAATGGAGAGGGGAGAATTCTCGTTTCGCAACTCCATCGAACTGCTCCTCTTGCTGCTGGCGTTGGCCGCAACGACGCTGATCAATCCCTACGGCATCGATCTGCCGCGCGGGTGGCTGGAAACCTTGAGGATGTCGCTTCCCGGTTTGATCGAGGAGCACGCCCCGCTCGACCTGATGAAACCGCTCGGTTGGGCCACGGTCGCGCTGGCCGCCGGCTACGCGGTAGTGTTGATCGGAGTCTTTCCTCGCCGGCCGCGGATCACCTGGCTGATTCCGCTGGTGTGGTTCGTCTTGGCGCTCGCGCGCTGCCGCAATGCCTCGCTGTTCGCCGTCACCGCCGCGGTGGCCTTGGCCGACGTGCTTCCACATTCGCGCGTGGGCGAGTGGCTCGGACGGCGCGGTATGCTCGGCGCCGCTCGACCGGCGGCCGGTTGGCGCCCGGCCGTCTTGCCGCTGATCGTCGTCGCGGCGGCGATGGCGATTCAGATCGGCGGCGTAAACCTGCCCGTCGTGGGGCGCGGCTGGGTACGATTCGACCACGACCGCCAACCGGTCGAGTTGCTGCCGCAGCTCGATGAAATCGCCCGATCCAACAAAGACGGCGTCCGCGTTTTCAACGACATGAACTTTGGCGGATTCCTGATATATCACCAGCCGCGGATGCGCGTTTTTATCGACGACCGATGCGCGCTGTACGGGACCGATTTCCTTCAGGCATACGACCATGCGAGGCGTGAAGACCCGGCGCAGATCGACCGCTGGCAACGCCGGTACGACTTTCGCCACGCACTGGTGGAGACGGGCGGCAATTTCGACCGGCACTTGCGTTCTTCCGCCGCCTGGACCATTTTGGGCCGCACGCCCGCCGCGACGCTATATCAACATCGCCTGGGCGTTTCGGCCCCCGTGCGGTAAAATGTACGTTCAATAGATGATCGGTGAAGTACAATGCATCGTAATACGATTGTAGTTATTGTTTTTTTTGTAGTTGCATTGATGTTTTTTGTATTTCTCACAGTCTGGACGTTGAATCTTTCGTTCTATCATTCCTGGGCTGCTTCAGGGCCACCCACTCCCAACCCAGAAAAGCACGCTGAACTAGCAAATATGTTTGGCAAGCTCAGCCTTGTCTCTTTTGCAGGCAGTTCCTTTCTTTTAGGTTCGCTTGTGTGGCTAGTCCGACACAGGAAGAAAAAATCAGGGAAAGGATAAAGGGATCGGGAAGTAACCGTCCCCGGCCAACCCGTGAACGGTTACAATAATTCTTTGTTGCTTTTCACCAAAGTTCCATCGCAAGAAATAGCCGGGGGCTAACAGCCCCCGGAATGTGTTTGAATTGCTGATTTTCCCTCCGGGGGCTGTTAGCCCCCGGCTATTCTAGCTTTGATAATCCGAGAGCAAGAAAACAATGAGGACCACCAGATGAAAACCCTGCTCACCGAAGAACAACTCGGCGAGGGCATCCGACGCATGGCCGGAGAGATAAAGAAACATTACCAAGGCCGGCCGCTGACGATCGTCGGCGTGATGATCGGCAGCATCGTGCTGTTGGCCGACCTGATCCGCCTGTTGGACCTGCCCTTGCGGGTCGAGTTGGTCCAGGCCCGGAGCTATCGCGCGGGCGGCACCCGGCCCGGTCCGCTGGCGATAAACGTCGATTTGCTCTCCGAGTCGATCCAAGGGCGCGACGTGTTGCTGATCGACGACATCTTCGACACCGGCCGCACTCTGTGGGAGCTGATTCCGCAGATCGACGAGCTTGGCCCGACGAGCGTCCGCAGCGCCGTATTGTTGTGGAAGGAGGGGCGGAGCGAAGTGACGATGAAGCCCGACTTCGCCGCCTTTACGATCCCCAACGAGTTCGTGGTCGGCTACGGCCTCGACTACCGCGACCAGTACCGCAATCTGCCATATCTGGCTGCGCTTGAGCCGCACGAAATTGAGGACGACGCGTGACAAAACGCATCCTGCAAATCATCCCGACCCTCGACCGCGCCGGCGCGGAGAAGCAGTTGTGTCTGCTGGCCGGCGGGCTGCCGCGCGACGAGTTCGAGATGCACGTCTGCGCCTTGACTCGCGGCGGGCCGCTGGAGGCCGATCTCAGCGCGGTCGGCGTGCCGCCGACGGTCATCGGCAAGCGCTGGAAGCTGGACCCCGGCTCGTTCTGGCGGTTGAAGCGGCACGTGGCCCGATTGCGCCCCGACCTGATCCACACCTGGATGTTCGCCGCCAACACGTACGGATTCGCGGCCGCGGCGGCCTGCGGCGTGGCGAACGTCGTGATCGCCCAGCGGTGCGTCGATCCGTGGAAGAGCCGGCTGCAACTGGCCTTGGACCGTGCGATGGCCCGACGCTGCCGCGCGGTGGTGGTCAACAGCCGGGGCGTGCGCGATTTCTACGTGCAGCACGGCGCGCCGGCCGATCGGGTGCGGCTGATCCCCAACGGCGTGGCGATACCTAGCAGCCCGTTGAAAAAGGGCGCCACTGCTGGCTTGCCCAGCAGTGCGGGGAAAAACACCCGGGAAAACACTGCTGGACAAGCCAGCAGTGGCGCCCGAACTCTCGGAAACCGACTTTTCCAACGGGCTGCTAGGCCACCCGACGCCACGCGCGGGCAACTGCTGGCCGAGTTGGAATTGCCCGAAAACAGCCGGTTGATCGGACTGGTCGGACGCCTTTGGCCGCAAAAACGGGTGCCGGACGCCATCTGGGCGGCCGACCTGCTGAAAGTCATCCGCGACGACGTACACCTACTGGTCGTCGGCGACGGACCGCAGCGCGACCAGTTGCGGCGGTTCCGCGACCTGGTTCGCATCCGCGACAAGGTCCATTTCCTCGGCCGGCGGAGCGACGTGCCGCGGCTGATGCCCCACTTCGACGTCCTCTGGTCAACCAGCGGCTACGAGGGCCAATCGAACGTGATTCTCGAAGCTATGGCCTCGGGCGTACCGGTGGTGGCCACCGACATACCCGGCACCCGCGAGCTAGTCATCTCGGGCGAGACGGGCTATCTCGTCCCGCTCGGCGACCGCGCGGCGTTTGCCAAGCAGACCGAACGTCTGCTGAACGACCACGCGCTGTCGGCCCGCCTCTCGACGGCCGCCCGAGAGCGGGTCCAAAGCGAGTTTAGCGTCGAAAAGATGATCGAGCGGCACGTGGAGTTGTATCGCGAGTTGTTGGGGTCGTAAGTAAGCGTTCAAGGGTTGGCTGGGGACTGGTCCATTTTTCGGCCGAAAAACGCATTTCGCGGGCAAACGGTTGGCCGAAAACTTGGAACCTGCCCCCTTCCCGCAGCGCAAGGGGGACAGTCCCATTTTCGCGGCGGCCAAGCGATTTCCCAAGGCAATGTCCCTCACGCCGCGAAAATTGGGACAGTCCCCTGTGAACGATTACGACTTCTTGGGCTGCGCTTATCCGGGGCCGCCCGGGGGGAGGGTGAGCTTCTTACTGTCGGCGGCTCCCTTGGAATCGACCGCTTTCGGTGAGGCAACAGGCGGGTTCTTTGGCAGGGGGGTTGGTTTAGTCGGCATCTCGACCTGATCGGAACCGCTGCCGCACCCGGCGGCCAGACCGAGCAAACAACCGCCAATAATCGCAACGTAGATCAATCGCATCGGGAAAGCTCCTTTGTAGGGTGGGTCAAGCGCAACCCGGCCCCCCCCCCCGCGGGTAAAACCTGGGCGGCGCGGGGCGTGCCCCCCCCGACGTTT
>JAUWNG010000123.1 GCA_030612765.1 Planctomycetota bacterium
GACTCGTTGTATTTCCTCCAATTTGTGATTTTGTATGTACCTTTACGTGTTCCAGCCATGTCGAGACTCCTTTCATTCGTGAGTGAAATCCGTTTCTTCCTTGTTTTACGGATTTAACGCACTGATAGTTCGACAAGGCCGGTCAGTTTTCAGAAATCGGTCATGTGACGTTGTATTTTGGGCCGAAGGTTTTGGACTATCCGCAATTTTTTGGGCCGAAGGCCATTAGGTATCCGTAATTATTGGGCCGAAGGCCCTCCGGTTCACCCAGCCCAGGGCATCGCCCTGGGTGGCGTGGGTGCCGATATATTTTCGTTTCTCGGCCCAACGGGCCAACCGGTCGTCATGCCGCGCGGCGAACGGTTGGTCCGTTGGACCGATCCCGTATCAACGCACAAAAAATTGGACGTTCCCCCGTCCCCCAGGGCGTTGCCCTGGGCTGGGAGAACCGGTGCCCCTTCGGGGCAAAAAACTTTTCAATCCTATGCGAACCTATGCAAAATACGTTTCAATCCCACGCAAAAAACAAATCAATCCCAAACGTATCGTTCATCCATCTCGATGTTGTGCTTTCGACATATCTCGCGAAACTCTTCCTGAAACGTCATTCGTCCGTGGTGCTCCGGCTGCCGATCAATGTACTCGATCACCTGATCGACATTGGACTGACTCACTGAAAACGCGCTGTATCCGTTCTGCCAATGAAACGTGCTCAAGTCCGCTGCCCGCTGTTTGATCCACTTCGATGTTTCACGCTTCAAGACCTCGACCAACTCCGCAACCGTCACGGTGCGCGACAATCCGCACAACACGTGTACGTGGTCGATCCATCCGCCGACGCGGGCCGGAGGGCAACCGGCTTCGGCGGCGTGATGTCCCAACATGCGGAACATCTCTTCGCGGATTTCCGCGTTTTGGAGATACGCCCGCCGCTCTTTGGTGCTGAACACGATATGCAACTATATTCGCGCCAAGGATTGCGGCATGTCATTTTCTCCCGCTGTAAACACAACATTCGTTTGGGCCGAAGGCCATTAGGTATCCGTAATTATTGGGCCGAAGGCCCTCCGGTTCACCCAGCCCAGGGCATCGCCCTGGGTGGCGTGGGTGCCGATATATTTTCGTTTCTCGGCCCAACGGGCCAACCGTTCGTCATGCCGCGCGGCGAACGGTTGGTCCGTTGGACCGATCACGCATCAATACAAAAAAACATGGTGGTGTTCTCCGTCCCCCAGGGCGTTGCCCTGGGCTGGGAGAACCGGTGCCCCTTCGGGGCAAATGACGAACAACGCCAATATTAACGCATCAACAACGATAAACAGAATCCCATCAACGCACCGATAAATCCGCCGATAAAGTAATCGCCGAGTTTTGATTTCCAAGAATTGCTCTCGGCAAGCTGCCATTCTAATTCCGCAATCCTTTCGGTGCTATGCTCAAGTTCAATATGTAAATCACGAAGCAATTCGCCCGTATCAGCAACCTTACCAGGCAAGTCCAAAAGAGCTTCTTGTTTTGCTCGTTGCTCTTCCTCCACGCGGTCCAAAAATCTTTTTGTGAGACTCATATAACACCGCCCTGCGTGTTCGTGTTACGCAAACCACAAAAACTCTGAACACCTCAACGCCGCGTGAACGCGGCGGCTAAACGGGTTTGCATTATTCAATTTGCATTCTACACTCGCACCGTCTCCTTCGTTCCCGCGTGCCGTTGCTGAAACTCCGCAATCGCCGCGTCGAGCTCCGTGGCGGATTCGTCGGCTAGCTCGCGGGTGTCGGTGATCTTCTGCCACAACGGCTGCTTCTCCTTGTGGATGAACGCCAAAAATCCTTCCTCCCACGCGTGGACCTCTTTGACGGGGATTTTGTCGAGGTGGCCGCGGGCGCCGGCGTAGATGCTCAACACCTGATCGGTGACGTGCATCGGATGATACAGACCTTGCTTGAGCAGTTCTGTCATTCGGTATCCGCGATCGAGCTGCGCCTGGGTGGCGGCCTCCAGATCGGTGCCTAGTTGGGCGAAGGATTCCAGTTCGCGGAAGGCGGCCAGGTCGAGCCGCATCCCGCCGGTAACCTTCTTCATCGCCGGCACTTGGGCCGCGCCGCCGACCCGCGAGACCGAAATGCCGATGTTCATCGCCGGCCGCTGACCGGAGAAGAACAGGTCGGGCTGGAGATAAATCTGCCCGTCGGTGATCGAAATCAAGTTGGTGGGGATGTATGCCGCGACCTCGCCTTCGAGCGTTTCGACGATCGGCAGTGCGGTGAGCGACCCGCCGCCAAGTTCGTCGCTGAGCTTTGCGGCCCGTTCCAGCAGCCGGCTGTGGCAATAAAAGATGTCGCCGGGATATGCCTCGCGTCCCGGCGGACGGCGCATCAGCAGCGAAATCTGCCGATAGGCCACGGCCTGTTTCGAGAGGTCGTCGTAGATGATCAGCGCGTCCTCGCCTCGACAGGTGAAGAACTCGGCCATCGCGCAGCCGGCATACGGGGCGACGTATTGCAACGGGGCCGGGTCGCTGGCCCCGGCCACGACCACCGTGGTGTAGTCCATCGCGCCGTGCTTGCGGAGGGTTTCGATCAATCCGGCGACGGTCGAGTCCTTCTGCCCGATGGCGATGTAGAAGCACTTAACGCCGGTCTCTTTCTGGTTGATGATCGTGTCGATGCAGATGGCGGTTTTTCCGGTCTTGCGGTCGCCGATAATCAATTCGCGTTGACCGCGTCCGATGGGCGTCATCGAGTCGATGGCCTTGATGCCGGTTTGCAGCGGCTGTTTTACCGGCTGGCGTTGGGCAACGCCGGGGGCTTCCGATTCGACCAGCCGCTGCTCGTTGGAGGCGATTGGCCCGCCGCCGTCGAGCGGGTTGCCCAGCGGATCGATCACTCGGCCGAGCACGGCCTCGCCGACCGGCACCGAGAGTAGCCGTCCGGTGCCGCGTACTTCCTCGCCCTCGTTGATGGTGAGGTAGTCGCCGAGGATAATGACTCCGACGGAGTTTTCCTCGAGGTTGAATGCCAGTCCTGTCACGCCGCCCGCGCTGTCGGAAAACTCGACCATTTCGCCCGCCATGACGCCGGACAGCCCGTAGACGCGCGCTATTCCGTCGCCGATCTCGATTACCCGCCCGACCTGTCGGACGTCGACGCGAGAGTCGAACTGTTCAATTTCCTGCTGTATGACGGAAGCGATCTCGTCGGCTTTGAATTTCATTGGCGCTCCTCTGGCTCATCCGTTGACGAAGTTGTTTCAGTTGGTTGGCGATCGAGCCGTCGTATACGACGTCGCCGACGCGGATCACCGCGCCGCCGATCAACTCTGGGTCGATGCGTTGTTCGAGGACCGGCTCGCCGTCGAGCTTTTCGCGGAGTCCGTCCACAATGCGGCGAAGCTCGGCGGCGCCGACCGGCGTGGCGGTGGTCAGTTCGACGCGGACGCGTTTTCGCATTTTATCGTACATTACGTGCGTCTGATGGTGTATCGCCCTAAGGCAATCGAGCCGCCCGTGACGCGCGACGACCTTTAGAAACCCGATCATCAGCGCCGAGGCCCGGCCGCCGAGCGTCCGGTCGATGACGCCATATTTCTCGCGGACCGACACCAGCGCCGAGGCCAGTATGGTTTCCAGTTTGGGGAACTTGTCGAGCACCTCGGCCAGCAGGTCGTCGAATTCCTCGACGACGGCCGCCAGTTGACCGGCGTTACGCGCCGCGCCGAGCAGGGCCTTGGCGTAGACGTCGGCGACGTGCTCGACGCCCACGTCGGCCTCGATTTGGGCGGCGGTTCGTGCGTCGCGTTCGGCGGTGTTCTGGAATTCAGTCATGGCGGCGGAAATGATGAATTATGAATGATGAATGATGAATGCAAGCAGGACGTGCAATTATCGGTATTCATCATTCGGCATTCACCATTCCCTTCACGGTTTGCTCTATCAGTCGGGTGTGATCCTTGGGATCGAGTTTTTCTCGGACGATGCGTCCGGCCAGTTCGACGGCCATCGCGGCGCTGCGGTCGGCCAGCCCCATCAGGGCATCGTCCGTGGCGGCCTCGATTCTTCCCATGGCCCTCTGCTGCTCGAGTTCGGCCTCTTTTTTTGCCTTTTCGAGCAACTCGCGGCCGAGCTGTTCGGCGTCGCGGCGGCCTTGATCGAGGATTCCGCGGACTTGGTCGCCGGCCTCGTCGAGTTTTCGTTGGTAATCGGCCAAAATATCTTTGGCCTGCTGGTTGGCGTCGTCGGCCCCGGCGATCTGGTCGGCGATGTTCTGCTCGCGTTTGTCCAGCCCGTCGGCGATCGGCCTCCAGGCGAACTTCCAGAGTATCGCCATGACGACGAGGAATACGACTCCCGTCCAGATGGCCAAGTCGCCGCGGAAGTTTATCCCTCGGAAGGTGATGGGATTGAGGGCCTCGGCCGGGTTCCCACCGCCGTGACCGGCTGCGACGGCCGTCGCGCAATATCCGCAAACGACCGCCGCGGTCAAGATCAGACTGACTGCTAATCGCGTCCTCATGGCAACTGCGTTCTCCAGCGCGGCTCCTTGGAAAAACGTGGTGGGGCTGCGCTTCGCTTGACCCACCCTACTTTCTCATGGCAAAAGCGTCCTTCAACGCGGTCGTTAGTAGCGGAATATGACGCTCAACAGACAGACGATCAGGGCGAAGAACGTAACACCCTCGATCAGTGCCGCGGAGATAACCATTGCCGTCTGCACGCTTCCGGCCACTTCCGGCTGCCGGGCCATGCTCTCGACGGCCGCGGAGCCGATTCGCCCGATGCCGTAGCCCGCGCCCAGGATCACCAGACCGGAGCCGAACGCCGCTCCGGCGAGGATTTGCCAGGGCATGGCGGCGGGGGCTTCTTCCTTGGCGGCTTCGTCGGCGGGGGCGCCTTCCGAGGCGGCGCTTTTCGCGGGATCGGTTTTCTCGCCCTGGGCAAACACCGGGGCGGCCATCGTCAGAAAAATCACAACCAATAGGATAATGCTCGTAAACTTGTACACGGAACTCGTCTCCTTCAACTAAAGTAGTGTCTCAAGACGCGGCGGCAAACCTTAATGCGGGTGGACCGCCATGCCGATGAACAACGCCGAGAGAAACGCGAAAATATATGCCTGCAACAACGCAACGAATATCTCCAGCAGCGTCAGCGCGGAAGCGCAAAGAACGCTCGAAACCGTAACTCCCATCCACAAAAATATCGTCGTTTGAGCGGTCCAACCGATAAATCCCACGATCACCGCCAGCACCAGGTGGCCGGCGAACATATTGGCCAGCAGACGCACGGCCAGCACGAGATGGCGGATAAACAGCCCCGCGATCTCGATGAAGAAAATCATCGCTTTCAGCGGCATTCCCAACACTCCGCCCACGTCCATCCGCGGCACAATGCTGAGCCAATACTGCAACGGGCCGAACTTCGCGATGCCCGCGCCGAGGACCACGCAGAACGTCGTGCATGCCAGCGAAGCGGTCGTCATCAACGAGCCGGTCGGCGAACCGGCCCAAGGGATAATTCCGATCAGATTGCATAACAGAACGAAGAAGAAAATGGTCCAAACGAACGGCAGGAAGCGGTCGGCGTCCTTGCGTCCGATGGCCGGCCGAGTTACTTCGTCCCGCAGGAAAATCAGCAGCGCGTCGAGCATGTTCCAGAATCTACCCCGAGGCGGATCGCCCTTTGCCACGCGCCGGGCGTAGGGAATAAAAATCGCCATCATCGCCGCGGCGACGATCAGTTCCAGAACCATGAAGCGCGTTACCTGGAACCCATACACTTTCGGCAGGTGTATTTGGAAGAACGGTATCACGAATTCCGCCGAGTCGGTGACGTGTTCGGCAAGTTCGTTTAGGTCCATGTTTCACCTGCTCTCCGGCCCGGTTGCTGCTGGACCGGCCGGCACGCGCCGTCGAGTGGTATCGACAACATTATCTCCGCGGTCAAAGTGACCGGGTAAAAAATCAGCAACCAATACAACGGAGCGGGGTCGGGCCGCGACGACGCAAGCATGTAAGCCGTGGCCAGCGCCAGCGGGACCGCCATTCGCGCCGACATACCCAGCATGGCCCCGGACAGTGCCGGGATTGGTCCGCGTATGAAGTGACTTATGAACAGGGCGATAGCAGCGCCGAGAAAGCAAGCGAATGCGGCCGCACTGCAATCAACCACTCCGGCCGGACCGGCCGATAAACCCACCGCCGCCGCCGCCGGCAGGTAGACCGCCAGCACCGTAACGGTCAGCACCGCCGCTCGGACTGTTATCGATCTGTTCCGTAAGGAGTTTAGCCGTCTGAACATCAGTCCCACGTTCATTCCGTCCGATCGTCGTCCTTTGAATACCGAGCGAGCTTCAACAAGCTCATCAAGGCCACGGAAAAACCCAACGCCGCGCCCACCAACAAAAACACGAAACCGCTGCCCAGCCATTGGTCGAGCCAATAGCCGATCAACACCGGAACGACCATCTCCAAAGAGATTGTCGTGATCCGCGAACTCCACTGCATAGCCAGCACGAACGGGGAGGTGTCGTTACGCGGTTTATTCACGGCCACATAATCCGGTCACGATCTCAAGTGGGTAAGAATAGCGACTCTATACCAGCTTTCACGGCAAGTCAACCGCTTCCCGAAACCGGCTCTTCCGCCATGAGCGCCCATTGTCCGTGTCATCGCCCGCCCGGCATCTTTACCACCGAAGTGTTCGACGACACACAGCCACCAATAGGTATAATGATGCTAACCCAAAGGTATATATGACATATACAATCTCAATAATTGTCAGGGATGCCAGTTGTTTTCGTAAGTGGTTATCGTGCAAACAGTTCCGTCTCCGCCTGTGAGGCCGGATTGTCTCAATGGCGGTATGAAATCCTTGCTCTGAAAAGGTGATGCGATTATACTGAAGATTACCTGTCATGCCCAATTTACCGGGCGCCTACCATCGGCGGGGCAAGAGGGCGGCAGCGATGAATCGTCGCACGAACCAGTGACGTAGACCTATCTGTCACGGACGACTCCCGAACCTAACCGGCTCGCAGGACCATTATGTCTGCGAGGCCGGCACAGCAGAGATGAGCGTCGCAATGACAGCAGCAGAACTGAAGAATCGGACGGTTAGAGACCTGGCCTCGATAGCCAAGAAAAAGAAAGTCCCCGGCTGGCACTCCATGAAGAAGGACGAGTTGGTGAAGGCCCTACTGCGGCAGGCGCGGGCCGAAAGACGCCGGTCCGGGGGGACCAACGGCCGCGACAAGCGGTCGGCGTCCCACTCCCAAAAGTCACGACGCTTGACGCAGATCCAAACGCGGCTTGCCGAGGCCAAGGACCTGACTTTCCGAAGCATCAGCGAGGGCAACGGGCAAGTCAAGGACCGTCTGATCGTGATGGTCCGCGATTCGTACTGGCTGCACGCCTACTGGGAACTTAGCCGAAAGAGCATCGAACGGGCGAAAGTCGCCTTGGGGCAGTATTGGCACGGCGCTCGGCCCGTGCTGCGGGTCTACGAGGTGTTGCGCGAAGGCGTCACGACCTCTACCCGGCAGCCGATCCGCGACATCGAAATCCACGGCGGCGTGAACAACTGGTACATCGACGTCGGCAATCCCCCAAAGAGCTACCAACTAGACATCGGCTACCTGACATCGGAGGGCAGGTTCTTCTGCGTGGCGCGGAGCAACGTCGTCACCACGCCTCCGGCGGCGGCCGGCGACGCCTTCGACCAGAACTGGGCCGACGTGGCCAAGGATTTCGACCGGATTTTCGCGCTGAGCGGCGGATACAGCCAGTCGGAGTCCAACGGCGATCTGAAGGAGCTATTCGAGGAACGGCTCCAGCGTCCGATCGGCGATCCGGTGACGGTGCAGTTCGGTCCCGGCGCGTCGGCCCATTTGGCCAACGGCTCGGATTTCGAGTTCCAGGTGGACGCGGAACTGATCGTCCACGGCGTGACCCGCCCCGACGCCCACGTCACGCTTCGCGGCGAACCGGTGCAACTGCGGAGCGACGGCTCGTTCGCCGTCCGCTTCAACCTTCCCAACCGACGCCACGTCTTGCCGATGGTCGCCAGCAGCCGCGACGGCGCCGAGCAGCGGACCATTGTTCTGGCCATCGATCGGAACACGAAGGTCATGGAGCCGATCAGCCACGATCCGACGGCGTGATTCGAGGGCGGCACTGGCTTAGCCAGTGGCACGCGGCCGAGGGCTGGCCGCTTCAGCGGCCAGTGTGGCATAACGGAGGGCTGGCCGCTTCAGCGGCCAGTTACGCGATCCGTGGAAGGGGTACGGTTGCGTCGCGTGCCCAACCGCGTACAATGCCCGCATGTTGAATGATCTGACGCAATTTCTCGACCAATGGCGGTTCGAGCCGGACGACGTGCTGGTGCGGATCATCCCCGGCGACGACGGCCGCAGCAAAATTCAATTGCGGGTCGATCTGGGCGTGCTGCAAATGGAAATGGAAGGCCGTCCCGACGGAGTCTGCCCCAAGGGCTGCGAGTCGTGGCTCGAATACTACGAGCGCCGGCAACGGAAGCACGACGAGACGCATCCCGATTCCGCGCCGTTTCTGCTCGGCGAGAAGGATTGTCTGCGGCTGTGGCGCGAGGCGGTGCAGTATTACCATCGCTATCTGAGTTTTTGGCACTTGGACATGTTCGAGTGGTGCTCCCGCGACACCGCGCGGAATTTGCGGTTGTTCGGCTTCGTTCGAGCCCACACCCGGGACGAACACCTTAAGCTCCAGTTCGATCAATGGCGGCCGTACGTGGCGATGATGCACGCCCGCGCGGTGGCCACTCCGCTGTTGCAACAGCGGCTGGTCAACGAGGGCCTCCAGGCCATCGAGGCGGGAATCGAGACCATCCGCGAGTTCCTCGACGAATACGACCAGGGGCATCGGGCCGAGGAGTGCGTTGAACTGGAAAGCCTCGAACAGTGGCGAGATGAAATTCTCGCCGCCGAGCAGCGCGCGGCGGAGAACCGCCCCAAAAGCAAACTCGAACTTCTTCGCCGACGACTCGAGGCGGCCGTCGCCGCCGAGGAATTCGAGGAAGCCGCCCGGTTCCGGGATCAAATCCGCAAGTTGAAAACTAAAGATTAGCGGTCGCCGGCAGAGCGGCCGCTAAACGACAATGCGACAGATGAAAACGATTCGCAGTCTCGACGAATTTCCCGACTCGCTCCGCGGCGGCGCCGTGGCCATCGGCAACTTCGACGGTGTCCATCTGGGACATGCGCGGCTGGTCGAGCGGCTCCGCACGATGGCCGAACGGGTGGGCGGTCCGGCAGTGGTCTTCACTTTCGATCCGCCGCCCACACGGCTCCTGCGCCCCGACGCCGCGCCCGAGCCGCTCGTCCGGCTCGAGCGGAAAGTAGAAATCCTCGCCGAATTGGGCCTCGACGCGGTGGTCGTCTATCCCACAAGCAAGGCTTTTTTGGAAATCGAGGCCCACGAGTTCTTCGACAGCGTCGTCCGCGGCCGGTTGTCGGTCCGGGCAATGGTCGAGGGGCCGAATTTCTTTTTCGGCCACAATCGCTCCGGCAACATCGATGTTCTGCGCCGGTTTTGCGAGGAAGCGGGAATGCCGTTCGAGGCGGCCGAGCCGGTGGAGATCGCCGGGCGGATCGTTTCCAGCTCGCGGATTCGTTCGCTGGTTTCGACGGGTCGATTGGACGAGGCGCGGATGATGCTCGGCCGACCATACCGGATTCGGGGCGTGGTGGTCCACGGCGCCGACCGCGGCGCGCGGCTTGGATACCCCACCGCCAATCTCGGCCCTGTCGACACGCTTCTGCCGGGCCACGGGATTTACGCCGCCCGCGCGCGGGCCGAAAACACCTGGTATCCGGCGGCCGTCAGCCTGGGGCCAAACCCGACCTTCGACGAGGGGGGGACCAAGATCGAGGCACATCTGATCGGCTTTCAGGGGATGATCTACGAGCAGCCGATCGAGATTGACTTTCTCGCCCATTTGAGGGAAATTAAGCGATTCGCGTCCGTCGAGGCGTTGGTGGACCAGATAGTCCGGGACGTTGCCCGAACGGTTGAAATCGTCTCGCTGGAAGTTGAATAGATATGCCAATTTTCTGTTTAGCAGCCGCCGGTACGGCGGCTTGCGACGCGAACCGGGGCCGTCGTACCGCCGGCCGCTAAACGCAACAAAAACTGTATCACGAAATACCCATCCCCATGATAGCTTGGCATCGCTTCATTGAGATCGTTCGCTCTCACGAGCGTTTCGTGTTGACCACCCACGTCCGACCTGACGGCGACGCCCTGGGCAGCGAGTTGGCGATGATGGCGATTTTGGAGTCGCTGGGCAAGGACGTTCGGGTGTGCAACGCCTTCGCCGTACCGCCGAATCTGCGATTTCTCGATCCCGAGCGGGGGCTTGCCCGGTTGGGCGTCGATATCGCGGCCGAGCAACTCGTCGACCGCGAAGTGCTGATGATCCTCGACACCAGCGCCTGGGCGCAACTGGGGGCGATGGGCGACGTGATCCGAAACACCAAAGCCCTGAAGATCGTGCTAGACCATCATAAGAGCGGAGATGATCTAGGCGCCGAGGTGTTCAAGGACATGGACGCCGAAGCCACAGGCCGGCTGGTGGTCGAGGCGGCGGACCAGTTGGGCGTCGCGCTGACGCCGGAGATCGCTCGGCCCGCGTTTGTCGCCCTGGCCACCGACACCGGCTGGTTCCGGTTCTCATCGACGACGGCCGAAACGCTGCGTCTGGCCGGGCGTCTGATCGACGCCGGCGCAGTCCCCGACCGGCTTTACGAGGAACTCTACGAAAACGACTCGCAGGGCCGGCTGCGATTGATCGGCCGGGCACTGGACCACGTGCGGACGGAACTGGACGGCCGGCTGATCCACACGTGGCTCGGCCGTGCGGAATTCGCCGACATCGGGGCGCTCCCCTCCGACAGCGAAGACATCATCAACATGACGCTCTCGGTCGGCGGGACCGAAGCGGCCGTGATCCTGGTCGAGCAGCCCGAGGGCGAGTTCAAGGTGAGTCTGCGGAGCCGTTGCGAGATGGATTGCAGCGCGGTCGCCGAGCAATTCGGCGGCGGCGGACATCGCAAGGCCGCCGGAGCAACGCTGAACGGACCCCTCGAATCAGCGCAAGAAAAGGTGCTCGCCGCCGTCCGCGCGGCGATGGAAAACACATAAGAACACGATCCCCGGCGCCCCACGCCGGACGCCGCGTGGACGCGGCGGCTAAACATCTTTGATTGCCCCCTTTTACTATCCACTACCCGCTATCCACTATCCACTACCCACTATCCACTACCCGCCATGCCCCCACTCGACACCGGTTGGTTGATCGTGCTCTGGCTGACCGCGCTGGGCGGCGCGATCGGCAGTTTTCTGAACGTCGTGGTGTACCGGCTGCCGCTGGGTATCAGCCTGATCGATCCGCCGTCGCACTGCCCCGCCTGCAAGCGGCGCATCGCCTG
The DNA here is from genome assembly GCA_030612765.1 of Planctomycetota bacterium. Lineage (GTDB taxonomy): Bacteria > Planctomycetota > Planctomycetia > Pirellulales > Thermoguttaceae > JAHIKV01. The sequence continues at coordinate 11,460 of JAUWNG010000123.1, forward strand.
GTACGACAACGTTCCGGTCTTTGGCTGGATCGTTCTGCGTGGCCGTTGCCGCAGTTGCGGCGGCTCGATTTCCATCCGCTATCCGCTGGTCGAGGCCCTCACGGCGGCGATGTTCGGCACTCTGGCCGCCGTCGAACATTTTTCGCAAGGCGCGAATCTCCCGCCCCGGGCCGTGGAAGTCGCGGAGGGGTTTTCGATGGCCGGCACGAGTGGGCTGCAATTGTATTGCGTTTATCTGTTCCATCTGCTGTTGTTATGCACGCTGCTCTGCGCCGCATTGATCGAGTACGACCGGCAGCGTCCGCCGCCGCGGTTGTTTGTTCCGGCGCTGGCGATCGGCGTCGCGGCGCCGCTGTTTTGGCCCCTGCTGCGGCCGGTTGCGGCCTGGCCGGGACTGCCGCACTATCCGGCCGGAGTCGTTGACGGTCTGGCCGGTTTGGCCGCGGGCGCAGCGCTGGGCGGCGTGGTTTGGTGGGTGCGGCGAATTAGGCGCAAGAAACCGGCGGACGCAAGTTCCGATGCAAGCCGACATCCCGCCGGTTTGTTCCTCTGCCTGATTTGCGTGGGGCTTTATCTCGGTTGGCAAGCGGTGCTCGCAATAGCTTTGGCGACGGCGGCGGTCCATTGCGCGACATGGCCGCTTCGTCGCGTGCGGCCGGGACTGCGAGTTCCCCCCGGTTTATGGCTTCTGATTATTACATTCGCGTGGATTCTTGCCTGGTCGAGACTTGTTCCGCTGTGGGAAGCTGTTAAGTTAGTTGTAGGTTATGTTTTAGCATAACACTTTGTTGAGTGTCGGAAATCCAATGCAACATGAGAAAACGCCCCGCGACTGCGGTCGCGGGGAGAGGATAGTGGCGCCACGCAATTACCCCCCCCCCGCAGTCGCGGGGCGGTTTATCCTGTTGCATTGGATTTACGCCACTCAACAAAGTGTTATGCTAAAACAAAACCGACAACTA
>JAUWNG010000007.1 GCA_030612765.1 Planctomycetota bacterium
TGGTCGTCGCAAGTCGTTTGTTCCCATGATACTATCGACCGTGCCAGCACTGCTAGCGGTGAATGCCCGCCGGGAAATTCAAGGCGATTTCGTTGCATTTGAGATTTGACGCCAAGCTTTAATAATAGAAGAAAACACAGGCGGAGGAAAAGAGGAGAGAGGAGAGAGAGGAGGGAAGAGGGAGCAACAAACCGGTATCTTCTCACTCATCTCCCTTCTCACCCTTCATATAGTGTGTCACACACAAAAGATCGAGTTGACCGTGTAGTGGGACCGATTGCGGCCTTACAGCCCGACCTGCTTCGCGCTGGGGAAATCGTCCGACTCGACCGCGCCGCGGAGTAGATCGTCACGAGCGGTTTGTCCGACGGGACCGGGCAGCTTTCCAACCAGTTTCGACGTGGTGGAGCAGCCGGCCGTCAACAATGCCGCACCGACCAGACATGCGGCCGTCAATCGAACCAATCGGTTTCCTTCTGCAGTGCTCACGCGGGAAAATTCCTTGTACGGGCTTCGTCACTCCGCCGCAATAGCCTTAGAACTCGGGACGTTGGCCTTCCTTCATCCATTGGTGGACCGACTTTGGCCTCGCCGGCTTCTCCGGTTCCTTCGGCCCGAGCCAGGAATCGAACCAGGACTTCGATTCTTTCTTCTTATGCGCTGTCAGGCCGGGATACCTCGGATGGGCATACGGCATTGTGACTCGCTTCTTCGGCGGTGGCTTTTTGAACGAAAACGCGTCGCCGATTTTGCCGAAGAAGTTCTTGGTGCCCGAGGTGATTTTGTTCCACGTTGAGGGAGGCTTTTGGGCCGTTCTGGAAACCGGTCTTTTCGACTTGGCCTCGCTCTTGTCGTTGGAAGCCAACGGATTCCACGGTGACCAACCTTGGCAAACAGCCGGTCGCGTGCCGAGCAGCACGAGCAGCATCGCGGCGACCGAGATGAGTTTTGCGGTTTTCGCCTTCATGATTCGCACCTCTTCATAAGGTTGCCGAGAGACGGAACAAGCGACGAGACGGTCCGAGCGATGAAGGCTCGGCGTTTGTGGAATCGGGGCGGGAGTGTCGCAAAAAGCCGGCAGGTTGTCCAGGGCAATTTCGGGCGGACGAGCTTTCGCCAGCCCTCTCAGTCGCCCCAGATATCCAAAATGTCTATGGGTTATATGGTGTTTTGTGTCCCGAACGGTTTGGACAAATGTTTACCGCAACCCACCCTACGTACTTACCCATGACACCCGGTCCAATCGCAAACCTCTTGGCATCCGGTTCCGGCGCGGCAATAATACCAACCATGATGAAACAACAAATGGACAAAATCGTCATTTTGGCCCGGGGGCTTGGAACTCGCATGCGTCACGACGACGCCGCGGCGGGCATCGACGGCCAACAGTCGGCCATGGCCGACACCGGCGTGAAGGCCCTGATCCCCATCGGACGGCCGTTCCTCGATTATGTGCTCTCGGCCGCCGCGGACGCCGGTTATCGCCATGCCTGCTTGGTGATCGGACCAGAGCAAGAAGCAATCCGCAAGTATTATGGAGAAGAAATCGCCACCCAAAGGCTGGACGTTGCCTTCGCCGATCAGGCCGAGCCGAAGGGTACGGCCGACGCCGTGGCCGCGGCGGAAGCGTTCGCCGACGGAGATCACTTTGCGGTAATCAATTCGGACAACTACTATCCGGTCGAGGCGCTGAGGGGGTTGCGCGAGCAGCCGGGTTGCGCCGCGGCGCTGTTCGAGCGCGACGCCATGTTGACCGGCAACGTGACCGAAGACCGGATCAAACGGCTCGCGGTCGCCAGGATCGACGCCCAAGGAAACCTGGAAGGGATCGTCGAGAAACCCGACGACGCCGCGCTGGCCGCCTTGCCTCGCCCCCTCTGGGTAAGCATGAACTGTTGGCGATTCGGTCCGTCGATCTTCGAGGCGTGCCGGGCAATCAAGCCCTCGCCCCGCGGCGAGTTCGAGATTCCCGACGCCGTCGGCCACGCCATCCACGCGCTGGGCGAAACATTCCACGCGTTGAAGGTCCGTCTGCCCGTGCTCGACATGACCAGCCGGGCCGACATCGCCTCGGTGGCGGCGATCTTGGCCGACACCGAGGTAAAACTATGACCGAGCTGTCGTTCCCAGGCGCTCCGAGCGAAACGGACGAGTTGGCCCGTATGTTGGCCGCAACCGGTTTGAGCCGAAATAAAGACTCCCGATCCCTTTAACTTTACCCCTTTAACTTTAATGAGCCTATTCGATTACAAACCCAACGCCGAAGAAGTAATGGCAAGGCTCCGCTTGCTGTACGAACGGCAGGCCGGCGATCGCATCTTTGCGGTCATGGATGTACCCAGTGCGGCGATCGAGCGGTTCAAACAGCAATATCCGCACCACGAGTGCGAGTACCCCGATCCCGTTGCCAGGGCCGAATTCTGGGATGCTTTCTTCGCGGAACGTGTGGCGATGGAAGACGACTCGATGCCGAGAGCATACCTCAGCGAGTTCGACCAAGGGCTTTACGGAGGGCTGCTCGGCGGCGAAGTACGGTTCATGGTCCATCCGGATATCGGTTGGATATCGTCGATGGTGCCGCCGCTGCTTAGCGATTGGTCGGAGTACGACGCGCTGAAGTTCGACGAGTCGCACCCATGGTGGCAGCGATATCTCAAACAGATGGAGATATTCGTCGAGGCAAGTGCGGGCAAATGGGGGATCAGCCATTTCATTCTGATCGACGCGCTGAACTTCGTCTTCGAGTTGATCGGGGCGACCGACACGTATCTTAGCACCGACGAGAACCCGGAGATGGTGCGCAAGGCGATCGACTTTGCTTTCGATTTGAACGTGAAGATTCACGAGACGTTTTTCGACACTGTCGGAACTTTTCAAGGCGGCACACTGAGCAACTTCGGCCAGTGGATTCCCGGCCGGATTGTCTCGGAAAGCCTCGATCCGTACCACATGGCATCGGTGGCGTTTTTCGAGCAGTGGGGGCGCGAGCCAGCCGAACGAATTATCGAGCATTTCGACGGCGGAGTGGTCCACATTCACGGCAACGGCCGCCACCTGCTCGAAACAGCCGCCACGATCAAGGGACTCAAGGCGATTCTGCTGTTGGACGATCTGGGTATCCCATTGGCTTTCGACGAGCTGTCCAAATTTAAGACTAAAACCGGCGACGTCCCGCTTTCATTGTTCGCCGAATATGACGCATTCGTCGAGCGGCTCGAAAACCACGACCTGCCCGGCGGGGTAATATATAAGGTCAAAAATGTCCCGAGCATCGATGTGGCAAACCGCCTAATGGAAAAGGTTCGCTCGTACCGCGCATAGCAGGGCGGGCTGTGCCCGCCGTAAGCGTTCACGGGTTGGCTGGGGACTGGTCCATTTTTCGGCCGAAAAACGCATTTCGCGGGCAAACGGTTGGCCGAAAACATGGACCTGTCCCCTTCCCGCGGCGTCACGCCGCGAAAATTGGGACAGTCCCCTGTGAACGGTTACGTGCCAACCATACTCAGGCGTTGACGCGTCGCCAGGTCATCATCAGGAACACGCTCGAAACAACCGCCACGCACGTTAGTATGATCGCCGGTATATGGTTGGAGTATATCCAGAATCCGGTGGCGAACAGTGTACTGTAAACGGCCAGGCAACCAACGACCATGCAGAGGATTCCCATCGGCACATTCCATTTCCGATCGGCGCCTTCGATCGTTTCGCCGTCCGCCTCTGCCTGAAGCAGCACGGTGCGCCAGCCCGGTCCGCCGGGGTTAATCAATCGGCAGAAACGGCGTAGCGTCGCCTTGTCGGTCGGTCGGGTTAATGCGGTGACGAGCAACCATGCCACGGTAGTAACGCCCACGCTGGTAAGGAGCTTTACCCAATTGGCGATATCCGGCGGCGCGAAAAACTGGAAGTAGATTGCGACGACGAACGAAACGACCATTGCGGCAAGTTCGCTGAAGGCGTTGATTCGCCACCAGAACCACCGCAGAATGAACAGCAGCCCCGTGCCGGCCCCAACTTGCAACATGATATTAAACGCTTGGAGCGAGTTGCTAAGCCACAAAGCCAAAGTGCTGGCCAGGATCATCAAGATCAGCGTGGAAATTCGCCCCACCAGCACCAGTTCCTTTTCGCTTGCGTTGGGACGTATGAATCGCTTGTGGAAGTCGTTGACCACATAGGAAGAGCCCCAGTTAAGGTGCGTGGAGATGGTCGACATGTAGGCCGCGATTAACGACGCCAGCACCATACCCATTAGCCCGTGCGGCAGAAACGTCAACATGGCCGGATATGCCATATCGTTCCTTACCTTGCTGGGGTCCATGTCTGGAAATGCCGCCTGAAGCGATTGAAGGTCGGGAAACACCACCAGCGAGCACAGGGCGACGAGAATCCACGGCCAAGGTCGCAATGCGTAATGTGCCACGTTAAACAGCAAAGTGGCGCCGGTGGCATGCACTTCGTTCTTGGCGGCCAGCATTCGCTGTGCTATGTATCCACCGCCGCCAGGCTCCGCACCGGGATACCACACGCTCCACCACTGCACGGCCAACGGGATAATGAATACCGAAACGAGCAAGTCTGTATTATTGAAGTCGGGCAAGATCGAGAGCTTGGTTTGAATGGCCTCGTTTGACATCAGCCCGGCCAGCCCGCCGACCGGCTCGAGGCCCAAAGAAACTACGGCCGCCGCCACCGACCCGACCATTGCCATAATAAACAGCAGGAAATCGGTGAGCAAAACACCGGTCAGGCCGCCGAGCATACTGTACACTACTGTCACGCTGCCGGCGATGAGGATGGTTTGGATCGGAGTCAGTCCGAGCATTGTGCCGCCGATCTTGATCGCTGCCAAAGTAACCGATGCCATAATCAGGACATTGAAGAAGACTCCCAGGTAAATTGCCCGAAAGCCTCGCAAAAATGCGGCTGCGCGACCGCTGTAACGAAGTTCGTAGAACTCGATGTCGGTCATTACGCCGGAGCGCCGCCACAGCTTGGCATAGACGAAGACGGTGAGCATGCCGGTAAGCAAAAACGTCCACCATAGCCAGTTTCCGGCAACGCCGTTTTGGCGAACGATATCGGTCACAAGGTTCGGCGTATCCGACGAAAACGTGGTGGCCACCATTGAAACGCCGAGCAACCACCAAGGCATGTTCCGACCGGAAAGAAAGAACTCCGAGGAGTTGCTGCCCGCGCGACGTGCGGCCCAAACTCCGACGGCAAGAGTCGTAACCATGTAAGCAACAATAATCAGCCAATCAATGGCATTTGGACCCATTGGTACGCTTCCTTCTATAAAAGCATCCCTTCCCCCTTTGGAAGAGGGTTGGGGTGAGGTGTTTCATCCGTTATGGCTCGACTAAAACTCGAAACGCCGCCGCACCAAATGAAACAGCCAATGCGCGGCGGCGAGAGATTCTCCTTGGTTGCTCTTGCGACGTCGTACTTTTCTCCCAGTTCGTCATTTTATCGAGTTCGATCCGCCAGTGGTATAAGCAGCCTGTTGAAAAAGTCGGATTCCGGGAGTTTGGGTGCCACTGCTGGCTTGTCCAGCAGTGTTTCCCCGGGTGTTTCTCCCCACACTGCTGGGCAAGCCAGCAGTGGCACCCTTTTTCAACAGGCGGATAGCGGCCCATTTCGCCGCCGGCAAACAACGTGCCCCGCAGAGCGCTGTCATATTTTAAAAGGCTGTTTTTGACCGCCGGCGTTTCGGGACGTTTTTTGCATGGGACTGGTGCGGCCGCAAAAAACGTTTTTCCGTCCGGAAATCATCCGATATTCAATTCAGTTCCCCGTGAACGGCTACCTGATGGGCTAGGACTTGACACGCCGGGGGTTATGTGCGATTCATTTACCTTCTCAGCCGTAACCGTTCACAGGGTATTGTCCCAATTTTCGCGGCGTGAGGGACGTTGCCTTGGAAAATCGCTTGACCGCCGCGAAAATGAGACTGTCCCACTTGTGCCGCGGGAAAGGGGCAGGTCCATGTTTTCGGCCAACCGTTTGCCCGCGAAATGCGTTTTTCGGCCGAAAAATGGACCAGTCCCCAGCCAACCCGTGAACGCTTACTCCCGGCCTCATGTATTTTCCCATGTCCTCGCCCGATCAAGCCGACGCATCGCTGGTCAGCCGCATCCGCCGGCGGGACGCCGAGGCGTGGACCGAATTGATCGGACGGTTCGAGGGGCGGCTGCTGGCATACGTCGAGGGCCGCACGCGCCGTCGCGCGGCCGCCGAGGACATCGTGCAAGAGACGTTCATCGGTTTCCTGACCAGCTTGCCGAATTTCGACCAGCGTTGGCCGCTGGAAGGGTATTTATTCTCCATCGCCGCCCATAAGTTGACCGACTTCCTGCGGCGTGAAGGGCGTCGGCCCACCTTGCCGCTGGTTTCGCAGGGGAGCGAGGCGAGCAGTTGGGAGCCGGCTGGCAGCGCCCGACCGGCCAGCAGCATCGCCCGATCCGCCGAACGTTGTCGCTTCGAGCAAGAGTCCCTGTCCGCGGCCATCGCCGGACAGATCGACCATTTCCGCCGCCGCGGCCAGTGGGACCGGCTCCAGTGCGTCGAACTGTTGTTCGTCCGCGGCTGGACCAACAAGGAGACGGCGGCTAAACTGCGCATCGGCGAGCAGACCGTCGCCAATTACAAGTTCGAGTTCCTCGCAAAACTCCGCGCGGCGGTTCGATCGCAAAATTTACCGGAAGAGATTTTTCCTGAGTTGTATCAGTAGTGGATAGTGGATAGTGGATAGTGGATAGTCTCGTTCCCATGCTCCGCGTGGGAACGCCAGCGCCACCCAGCCAGCACTGGCGAGACGCCAGTGCCACCCAATTGACAAGATCAACTACAATGAGGTAGTAGTGGATAGTCTCGTTCCCACGCATAACTATCCCCCTGAAATTGATGCGTATTAGAATGTAGGAGACGCGGAGCGTCTTGCCGGTGTGTTCCCACGCGGAGCGTGGGAACAAGTATTCTTGCTACCCACTATCCACTACCCACTATCCACTATCCACTACCCACTATCCACTACCCACTACCCACTATCCACTATCCACTATGTTCCGTTCCTCCGACCTGGAAGCGTATCTCGACGAAGCCTTGCCTGCGGAGGAGATGTCGCGGATTGAAAAGGCCGCCCGCAAAGACCCCGCCTTGGTCAAGCAACTGGCGGCGATCAACTCGCGGCGCGGGGCGGGCGTTCATTCGTTGGGCGAAGTCTGGCGGCAGCGACGGCTCAGTTGTCCCTCGCGCGAACAATTGGAGAGCTACCTGCTCGGCGCGCTGGAGAAAGCCCACGCCTCCTACGTCGAGTTCCACATTGCCGTGGTCGGCTGCCGCTACTGCCGGGCCAACATGGCCGACCTGCAATCGCAACGGGCCGAGGCGGAACCGGAAACCCATCACAGACGCCGCAAGTTCTTCCAGTCGAGCGCCGGTTATTTGCGGGATTCCTCCGCTCCATAACAGTCCGTTGAAAAAGGGCGCCACTGCTGGCTTGCCCAGCAGTGCATGGCTGAAACTCCCGGAAAAACACTGCTGGACAAGCCAGCAGTGACACCCAAACTCCGGCTTTTCCAACAGGCTGACAAGGGCGCGACCAACACAGCGCGGCTTTATGGCTGGAACTACTCGAACTCCAGATGCCCGAAACCATCGGGGAGTACGTCAACCGCCGCCGGCTTGTTCCACGACTGAAACCCGACGCCCGGCGCCACGCGTTGCAATCCGATGGCCCAGACTTCGTGGGATTGGGGCGGCTGGCCGATCAGTTCCTTGATCGGGATGGCCGCCTCGGCAGTCCACCCGTGCTCGTCGCGCGACACGGCGACGTACCAGGTCGGATTCCAGGTGCGATCTTCCCACAGGCGGTCGTTGGTCCAACCGCGATGATCGACCGTCAAGCGGTAGAAAGTGGCGTAGTCGCGGTCGATGTCGAGAAACACCTCGACCCGGTCGTGGTCTGATAGGTCGGCGTCTCGCGGACGCCTTTGGGGCTGGTTTCCGTTGCCTTTTTCATTCGGCGCGTTCCGGCATTGAATCGCGAGATAGAGGAACTCCGCGTCGTATGCCAACAGGACCGCCGCCGGCCAATCGCCGTCGTCGTGCTGCGCGCTTTCGAGCGTGGCCGTCTCGGCCCGTTTCCAGACCGCGTCGTCGAGCCGGCCGTCCAGCCGCGGTTTCGACTGGGCCTTTACGCACTTCAACCGGGGCTTTATCCGGCGGGCGGCCGCATCGGCCATCCGCAACTCTCCCTGGGCGCAGGCCCACCATGCGTCGCGGCCGTTGCCGCGTATTTGGATTTGATATAGTCGTTTGGCCTGGCGAGGCTGGTCCAGGCCGCGGTAGGCGGCGGCCAGCGGAAACCGCACGGCCGGCTCGGCGAACAAGTCGAACCGCGTGCGTTCGATCTGCTTACCCAGCGCGACGGCCAGTTCCAGGCTCCGCTGCCGCCGCGAAACGCCGCGAGTGATTCGCCAGGCCGCCTCGCCGCTGACGTTGTAGTGCAACAGCCACAGCATTGCCGGCGGGGCAAGCGGATGTTCTGGATAGCGCTCCGCCAGCGCATGGAAAGTTTCGGCCGCCAGAGGCCACCGGCCGGTGCGGTAATAGCGATCGGCCAGTTGAAAGATGATTTGGCCCGCGCTCCGTTCGTCCAAGTCGCGTGTCAGTTGGCCGATCTGGGCAAGCAACTGATCGGCCGACCACGCGCCGCGGTCCGCCCGCTCGATAATCGCTTGCACGTGTCGGCGTCTGGCGGCCAACCGCCGCAGCCGTTCGATGCTTTCCACCGGCTGGGGCGACAGCTTGCGCCGCGATTCGCTTCCCGGCGGCAGCGCCATCCCCGCGAAAATGTCCCGCCCCGACAACTCATCGCCGTCGAGCGGACGCAGCGTCAACGTCGGCGGCGAAGGGACGAAACGGTCTCGCAACAAGCCCCGCGGCTCGGCGGCCGCCTCGGCCAGCGTGCCGCCCAACCGGGGCGCGAACCGCGCGGTGCTCAGCTTGCCGGCGCCCCGCTTGCCGGGCGGCATCGTTCCGAACACACGTTTAACGCGCCACGGCGCCAAACCCGCTCCGGCGATCTGATCGGGAAAGGCATTGGGGTCGGCAGCCTCGCCGACTGCCTGCAACACCGCCTGCCGAACGATCCGGCCGAGCGGATTTTTATTATTGGTTTCAGGTCCGGTGTCGTGGGTCACGATCGCCTCGGGCCGCCAGGTGCGGATCGAGCGGACGATCCGGGCGCGGAGCGCGTGCAGGCCGGAACGGTCGTTCGCGTTGTCCCAACCCGCGACGATCCCCCGCCGGTCGATGTGCAGGCCCGGCTGGCGCAAGGGGAATTGCCAAGCCGCCGTGGCCGCGTTTCCGCCGAGCCGTACCACCGCCTCGTGCAGCCGGTCGGCCAATGGGACGTCGTCGCGAGGCGGGATTTCAATGTCCCGTCGGCCGAGCACTTCAACGGCGGTCAGGTATCCTTCGCCTCCGGCCAGTTGGGCGATCAATTCGAGCGGCACGTCTTTCGGCTCGGCGAAAAGGGCCAGCAGCGCGGCCCGCGATCCGCCGGAGCGTTGCCGCCGCCAGGTGCGTCCGCCGTCGTCGGTGGCGAGTATCGTGCCCAATTCGCCGACGGCCCAACCGTGCTGGTCGTCGGAGAAAGCCATCGCTTGAATCGGCGCGGTTGTACACGTGGAAAATGCGTTCCAGGTGCGGCCGGCGTCGGCGGTGTGAAAGACCAGTGTGCCGGGAGAGCCGGCGATCCAGCACTTCGGCCCGCGGACGGCCAGCGCGGCAAGATCAAAGTGGCGGATCGCCTTGGGTAAGTCGCCGGACTGGGATCGCCAACTCCTGCCGAGATCATCGGTCGCCAGCAGCAAGCCGCCTTCGCCGATCAACCAGCCGTACGACGGCCGGATGAGCCGAATCCGCGAGAAGCTCCGCAACTCGAACCCGTCGGCACGGACCGATTCCAATGTTCCGCCACGTACGAAGGCCAGCGATCCGTTTTGCCCGGCCAGCGCGCCGGCGCGTGGGCCGACGAAATCGGCGGCTCGCCAGGGCGCGTCATTTCCGCCGGGCAACGGCCGCCAACTCCGTCCGCCGTCGTCGGTCGCGAAAGCGCCGCTCGGATACATCGCCGAGCGGCATCCCGCCGCCCAACCCCGATCCGGGCCAAAGAAACCGATCCTCCGCAACGCGGGCAGCAAGAGCTTCGGGTTGTGCGACCAGTTCCGTCCGCCGTCGCGGGTGCTCAGCACGACTCCGGTGCTCGCGTGGGTGTATGGATGCGTGAATCCACCGGCCGCCCAGCCGAGTTGCTCGTCGAGGAAGCAGACGGCCCAGAGCGTGCAATCGACGCCGGACGTTTGCCGCCGCCAGAGTTTGCCGCTGTTGTCCGTATGCCAGACGGCGCCGCGGTCGCCGACGGCCCAGCCTTTTCGTGCGTCGACGAAACAGACGTCGTTGAGCCGGGCGTCGGCAACGGTGGTGTCGGCGACACTGGGCAAGACCGACAGCAATGCAAGCGCGAACGTCCCAAACATGCCGCTATCTTACCGCCCGGCGAGGACGCACGGCAAGACTTGATCCTATTATTGTTTAAGGCTAGATTGGAGAGAGCCGGGATGAGGGTGTGAAGAGTGTGAAGGGTGTGAAGGGTGTGAAGGGCGTGAAGGGCGTGAAGGGTGTGAAAGGTATGAAGAGTTATGACTGCCGATCTGACTGCAGACGCATGTTGGCCAATTGTGCCGCGCGAAGAACGCTCTGACGCTCTTGCCGAGCCTCGACTTCCCGACGCCGGGGCCGAGTCTGCTTTTCCCCCTTGTATCCTGAATCTTGCAGATGAGCAATGAAGTTGGAGATCATCCCGCTCGTGCGCCGGGCCAGATCGTGCAAACGGTCATGGTCCTCCGGGAGAATGTACCGCTGGTCACAAGCAATGCTCAATTGCGCGCGAACCTCTCCGCACGATCCCTTGGCGATATATAGATACTGTATGAACTCGGTCGAAGATCCCCGTTCAAAGCCCTCGGCGATGTTCGACATGATCGACACGGCGGCGCGGCGAATCTGATCCGCCAAACCTCTATCTCGCGCGAACGCGTCTTCCCGGGTCAGGGAGTAAACCGCATTGGTCAACTCCCGTGCCCGCTGGTAAATGTGCAATTCTTCAAACGATTCAGCGGCCTTTCCTTTCACGATCAGCTTTCCTTTCTAACCCTTTACACTTTTCACACGGCTTTATGACGGAGTGATCTTGAACTGCTGCTGGAAAGCGACGTCGAAATCGTAGATGTCGTCGAAGTCCACCCGCGTGTCGGACGGGGTTTTCCGCATCTGACCGATGCGTATCAGATTGAAGACGATCTCGCCGAAATCGCCCGTGCCGTGGATACCCCAACTGTTCAGCACCGTCTTGGCCATGTAGCCGTATTGCTCGATGGCATAGCGGCGGATCGCATCGCAAAGCTCGCGGCCGGTGACGTGGCGTTCGGGACCGGCCGGTGTCTCGCTTTCCTCGGCCTGCTCGGCGTTCGGCTCGGTCGGACTTTCCGCCCCCATTTCCAAAACGTTCTGCGCGTAGTGCAGCGCCTCGAAAATGAACGCATAAGCCTCGAATTTGTACCTTCGGTCTTCTCCGAGGAGCAGGGCAATCGGGTGGTCTGGGTCAAGCATGGGTGTCGTCTTCTTCCGTAGGGTGCGTGAAACGCACCATGCACTACCGGTTGTGGTGCGTTTCACGCACCCTACTATTCGGCGTCATCCGCCGTTTGATTTTCGTCGTTTTCGTGGGGCAAGTTCTCCGTCTCGAATTGCGCCGCTTGCTCGTATTCCTCGAACTCGTAGCGGAGACAGCACTTCAACCGCCCGCAACGGCCCGATATCTTCGTCGGATCGAGTGTGGCCTTCTGCATCTTCGCCATCCGCATCGAGACCGGCGGCATTTCGATCAGGTGCGTGTTGCAGCAGACCGGGCAGCCGCAATCGCCGTAGTCGGCCAGCAGCTTGGCCTCATCGCGGACGCCGATCTGCCGCATTTCGATCCGAGTCTGAAACTCACCGGCCAACTCCCGGACCAACTCGCGGAAATCGACACGGCTTTCGGCCAGATAGTAGACCACGATCCGCTCGCCTCCGAAGAGGTGCTCCACGTCGACCAGCCGCATTTTCAGCCCGAGCCGATCGACGTGTTGTTGACTCACGTCGAATTGCCGGCGGGACTGTTGCCGCATCCGGGCCAGTTCATGCCGGTCCTCGGCGGTCATTTCGCGGATGATCTGGCCGGCGCCGGGGTCTTTCATCCGTTCCATCGCGTCGGGCGTGGCTTCGCAGAGCACCTCGCCCGCCTCCAGGCCGCGGTCGGTCCGCGTAATCACATTCATCCCACGGGGGTATTCCCGCCCGCCCGTCGGCGAGAAAACACCCAGCAATCGCATCGCGCCGTAGCGGACCACGTAGTCGGACATCTTGCTGATTATAACCGCAACGCCCCAACGTCGGAAGGGAAACGGCCACAGCCACAACAGAGGGGGTAGAGAAAGGCGAAAAGGGAGCGGAAAATGTGGGAAGGGATGTAGGACGTTCCACCCGCTGATCCCACTTCCTTTCCCCATTTTCTTCTCCCAAAATTACTGATGGAGGCCATCGGTTTCCGGGCCGCCCCCATTTCCTCTCTAGTTCTCCTCATCAATTAATGATACAAATCGAGGGTGTCCGGAAAATAGACCGCAAAAAATCATGGGCGAGTCCACCTCTCCCAGCCGTGTATTCACGGCGGGCTAAAGGGAATCATTCCCGGACACGTAACCGTTCACGGGCCGGCTACGGTCGCCAGGGGGACAGTCTCATTTTCGCGGCCGAAACGCATGTTGGCAACGCAAAATTCGTCGCGCCGCGAAAATTGGGCCAGTTTTCCGTAAACGGTTACCTCGGACACCTTCAATTAAAACATGTCGGAATCGTGTCTAGTGGGATTAACCGCGTCCCCTTTTTGGCCCTTCAACAACGAGGGAGAACAATCGCGCGAAAGTTAAGTTGCCTTCCGGCAATCGCTCTCTGCGCAGCCATGGTTTACCCGTGTTTTGCAGCAGAGAAGAAACCGCTGTGGTTTGTCTTCATCACCACGTGCCGCGACGAGGATTTTTTCCGTCCAGTGAAGAAGGGGATGGAAGACGCGGCCAAGATGTTGAACGTACGGTGTGAATTCAGGGGCACGGCGGGCGTGGACGTGAAGGCCCAGGTGGAAATGGTCCGCAAGGCGGTGGCCGAGGGTTGCGACGGCATCGCACTGAACATCATCGATCCCGATGCGTTTGACGAGGTCGTCCAAGAGACAGTGGACAAAGGCGTTCCCGTGGTCGCCTTCAACGTGGACGACCATCGCACGCCCAATGCCCGCCTGAGCGCCGTCTGCCAGCGGTTTTACAAGGCCGGAAAGATGTTGGGCGAGCGGGCGTCGGCGTTTGTCCCCGATGGCGGCCACGTCCTGATGACGATGCATGACGAAGGGATTTCGGCGTTGGAGGATCGGCTCCGCGGCGCGCAAGACGTGCTAAAGAAGAGGGGAATCACGTGGAAAATGGCCGTTACCGGCGCCGAACCCGAAAATGCCTCTCGCGTGATCGTCAAGGCGCTGCGGAACAAACTGCGGATCAGGACCGTCCTCTGCTCGGGCCAAGCGGACACGGAGGGGGCGGGTTTGGCCCTGGAAAGACACTTCAAGGGCAAGGGATATTCCGCGGCCGGCTTCGATCTGTCGCCAAACATCCTCCGGCTGATCAAGGCCGGCCATATCCGACTGACCATCGATCAGCAGCCCTATGCCCAGGGTTTCTACCCACTGGTTCAACTGACCCTGCTCCGCCGCTACGGGATCGTGCCATCGAACATTGACGCCGGGGCGGGTATAATCGACCGGCGCAACATCGATGACGTGATCGATCTAAACAAAGCGCATTATCGCTGACGGCACTTGATCCATTGTATACAACATGAACATTCATCCCGTCGATCTGACGATTGTCGTTGTCTATCTGCTCGGGATCACGGCGATCGGCGTCATTTCGTCGTGGCGGCAGACAAAGTCGAGCACCGGGTATTTCCTCGCCGGCCGATCGCTGAGTTGGGTTACGGTGGGGTTGGCCCTGTTCGCAACGAACATTTCGACGGTCCACTTGATTGGGCTTAGCTCGGCGGGGTTCGACGACGGATTGGTGGTCGGCAACTTTGAATGGCTGGCGCCGTTCTGCCTTATTCTTCTGGGCCTCGTGTTCGCGCCGTTCTACTTCCGAAGCAAAGTCGCCACCTTGCCGGAGTATTTAGAAGGGCGTTTCGGCCCAGGATCGCGGACGGTTCTCGCCTTCATGGCCGTGGTCGGGGCATTGTTCATTCATATCGGCGTGACTCTCTATGCGGGCGCGGTGGTGGTCGGCGAGTTCGTTCATTTCCCAACGCCGACCTGGTATGAGCCGTTAACGCCGTTGGTGGATTTCAACATCGCCGTGGCGATCAGTCTGATCTCTCTGTTGACGGTGATCTACACCGTCACCGGCGGCCTGAAGGCGGTCGTCGTAACCGAATCGATCCAGACCGTTCTGCTGCTGCTCGGCGCGATCACGGTCACCGCATTCGCCATGCTCAAATTGGCCGACCAGGGTACGACCTCGCTGGCGAAGTTGCACCAGCGCGCCTTGACGCAGCAGATCAGCGACGCCGAAACGACCGCCGAGCAGCTTCGACTCACGGCCGAAGCTTTCCAAAACGCGGGTTCGTTGCGGCGGCAGGGACGATTCGACGCCGCCGACCGGGCACTTGCCGAACGGATCGATCGACTGAAAAAAACCCTCACATTCGGCGCTGTCTCCGTAGCGGTGGACGATTTTCCGGAGATCAAGACCGCTTTGACTATTTTGGCCGATCATAGCGACGCCAAGCCGCTGGCAAACCGTCGCGTGGATTTTGGCTTGGCCGTCGAGGCGCTGCGCGGGGTGGCCCAATCGCAGAAAAAGCACGCCCAAGAGTGTCGCCAGTCGTTGAACTCCGACAGGCCCCGATCGAGAAAGTTGAACATGATCCGTCACGAAGGCAGATACACCTGGTGGATCATGTTGCTGGGCTACCCGGTGATCGGCATTTGGTATTGGTGCGCCGACCAAACGATCGTGCAGCGCGTACTCGGCGCCAGGAGTGAGCGCGACGCGCAGATCGGTCCTGTCTTCGCCGGATTCATCAAGGTGCTGCCGGTGTTGGTGATGGTGCTGCCGGGCGTGATGGGATATGTCTTGTTCAGAGATCGGATAGGCGATAATCCGGACTCGACTCTGATCGTGCTTATTAAGGAACTATTGCCGTGCGGTCTGCAAGGCTTGGTGGTTGCTGGATTGCTGGCCGCGTTGATGAGCACGGTCGCCGGGGCACTTAATTCCACCGCGACCCTGGTCAGCTTTGACATAGTCAAGCGATTGCGTCCCAACACGTCCGACCGCGTCCTGGTTCGCGTCGGTCAAGCAACGGTCGTCGTGGTAATGCTCTCCGCGATCGTATGGTCCACTCAAGGCGAACGGTTTGGGGGCATTTTCAGCGGCATCAACCACATGATATCCGTACTCGCGCCGCCGATCACCACCGTTTTTATCTGGGGCATTTTCTGGCGGCGCGGCACGTCGCAGGCATCGATGACCACGCTTATCGCAGGTTTCCTGCTGGGTTCGGTTGTTTTCGTGGCCGATTTCCCCGCCTTCGGGTTCGAGATCGTCAGCAAGCGCTTCGGAATGCCTTTCATGCTTCAGGCGTGGTGGTTGTTCGTGATCTGCAGCGTGGTTTTCGTGGTTACCAGCCTACTGACGCCCGCTCCCGATCCGCGGCGCGTCGAAGGTTACTGCTGGAGCAACCCGCTTGCGGCTATCACGAACAAACCGCTCTCCGGACCGCTCGATCCCCGCGTCTTGTCGATCGTGCTCGTTGTCGTTATGTTGGTCCTATACGCAACTTTTGGCTGAAAAACATGGGGCATCTTGCAGAACAAACCGGGGACAGGCACCTCGCTTCCGTACGGATTCCGGCTTTTCGACCACACTCCATTGGAAGCCAGTCCCCGTCTTGTTAGGGCTTCTAAATCCAAATGAGAGGGGATTGCCGGCCGTGATATAATTGCGTTGCATGATCCGGGCCGACAGTCGAAAAACCGGCAGTTGGAATGTACTCGCGGCTCTTCCGGCGGCTGTTGGCCCCCGCTATTGCCGAAACAAACAGGAGCGACAATCGAAATGTACTGCTATCAATGCGAACAAACCGCCAAAGGGACCGGCTGCACGGTAATTGGCGTCTGCGGCAAGGAACCGGCCACAGCCGCGCTGCAAGACCTGCTGATCCACGCGACCAAGGGAATCGCGATGTACGCCCATCGGGCCGCCGAACTCGGTGCGACCGATCAACAAGTGGATCGGGCGATACCCGAGTTCCTCTTCGCAACCATTACGAACGTCGATTTCGACCCCCAGCGGCTGAAAACACACCTGCTCGACGCCGCCGCGATCCGCGACCGTGCAAAAACGCTTTACGAAGATACCTGCGTTGAGAAGGCCAAGGCGCCGGAAATCCTCGATGGTCCGGCCATCTGGCAGCCCGCCGCCGATCTCGACGGACTGATCCAACAGGGCGAAGAGGTCTCGATCACCAAGCGGCAGACGCGGCTGGGCAACGACCTCGCCGGATTGCAGGACTTGATCCTCTACGGCCTGAAGGGCGCCGCTTCATACGCCGACCACGCAATGATTCTCGGCTACGAAGACCCGAACATTTACGCTACCTTCCATCAGGCCCTCGATTTCCTTGCCCAAGAGAATCCCACTCAAGACGCCCTGTTTGATTGGGTAATGAAGACGGGCGAGTTGAACCTGACGGTGATGGGGTTGCTCGACGCCGCCAACACCAGCGTGTACGGCCATCCCGAGCCGACCACCGTGCGAGTGACGCCCGTCCGCGGCAAGTGCATCGTCGTCTCCGGCCACGACCTGAAAGACCTGGACGCACTGCTGAAACAGACCGAGGGAAAGGGGATCAACGTCTACACGCACGGCGAGATGCTCCCCTGCCACGCGTATCCCGGCTTGAAAAAATACAAACACCTGGTGGGCAACTACGGTGGGGCGTGGCAAGACCAACGAAAGGAGTTCGACGAGTTCCCCGGCGCGATCCTGATGACCACCAACTGCATCCAGAAGCCCAAGGAAAGCTACATCGGCCGTATCTTCACCTGCGGGCTGGTGGCCTGGCCGGGTGTGCGGCACATAGGAACGGACCGCGATTTCTCGCCGGTCATCGAGGCCGCGCTGGCCGCCGACGGTTTCGCCACCGACGCGCCCGAGAAGTCCATCACCGTCGGCTTCGGCCATCACGCCGTCCTCGGCGTGGCCGATAAAATCGTCGCGGCGGTCAAGGCCGGACAGATCCGACACTTCTTCCTCGTCGGCGGCTGCGACGGGGCCAAGTCGGGACGGAACTACTACACCGAGTTCGCCCAAAAAGTGCCCAAGGATTGCGTGATCCTCACGCTGGCCTGCGGCAAGTACCGCTTCAATAAATTGCCGTTCGGCGACATCGGCGGGATACCGCGGCTGTTGGACGTCGGCCAGTGCAACGACGCTTTCTCGGCCATCCAGATCGCCACGGCGCTGGCCGACGCTTTCAAGTGCGAAGTGAACCAGTTGCCGCTCTCGTTCGTGATAAGTTGGTACGAGCAGAAGGCGGTGGCGATCCTGCTGACGCTCCTTTTCCTGGGCATCAAGAACATCCGGCTGGGTCCAACCCTGCCGGCGTTCATCACCCCGCCGGTGCTCGACCTGCTGGTCGAGAAGTTCAACATCGCCCCGATCACCACGCCGGAGGCCGATCTGAAGGCGATGCTGGGGTAGTTGATTGCTGTTTTACATACCGCGGCGCACAACGGCTCGGGAGCGGAGAAAATATGAAGAAGAAACCTAAAACGGAATTGGACGACGATCTGCGACCCGAGTATGATCTTTCCAAACTCAAAGGCGGAGTCCGCGGAAAGTATGCGCATCGATTCAAAGAAGGGACGAATCTAGTGCTCCTGTCCCCTGACGTGGCGCCTTATTTTCCCGACGAAGAATCGGTCAACGCGGCACTGAAATCCTTGGTCGTCATTGCCAAGACGCACGTTCGTCGGGCCAAGTGAAGCATAGTCGGCAAGACCGGCATCGCCCCGATCACCACGCTCAAGGCCGACCTGAAGGCGATGCCGGGGTAGAATCCGGTTGTATTTTCGGTCCATCCCGCGGTTTCAACATGACCTCCGTGCCGGGATTGGGCGAACCGAGGCGCTGGACGCGGATGGCCGAGGGGCCTTCCACCGGACAGTTGCTCTCGCAGATGCCGCAGCCGACGCATAAATAGCGATCCACGTAAGGCTGCTGTATCTCCAACTCGAAACCGTCGGCGTCTTTGATCGTAAACGTGTTGAGAATCTTGATCGCCTTCTCCGGCACGGGACACATCTCCTCGCAACGGATGCAGGGCGTCCCCTCGCCCCACGGCAGGCAACGCAAATGGTCGAAATACGCCAAGCCGATCGGCCGTCTGAGCTTGGCCGCCTCCGTCAGTCGCGGAATGGCCCCGCTCGGACAGACCTGGCCGCAAAGCGTGCAGGTGTATTCGCAATAGGTCTGCTCGAAGACGTGGCGGAACATCAGCCGCGGCGAGAAAATCCCCTCGATGCCCGACTCGAGGACGGCCGGCTGCAAAACGCCGGTCGGACAGACCTTCATGCACTCGCCGCAACGGACGCAAAGGTCGAGGAACGTATTTTCGTCGCCCACGCCGGGCGGACGCAGCAGATACGGATCGTCTTTTCGTGGTCGGATCATTTGCGCGGCCGCCGCCAGGCCGGGAATCGCCGCGCCGACGGCCATCCCGGCCAACGCCCCGCGCCGCGAAAGATCGACCGGCCGCGGTTGTCTTTTCGACCGTTTCACCACAAACTTGGCGATCCCCTTGGGGCAAAGGTCCACGCAATCCATGCACAGGATGCAGTCCTCGGCCGATAGCCCGTCGCCGAGCGCGTCCATCCGGCACAACTCGGCGCAGTCGCCGCACGGTTTGCATATCTCGGCGGGCAGACGCCTGACCAGCGACCAGCGGCCCAACAGCCCCAGCATCGCCCCGAGCGGACAGCAGTTTCGGCACCAAAACCGTCGGGCGACCAGTTCCAACGCGAAAATCGCCGCCAGTATCGCGGCCGATACGCCGGCCAGCCGGAACACGGTCGCGCGGAACGGGATCAGATGTTTTCCCACGAACGGCTCGACCGCCTCCGTGCCCCAGCGCCCATCGAGCCATTCGAGTCCGGCGTCCACGCCGCGATGGAGCGTCGGATCGCCCCAGAGGGTCATTCCACGGGTCAGCAGCGCAAGCGGATCGACAAACCCGACCAGCGGAAAGGAGAACACGGCGGCCAGCAGGACCACGATCAGCAGGATGTAACGCGCGGAGTGCAGACGGCGAGCCTTTTGTAGCACAGTCGCCCCCGGCTGTGCTTTTGTCGGCATGGTCGATGCGGCTGTTTCTCTCTCACAGCCGAGGGCGGCTGTGCTACAAAAGCGATTGGTGCGCCGGGCGATCGGCCGTAGCAGGCGATGGAAATAGTCCAATAGCGTTCCCAGAGGGCAAATCCAGCCGCAGAAAAACCGGCCTAAAACAATTGTCAGGGCCAAGACGATCAGCGCCGGCCAGAACAGGGCGATAAACTGACGCGCGGCAAGCATGGCGGCCGCGGCGGAGAGCGGATCGAGGCGGAAGAAGAGGTTTTCGCCGCCGGCCAATTGGTCCGCGCCGGTGTATTCGGTGCGGCGGAAGAGCCAAAGGAACAGCACGAGCATGGCGAACTGTGCCGCCCGCCGCCACCATCGCCAGGGAATCCACGCAATTCGTCGCATAATATAAAGCCGCGACCGTTGGTCGCGGCTGCGAAACCGCAAGCGGTAGTCGCGCCTGCGAAGCCGCAAGCGGCGGTCGCGGTTTTACGGAGTGATAATCTTCACCTTCGACAGGTCCATCTCGCCCAGGCCAAGTTTGGCGGCCGCCACCGTGGAGCCTAAATAATCCGGTTTCTCCCCAAACAGCGTCGTGGCGTATGCGTCCGCGGCCACCGTGTCGGCCGAGGCGATCAGGGTGTCGAGCACCTTCACGTCCTCGAGCTTTCCGCCCGTCGGGCCGTGACGCAAGAGGATGCGGGTGGCGTCGATGATCGTCAGCTTTGGACGGATCACCAGATTCAGGTCGGCGATCCGGCGGGGCAGGTCGCGGTGGATAAGTCCGCGGTTGCCGCCGATAACGCCCATCACGTTTTTCAGCCCCAACGTGAGCTTCGCCTGACAGTGGTGTTTGGCCACCGGCACGTTGATGTAGCAGTCGCACTCGGGCGGCAGGGCGTCGCGGTGAAAATCGAACTCGTCGAGCGACTTGCCGTCGGCGATCTTCACCGGCACGAAATCCCTGTTTTTCACGTACTCGCAACGGACGCGCGAATCGTCGATCGACTCGACGGCTTCTTTTATTCCACTGCGGGCGTAGCTGCGTCGGGCATCGTTCACCGGGCGATCGAAGACCAGCACCCGCCGCGCGCCGGCGTCGAGACATTGCCGCACGACGGCCTTGACCACGTCGGGATGAGTGGTGGCCGCCTGCTCGGGCCTGCGGTCGAAGCCGATGTTCGGCTTGACCACCACACGGTCGCCCTGGTTGACGAACGCCGCCATCCCGCCCAAGGGTTTCAGTACTTTGTCGACCAGCGCTTCGTAATCCTTGCCCTTGACCACTACCACCAGCGGCTTGCCCTTGGGACGTTCTTCGGCCGCCAGCACGGCGCGGACATCAAACAGGGGCACCGCCAGACACGTTCCGGCGGACCACGCCGCCACCTGTTCGATAAATTCCCTGCGGTCCATAAGCGGTATCTCCCGTTATGTTCGTGGGTATATGTATCGCTACCGAATCGCAATGTAGCCGGCACGCTCCGTGTGCCGGAAAACAGGGTCGGCACACGGAGTGTGCCGACTACGATTTCGGCAACTTATTGTTTTACAAACCCTTAGTTCGTGTTGCGGCAAGCAGGGTGGGCATCATGGGCAAGCTTCACTTACCCATGATATCCGGTCCAATAGCTTTCCGCAACAGAAACCACATGCGCGATCGTCACGAGGCGGCTTTTTCGAGAAATTGGTCCACGCCGTGGGTCTTGGCGATCACGGTCAAGCCCGTCTCCGTGACCGTGAAACCGCGGTTGCAGTCCAGATCGGCGTCGTAGCCGATTTCGATGCCGGCGGGCACGTGGACGCCCTTGTCGATTATCGCCCGGCGGATTTTCGCGTGCCGTCCCACGTTCACGCCCTCGAAGAGAATGGAATCGACCACTTGCGCGTAGCTGTTGATGCGTGAATCGGGGCCGACGATCGTCCGCTCCAACCGTCCGCCCGAAACGATGGTCCCCTGGCAGACGATGCTGTCGAGCGCCTGCCCGCGCCGGGCGTCCGGCCCCGTCTCGGCAAAGACGAACTTCGGCGGTGGAAGGTTCGGCTGGAAAGTGCGGATCGGCCAATCGGCGTCGTACAGGTTCAACTGCGGATCGATCGCGATCAGGTCCATGTTGGCGTCGAAATAGGCATCCAGCGTACCCACGTCGCGCCAGTAGGCCTCGGTCTTCCGATTCTCGTCCATGAAAGGATAAGCGTACACCCGGTGCGAGTCGATCAGCGCCGGGATCAGGTCGTGGCCGAAGTCGTGGCGGCTGCCACCGCGGGTGGCATCGAGACATAGCTGCTCGAAGAGAAAGCGGGTGCTGGCCACGTAGATACCCATCGAGGCCAGCGTGCGCTGCGGATCGCCGGGGATCGGCTTGGGACGGGCCGGCTTCTCCTCGAAACCGACTACGCGGCTCTCCGCGTCGACCTCGACGATGCCGAATTGCCGCGCGGCGGCCAACACGTCGACCGGCAGCGAGCCGACGGTTAGATCGGCGCCGCTTTCGATGTGGTGTTCGACCAGCTTGGCGTAGTTCATCTTGTAGATGTGGTCGCCGGCGAGGATCACCACGTATTTCGGCCGCTCTCGCTCGATGGTGTAGATATTCTGGTAAACGGCGTCGGCGGTCCCTTGATACCAATGCTCATCAATGCGTTGCTGCGGGGGGACGACTTCGATGAACTCGCCCAACTCGCGGCAGAGATAGGATTGCCAGCCGAGGTGGATGTGCCGGTCGAGGCTCATCGCCTTGTATTGGGTGAGGACGAGATTCTTGCGGATCCCGCTGTTTAGGCAATTCGACAGTGTGAAGTCGATGATCCGATACGCGCCGCCGAAGGGGACGGCCGGTTTGGCACGATCGCGGGTAAGCGGTTCCAGCCGCGATCCTTTCCCCCCCGCCAGAATTACCGCCAAGACATCCTTCATTTCAGCCCCCTAATAGTTCAATATTCACACGATAATAGCATGGTCCCGGCATGAAGCAATCCCGGAAGGCCGAATTTCACCGATTTCGGCGACTATGGGCTAAGTTTGCGGGTTCAACGTTTTTTCGCCATAGCCGTATCGAAGTGCCTTGTCGATCTTTTCGACGACCTCCGGAGTGGAACGGGCGTCGATCCTTGCGCGGCGCAGGACAACGGCGATTGTGCCATAGACGTCCTCGTCCGTGAAGAAACGGATAGCGGCCATCAGGTTGAATCGCCCGCGGTCAAACGAGATTTCACCGATGCTTCATCGTCGGCCGCCAAGCCGGCCTCGATTTCGTCCAAGTGGTCGTAGGCATAAGCCAGGGCATCATGGACGTCCGCCGGCCGAAGGCCGGGATACTGCTGTACGATCTCTTCCACGCCCATGCCCTGCCGATAACATGCCAGGATCGTGGCTACGCGAATACGAGTTCCCGCCACGACGGGCTGCCCGCCACACCGGGCGACGTTGGATTCAACGTTGCGGTAATCCAGCTTCGGCATCTTAATAATCCTAAAAATCCTCAACCATTCGGGGACGCAACGGCAACTCAACTAAAGCATCTCTATTGTACCACGGCCCACAACCAAGACCAACCCGACCGGGTGAAAAACAGGGGATCCGATTTCTAGTTCAGGTGCAGTAATTGGACTTATCCCCTATTCTCCCCCAGCTGGATTGTATCACAGGGAGTGGCCCAATTTCGACCAGAAAACGCCGTTGAACCGTGGGGCAGAGGAGAGAGGGGAGAGAGAGGGGGCGTTTTGGTTTTATCGAGAAGTAGAAGGAAAGAGCCGCGTCTCCTTTTCCCTTTCGGCGGTCTATGTCCTCGAGCTCAGTGTCACAAATTGGTGGTTTGATGGATCGTCTGAGCAAACGGTTGAGATAACGAGACAGCCGTCAACGAACAGGATGAGCCATGACAAGGAGCGCGCCTGTGGCGTGCAATAACAAAATCAGCATAATCGCGATCCTCGCCATTGGCTCGATCCGCTGGTTAGTCCTTGGCTTCTGGTTCTGCTTCCGCCTTTGGGCGATCAGTATCCGCTGCAGAATTCTGAGAAGACTCATGAGCAAGTTGACTAGAGCCTCCTCCCTGTTTCGGTGGTTGCTGCCCACGCGCGGTCCCTAGATTCAAGATAAACCCCGTTAAAGCACGCTCCCATCCAATGTTTGCGAGAAAAGAGGGGAAATGAGCCTCATGGACGATCCACTCTGCAAAGGAATCCATCCATCGATAGTAGTCCCATCCTCTTGGAGTCAAGAGTGCAATCAGTTTCAATCGTGTCTCAACTTGAATATCGACTGCCAGTGGAAGAACTGAACAATGGGGAGCCCTCATATAGAGTGATTCAAATCCCCGAGGCAAATTCGCGTTGAACCCATGACAGCGGATTGTGATTCGGACTACTCCTCTCTTTGTTGTCAACTCGAGTCGTCCTTGTTCAGGCCGGTCAAGCTTGGATCCTGAGGGAACAATCAGATCAAATCGCTCAAACATAACTCCATCTCTGCTCCAAATGGAATGCACAGTTCCCTTTGGTGGATTCTTGTGAATTCCAGATTTCCTAAATATTGGGCGCTCTTCAATCGGGGTTGTGAGCAGTGCAAGAACACGATTCTTCAGAAGAACGTCTGGAATGTGCTCCCTTGTCAACTCAATCAGTCTATCTCCGCTGCCTTGATAATCGTTGAAGTAGCTGGATAGATGCAGTGACAGCTCCTTAAGAACTGCGAACTCAATCGCTTCAATTAGAAGCGGCGACGACCGCATCTCAAATCCCCCATCCTCAGAGCTTGTCTTGACAATAGCTATATACTCGCCCCCCTGGTCCTCCTTTTTGTTCAGCTCTTCTCTCCGACCATGGTTTGCCTCGCCATTGTCTTCTCGGGAAACAGCAGTGGGAAAAAGGTCCTCAGACAGAATTTCCTGAAAAGCGGGGTTCTCCTTGGTGACTGCCACAATTATTCTCCTCAAATCTTCAGAGAATGAATATCGATCGATCTCCATCACTTCTCTTGATTCACGATTGAATAGCGCCATCGCTTCGATTTCTCTTGATCCGCTCCGAGCTGAGATCGCGAGGCTGACCGCGTATCCAAGCGGAAAGAGGATCAGTGCGAGTGGTATAAGAACCCAATACGGGCTTGCGGTTTCGATCGCACCGTAGACGTAACTCACTAGCAAATTAAGGCCGAATGCGAGCAGCGTCCCGAGGATAAGTAGTTTAATGAAGTCCTGACGCCTCGCCAAACTGGTAGATATCGGTTGCATGTCGAATGTGTGTTCTTCGGACTAACGGTTTAAGAGTGATGGGGTCGGGAGTTTTTGTTTCGACTCCGCTTCTCATGGGGCTGCGCTGTGACCGGTTGCCGACCGAATTGAGACTGCCGACACCTTTTGCTCTCCCTCAATTTAGCGGGTGGCCCCGAGGTGTCAATAACCGTTCCTTTTCCGGTATCCTCCCATCATATCGCCTTTCGGCTAACTCTCCTGCCTTAGGAGTCCGAAATTGCGATCTCGGAATTCAAGACACCGGGAACCCGTCAGGAATGAGGTTCTGGGAGTTCGGAGAGTTCCGGGGACGCCGTACACGAAGAGTTCCGGAGACGCCGTACACAATTCCGGGTAAGATTGCCAGACGATAGTGCGTCGGCCAACGGATCGGGTAGAGCGATCAGCTTGCCAACAGAATTGACGCAGACCAGCATCACCTTGGCGTCGACTAATAGCCGTTGGTCGGCGACGCAGACAACACGTTCCTTGACTGAAAAACGTACACGTCGCACCCGATCGACTTCGGTCTCGATCTGTACGGCACCCCCCGGAGAGCGGATGAAATCGAAGGGCTTCTATTGTCTAATGAACCGTCTTACCACATTTGGCAGATGAAGCCGACCGGCGCGATGACCAAACCGGCCGCTCCTCGGGCCAACGCTTAATCCGCACTGACAGACAAATTATAGCCTCGAATCGATTGAAACCATGAGCCAAGAAACAGCAGACAAAGCGAAAGTCCCAGTCATCACCCAGGTACGACAGATGGGTTCGATGTTCTGGATTGCCAACGGTTCCGAGGCGTTTGAACGATTGGCCTTTTTCGGCGTCCGGGCGATTCTGCCCCTGTATATGTTCGGCGATAACTCGGTGTTGCATCTGTCGATGACCGACAAAGGCATCATTCTGGGCGTCTGGGCCTTGATCCAATGCCTCTTGCCAATGGTCTCCGGAGGGTACGCCGAGGCCTACGGTTATCGCAAGAGTCTGACGGTTGCCTTCCTCATCAACGCCGTGGGGTACATTCTGATGGGCAACATCGTCTACTTGGCGGGCGATTCTGATTGGGGCCGCTTCGGCTTTATGATGGCCGCGGCCTGCCTGGTAGGCACGGGCACGGCGATCTTCAAACCACCGGTGCAGGGAATGGTGGCCAAGACCCTCAACGAAGGCAACTCCAGCCTAGGTTTCGGCATTTTCTACTGGGTTGTCAATATTGGCGGGGCTTTGGCGCCAACTATCGCAGCCGCGATCCGGGGCACCGAAGAAGCCCCTACCTGGGAAAACGTCTTCTACGGAGCGGCGATCGTCAGTGTAATCAACCTCATCTATTGCCTTGTCCTCTTCACCGAACCAGAAAAAGACGAGACCAAAGCCGGTCAGAGCCCAACCAGGGTCTTCGTCGAGACGATGAAGACTTTGTGGCAAGACAAAGCCATGTTTCGTTTCTTGCTGATCATCTCCGGCTTCTGGTTGATGTTCATGCAACTCTGGGACCTTTTGCCCAACTTCATTGAACAATGGGTAGACGCTCGAGACATGGGCGGAGCGCTGACCTCTCTGATAGGCACGCACGCCGAAAAACTGCTGACCGCGGACGGCGCCCTCAAACCGGAGATGTTGATCAACATCAACGCCTTAACAATTATTATATTTGTCCTCCCTTTGACTTGGTTCTTGGGACGCTATTCGATGCTATTTTCATTGGTGCTCGGCATGACGATCGGCCTTGTCGGTTTCGTCGGCGCCGGTCTCTTTCAGGTGGGCTTACTCGTCGCCCTGTTCATCTTTATCTTCTCCATCGGAGAACTTATTTGCAGCCCGAAATTCACCGAATATGTCGGCATGTCCGCCCCGCCCGACAAGAAAGCGCAATATATGGGATACTCGAACATGCCTTTTGCCTTTGGCTGGTTCATCGGCAATATCATCTCCGGGCCCCTCTACGATATCTTCTCCTCCAAGACGCGGCTCGCAGGGCGTTACCTGACAGAGGAGTTGGGAATGTCCCCCGCTGACTTCCAGGCCCTCGGTGACAAAGAGATTCTTCCCGCGTTGGTTGCCAAGCTAGGCGTCGACCAGTATGCGGCGACCGAAATCCTGTGGCAGACCTACCACCCGTGGGTCATCTGGCTCATCTTGGGCTCCATCGGCTTGGCCTCTTTGATCGGGATAGTGCTCATGGCCTGGAACAAATCCAAGGGCCAGCGTTGATTCAGTCGAGCTCTGGTCTGCCCTTTCTTGTAGCGACGCCGGATGCCACTGTTGGCTTGCCCAGCAGTGTTATGGAAAATCAGATAACCCCTTGCCTATCAGCAGCGATTTCTAAAAGAGTAGTGTACCCATTTTGCCCGACCGGGCATTGCTGGACAAGCCAACAGTGGCACACGACCGTCCGATACACATGGATGGTGAATGTTCTATGTGGTTGATGGATCATTTTCTCCGCCGTGTTCGGGTGACGCCAGCCGCGCGGCTTGCGCGAAAGCGGCGATCTTCTCCTCGCAATGCTTTTTCACGTGCTCGTGCAGCTTCTTGACGCACGAAGCGAGATATCCCAACTCCTCGGGCGTGATTTTTGTAGGGGCGTGCCACCCACACTACCCCCCATCGGTTTGGCTCCCTTGCTTGCATACTCCATGTTTTTTATTAGAATAGAGAGATTAGGAGTAGCGTCGCCGTCGTGCGGTTGTTACCGGGGGAGTCTTGTCTATCGGATGTCACACGGCGCGATTCGGGTTGTTGGCGCAGTCTTGTCCAAACGTTGAAAATCACTCGACGATCACATCCGACGTGCGGGGTTTCGTCGTATTAAAAGTACCAATGGAGAGCGATTGATGCACGAGACATCCACGTCGGAAGGGAAACAGACCAAACTCCAGAAGGAATCGGCGGCGTCGGCTTTGGGGGCCGCGATCGAACGAAAAACGGCGAAAATCGGCGTGATCGGCCTCGGCTACGTCGGTCTGCCGTTGATCCGCACGTTCGTCGCCGCGGGTTTCGAGAATATCGGCTTCGACGTGGACAAATCGAAGGTCGAAAGCCTTCAAGCCGGACGGAGCTACATCGAGCACATATCATCGGAGTGGATCGGCCAATGCGTGGCCGAGGGAAAGTTATCCCCCACGGCCGACATGGACCGGCTCGCCGAGGCCGACGTGCTGCTGATCTGCGTCCCCACGCCGCTGAGCCGGAGCCGCGATCCGGACTTGGCTTACGTGGAGGCAACTACCCGCGAGATCGCCGTCCGCCTTCGCCCCGGCCAACTGGTCGTATTGGAAAGCACGACTTACCCGGGAACGACCCGCGATGTGGTGTTGCCGATTCTCCAGCAGAGCGGATTGGCGCTGGGTAAGGACTTTTTCCTGGCCTACAGCCCCGAGCGCGAAGACCCGGGCAATCCGGACTTTTCGGCGGGAAACATCCCCAAGGTCGTCGGCGGGGCCGATCCCGTGAGCCTTGACTTGGCCGTGCAACTCTATCGGCAAGGTATGTCCGAGGTGGTTGCCGTCAATAGTTGCGAGGTCGCCGAGGCGTGCAAGATACTCGAGAACACGTACCGCGCGGTGAACATCGCGTTGGCCAACGAGTTGAAGATGTTGTTCGATCGGATCGGGCTGGACGTTTGGGAGGTGATCGATGCCGCCCGGACAAAGCCCTTCGGGTTCCAGGCATTTTATCCTGGTCCGGGGCTTGGGGGGCACTGCATTCCGATCGATCCGTTCTACCTGACTTGGCTGGCCCGCTGCCGCGGCATGACTACCCGCTTCATCGAATTGGCCGGCGAGATCAACACGAGCATGCCGCAATATGTGATAGATCGCTTGACCGAGGCCCTGAACTCCCGTGGCAAGGCGGTGCGGGACAGCAAGATTTGCGTGCTGGGCGTGGCATACAAGAAGGACGTGGACGACGCCCGGGAAAGCCCCGCCTTCGTGTTGATCGAGATGCTTCGCAAGCGGGGCGCGGCGGTCTCCTACAACGATCCCCACATCCCCCGTTTGCCGCGCACCCGTCAATTCAGCATCCCTATGGAAAGCTCTCCACTGACGGCGGAATTCCTCGCCGGCCAGGATTGCGTGCTGATCGTGACGGACCATTCCGCCTACGACTACGAATTTATCGTGCGGCACGCGCCGCTGGTGGTCGACTCGCGGAACGCCACTAAAAACGTTAGCGAGGGCCGAGGAAAAATATGCAAGGCGTAATTCGAGCAATCTCGATCGCTTATCTGGTTTTCATGACACTATTGTTGCTCACGGCGGACCCGACACGGTTGATCGGTTTGCACGGCCTGCCGCTGTTGCGGTTGTTGATGCCTTGGGCGCATCTACTGAGCTTCCTGGCGTTGGCCGTCCTGGCGCTAAGCGTCCGCTGGCCGGTGCCGCGCTGGGGCGTGGTCTTGATACTGGTGTTGTACGCGGGAATGACCGAAATCTCGCAAAGCTTCGTGCCGAAAAGGACGGGAGAGTGGAAAGATTGGTTCATGAATCTGGCGGGCATCGCCGTCGGGACGGCGATCTGCTGGACCGCGGTGCTGTTGACCGGCGCGATTATGAAAGCCCGGCGTCGTCGTTGTCCGGCGATACCGTCAGATCAGTGGGAAGTGTTGCAGAAGGTCATGTCGCGCCCCGCCGCCGGTGGAGAATCGTGGTGGGGCTAATCCGATACGAGGTGCCTTTATGAGAACGCTCAATGTCCGGCTGGCCGCCATACTACTGGTAATCTCGGTGGTTTTCGGCGGCGGAGTATACCTGCTGCACGGCTATCAGATTAAAAGAAACGCGTCCATGTTTCTGAAGCAGGCCGACATCGAGGAAGAGCGGGCAAAGAAGGCCGCCGAGGAAGGAAACCTCTGGCTAAAACAAAAAGCCCTTAGAGACGTCGTCCGATGCCTGGGATGGTACGTGCGGTTGATGCCCGACGAAGTCGAAGTGCGGGAAAGGCTGGGAATGATCTTGGCCGAGCGGTCCGAGGACGTTGACGCCGTGAACAGGGGCCGTTTGTTCCAGCAAGCGTTCGGACTGCTGGAAGCAACGGTGGGTATGGACCCGGAGCGGAACGATGCCCGGCGGCAACTGGTGAAAATGGCGATGGCGATGCGTCGATATCAGGACGCCAAGGACCACTTGCAGGGGTTCTTGTTGAAAGAGTCTCCCAAGGATCCCGAATTGCTGGAACAGCTTGGTCAGTGTCAAATGCGGATGGGCGACGACGACGCGGCGATGACTTCCTTGCGTAAGGCCATCGAGTGCGGCCCCGATCAGGTCACCGCATACGCGGCGCTGGCGGGACTGTTGCGGTCCCGTTTCTCGCAACCCAAAGAGGCCGACGGGTGGATGGAGAAGCTGGTCGAGGCCAACCCGAAATCGTCCAAGGCCCATTTCCTCCGCGGCCGCTACCTGATCGCCGTCGGTCTGCGCGACGAGGCGCTGGAGGAGGTATCCAAGGCCCTGCAGTTGGCCCCCGACGACCTGGAGGTTTTGTGGCTGGCGGCCACCTGCAACCAAGCCAAGGGAGAGTACGACGAAGCGCGCCGCTGTGCGGTCCACGGCATCGAGTTGCACCCCGACGCCGTGGTCATGTACACCACCCTGGCCAACATTGAATTGCGCGCCGGCAACCGCAACGAGGCCGTCGCCGCGCTGGAACAAGGACTGAAAGCGACCGACCGCAACGCTCAAATCCTTTGGAACATGGCCAACTTGCTGATCGACCTTGGCAAGCTGGAGGAAGCGGAAAAAAACATCGCGGAACTGCGGACCACCGAATACCCCCGCCCTCTGATCGACTACCTGAGCGCGCGGATCGAGTACGTCCAAGGACGCTGGCGGAACGCCAAGGAAGGTTTCGAGAAGGCGCGAGGCTCGCCGGTCATGTCAAATAGGGCGAAGCAGATCGACGTCTGGATTGGAAAATGTTACGGCCAATTGGGCAACCGGGACCAACAATTGAAGGCCTATCGCCGGGCACTGATCGCGGACCCCACTTTCACCCCCGCGAAGGCCGCCATGACCGACGTCTTTCTGGCCACGGGTCATGTCAACGAGGCGCTGGGTGAATTCCGCCAGTTGATCGCTGGCGGTAGTGTCGCTCCCGCCAACGCGGCCCTTTACGCACGCATGTTGCTGATGAAAAACATGCGGCTTCCACCCCGAAATCGGGATTGGAAAACGGTGGAAGACGCCCTGGACGCGGCGGAAAAAGCCTTGCCCGACTCACCCCAGATCCCAATTTTGCGCGCCGAGGCGCTCTTGGCGCAAGACCGTGCCGCCGACGCCGAGAAGTTGTTGCGGGAAGCCCGCGACAAGGATCCCAAGCAAACCGCTTTTTGGAGGACGCTCACCTCGCTGGCCGATCGGCGCGGGGACTGGGAGCAAGCAGAGAAACTCTTGCGGGAAGCGGATGAATTGTTCGGCGATACCACCGAAAGACGGACGGCATGGGCGCGGCATCTCGTGCGACGCCACGGGAAAGAGGCCACCGAGCGCCTGCGAAAACTGGCCGAGAACACCAAGTCGTTTTCCGACGAACAGCGATTGCAACTTTGGAGCGGACTGCTCAGCGCCGCAATGCAAGTGGACGATGTGGAACAAATCGACTTCTTCTGCCGGAAGATCGCCGAAAAACAACCAAACAACGTGAATATCCGCTACTTGCTCTTCGAGAGGGCGCTGCGGACCACGGACCAGCCCGCCATGGAACGGGCGCTCAAGGAAATCGAGCAGGTCGCCGGCCAAGGCTCATACTGGCTCTACGGCCAGGCGGTTTTGGTATATCTCGGCGGCAAAGATGAAAAAGACGAAAAAGACAGAACCGCAACGTTGCGGCAGGCAATAAACCTCTTGGCCAAGGCCCGCGAGCTACGCGGAGATTGGTCGCGCATACCGTTGATGGAAGCGGGGGTCTACGACGCCTTGGGCCGGCCGGACAGGGCACTGGAAAACTACCGTAGAGCCTTCGACATGGGTGAGAGAAACCCCAACGGCATCAGGCGGACCGTCCAACTCCTGATGCAAACGCGGCAGTACGCCGAGGCCGATCAAATGCTCCGCCAACTCGAGAGAGAGCAACCGCAACTCGCGCCCGAGTTGAGCCGGGCCGGAGCGGAAGTCGCCTTGCAGCAAAGGGAATACGACCGCGCCCTGGAAATGGCGCAAAAAGCCGCCTCGGCCGATTCCAAAAACTACCTCGACCACCTCTGGCTGGGGCAGATGTTGGGTATTCTCGGCAGCCGGGCAAAGGCCATGAAGCAAGACCAAAAGGCCGAAGAATTGCTCGGCAACGCCGCGAAAGCGCTGTGCCGCGCCGCGGAACTCGAACCCAAGCTCCCGCAAACCTGGGTGGCGCTGATCCGCTTCTACAGCATCGTCGGCGAAGTGGACAAGGCCGAAAAAGCGATTGAAGAGGCAAAATTGAATATCTCCGCAAAGGAAGCCCCACTTGCGCTTGCCCAGTGCTATGAAGCGATGCACAAAACCGAAGACGCCGAGAAACAATATGAGGCGGCCCTGGAAGCGGCGCCTCAGGACATCGCCGTCGCACGCGTCGTCGCCAATTTCTACGCCCGCACCGGCAAGCTGCAATCGTCCGAAGCCCTATTGCAGAGGATCATTGATGGCAAGGTGCGGGGCGAAAACTCGGACCTGGTTTGGGCCAGACGGCAACTGGCTTTGATCTACGCCACTCGCGGCGGATACGACAACCTCCAAAAAGCACAGAAACTGCTCGAGCAAAACCTGGCCGGCTCCGATGTGTCGGCTCTAGATCGCCGGGCATTGTATCAGGTGACCGCCGCTGATCCGCAGCGGTTCAAGCGCGACCAGGCCCTTCTCCTTCTGGAGAAAATGCTCGAGGACCAGGCGGCCACGCCCGACGACCAATTAAAACTGGCGAAAATGTACGAGGCCGCGGGGGACTGGATCAAGGCCAGCAACCTCTACCGGAGTCTGGTGGCCACTTATCCCAAGGAACCCCGCTATCTGGTCGTCTTTATCGAAGCCCTACTGCGACACAACGAGGTATCCAGCGTCGGGATGTACCTCAACCGCTTGGTGGAGATTGCTCCCAAGTGGTTTGTCACCCTCTCCCTGCGGGCCGATTTGCTCTGCGCCAAAAATCAGCCCGACGTGGCGTTCAATCTGATGAAGAAATTCGTCGACGAGGCCGACGCGCAGTCCAAGGACCGCGACGCAAGACTCCGACTGGCGGCCGACAAACTAACCCGACTCGGCCGGAGGCTGACGAAACCGGAGCAAAAACCAGACGCCGATAAATTCCTCGATCAAGCCGAAACCTGGTATCGGGCATACGCCAAGGAAAGCCCCGCGCGGAACCTGCTGTTGGCTGTGTTCTTGGGCACGCGGGGAAAGACCGACGAAGCCCTGGAACTGCTCGAAAAAAGCATGAACAGCAGCACACCCCAGGATTTCTCCCGGGCCTGTATTGTGATCTCGCAAACCAAAGTGACCGACGAGGAGCAAAACCGTCGCTTGGACCGAATTCTCGAAAGGGCCATCAAAAAATTTGATCGGCATCTCGCAATATTGCTGTCGCTGGCCGAATTGCGCACCCGCCAGACGCGATACGACAAGGCCGAAAGCTACTATCGCGAGGTCATTGAAAAAAACCCGAAAAACGCCGTGGCCATGAACAACCTGGCCGTGCTGCTGTCACTGCAAGGCGTCGATCTCGACGAATCGTTGAAGCTGGTCGACAAAGCCATCGAAATCGCCGGGCCGCTCGGCGCGATGCTCGACTCGAGGGCCAGCGTTTATATGGCGCTCGACGAACCGGAGAAGGCCCTCGCGGACATCACCGCCGCGGTGGCCGACGCGGAGACCCCCGTGCGGCTCTTCCACCAGGCACAGGCCTACCAACAGGCGGGGCAGTTTGAAGCGGCCAAAAAAGCCTGGGAAAAAGCCCTCGAAAAGAACCTGACCGGCGATATGCTCCAGCCGTTGGAATTACCCGCCTTCGAGAAAATGCGCCAATCCATGAAGTAGAGTCACGGCAAGCCCGACAAAAAAAGCCCCCGCGCCGGACTGTCCGGGCAGGGGCTTCCTTCGTCATTCGTTGAGCGGCACTTGCCGCCTATGCCGGCTCCTACCGATGCCAGCAACTCGCCGGCTGATCGCTGAAGTCCAGGAACCACCAGCCGTCGTCCCATTCCAACGTCACTTTCCGCCATCCCATCGGGACTTGCGGATAAGGATAGAACGGGCCGATGTACGGCCATGCCGTCGGCGAGTACTGCTTCGGATAGGTCAGAGCAGCGTAGTTCGGATACGACGCATAGCTTGGCCAGGCATAGTTGGGCATGCATGGCTGGTCGTACCGCGCCGGCGCCACCCCCGCCCGGCTCGTTGCCGCCGCGTACATCGGCCGCGGCCGGCCTTGTGGACTCATCGGACCACGCATGTCCGGCTGCATCATCGCCACGCGGGCCATCGGCCGCGGCGCGGCCGTCTGACGCGGCAATTCTTGAGGCATCTGGGCCGCGGTCGGCTCGACCGCCGATGGCGCGTATGAACTAGGCAGGCGATTGGCGTAGGCCGGATCGATTTCGTGAATGGGCAACGGCTGCGGCTGCTCTTGCCCGTAACCGCGCTTGAGGGCCGTCTCCAAACGCTTCGCCAGACTGGGTTGCCGCGGTTGCTTATCGCGCAACGGGTTGTAGCCCGTCGGCGCGGCCTCGCCGAACCGACGCACCTCGGGCGAGGAAATCGTAAGCTGGTTGACCACGCGGTCAACCTCGGGCGTCCGGAACACCAGCCGCAGGGCGGTCTCCATCTGCGCCTGGCTGGCCACTCGGCCGCGGAGCCAAGCCGTTCCATCCTGGTACTTCACGCCAATCTTATAGTCGTTCATCTGCCCGCTTCCACGTAGCCGGTTGGCAACATCCTCGGCAACATCCTGGTTGCCGGCCAGCGCCAGCGCGGGGACGACTGCGGTGATGGTAGCGACCACTAAACCTGTCAGCAAAAGTCGCATTGTTCCCTCCTCTGTGGCTCCACCCCGGCGACAATCATTCCGGGAAAGATCAGTGATTTATCCGTTCAGTCCAGCAACGGAACCGGTCTTGTAGCACCAAGGAGGGTCCGATTCACCGCGGCTGCGGCGTAAGGGTCTGGCAAAATTGACCCCCCCGGCCATTCCCGTTTCCGATAATTGCTGCCTGATATACGTTTCGGCTGCGGGTTCTATCGAAAGGAAGCTTTTTTTCGATTTTACCGGCTGAATGATCGTGGAGGGCCGCTCTGCCCGTAAAATGGGGGATATAGCAGGAGAATTCCGCCGCCGATGGACGGAACGGGTCAGTGCTTAGAGAACCCGCCCTCGAAGACAAGAGGTTTCGGTGAATGACGGGGTACTCGCTCGACGGACGCGGAAATCGGAAATCTTATGGGTTAACTCCCTGCATTGACCCCCGCAGGTCAAAAGTGGCAGTCAACACCATGACGGCCAACGACGTGGCGCAAGCCATCCAAATCCCTGGTCCGACGGCCAGTGCCACACCGGTTGCCACCCCCATTAGAAGTAGTGCGGCGAGAAACGCCCACTGGCCGACAAGCTGGCAAGTGGACCCTTCGCAAAACCGGACAAAGCACGCGCTCGAAACGCCGAGCAATTGCGCGGCAACGAGCAGCCAAAACACCGTGGACAAGTCGATTCCGTTCATTGGGGGCAGATTCCTTTCTCTCCCCATTATATACGTAGCGGGATATTTCAAGAATATCGATTCTGTCCGGCCTGATCCGTTGCGGGGGCTGATCTCGCCCTCGGACGTTTAGCCGGCTGACTCATCTACCGCCGGAACCGCCGTCAAGCCCCAACGCAGTCGGTGGTTGTGCAGGGCCACGCGCCGCAATGCCGTGGCATCCCGGTGTTTGCGTCATTACACTTACTTATATGGAACGACTATCGAAATGGTTCACCTTGGTTTGGATGACATTGGCGTCGGCCGCGGCGTTTGGGGCCGACGTCCTGCCGGTCGAACTCGACGGCCAAGGTCCGAGCCAAGTATTCAGGGGGCTTAATGATAATTTCTGATTTGCCGTCTGCGGCTTCGCACCGACCACTGACCGCTAGCCACTCAGACTAACTGGGCTTGTCCCTGGAGCTTCCCGGCTCG
This sequence comes from Planctomycetota bacterium, assembly GCA_030612765.1. Lineage (GTDB taxonomy): Bacteria > Planctomycetota > Planctomycetia > Pirellulales > Thermoguttaceae > JAHIKV01. The sequence goes on from JAUWNG010000007.1 coordinate 35,919, forward strand.
ACCCCCATCCCCCGCCCCTCGTCCCCGATTCATCCGGGCTTGAGCCTGGAGCTTCCGGGGGCGAGCGCGGGGGCTCCGAATTTATCCAAATCTCCCAAATTCCGGCCTCCGACCACTATTCACTGTTTGCGGGGCAGTTTGGTTGGAAAAGCGGCGGCGTAAACGGATAAGTCGTTCCTCCCTTGTCTGCCCCCACTTCCGGGCGTTATATTGGCAGCCATGACAAACACACTCTACTACGGCGACAACCTGGATGTGTTGCGGCGACACGTTGCCGACGAATCGGTGGATTTGGTCTACCTGGACCCGCCTTTCAAGTCGGATCAGAACTACAACGTCTTGTTCCAAGAGCAGGACGGCAGCCGGTCGGCCGCGCAGATCCACGCGTTCGAGGACACGTGGCAATGGGACCAGGCGGCCGCCGCCGCGTTCGAGGAAGGGAGTCAAAAAAAGCCAAAAAGTGGACATCACTGATTTCAGCAAAATGAGGAACCGTAATCCGTGATGTCCCCTTTTCCTGTCTTTACAGTAATTGTCTTCGATATTACTAAGAGGAGGCCGATATGGCGGATTTATCGCCAGAACCATTAGCGTTGCCGGATGATCTCATTGCTGTCCTCAAGGAACATGATGCATCGACAGCCGATCTCGATGAAGCTGAGCCAAGTTTCGTCCTAGAACGAATGTTGAAGAACCAAGAGGACACCACAGACAACACCCGCAAGGCCGTGTTCGCAGAGGTAGCAGCACTTCAAACTTATCTCTTGGATGGGCAGCAGCGAAGTCGGTGGAATACGCGGTTTGGCCCGATCCTTGAAAGCATCCACGAAGACGGAACTGCTCATTGTTTTCCTAACATTTCTCAGCTTGACGAGGCAGTTCTTTCATACTTGGAACGGCGGGTAGCTGAATCGTCGCATCCGGCTCTTAAGGCGCGATATGCGGACTTCGTTTGGGATACGACAAAGGCTGCCACGGGAAAAAACCCGTCAATTGAGATGGCTCGACAAGCCATTGATTCCTACGTCGAGTGTGGTCGCCGATTCCCCAATTCACAACAGACATCGGAAAGACTGTCGCGGGCATTGGAACTTGCCCTCTCAGTTCGGGATCAGTCTCGAATAGGTGAAGTGATTGACACCATGCTTGGCCTCCTGTCAGGTGAGTTTCCTGGCTCACAGGCAATTCGGCTTTTTGACATCTTCGAGGAACAGAAGGGAGTAAAGCTATCGAGCAAGCAACAAAGCAAGCTGGTAAATGCTCTCGAAAATGAACTCACGCAAATCTGTAGCTCAGACAATCCGTTCGGAATTGTCGCGAAGGAACCGGCCCTGCGACTAGCCCGCTATTACAAACGAATGGGGCAGCCAGACGAGGCAAAACGAGTAATTCGTGCCTATGGGCAGGCATTGGGGGACTCCGCAATGAAGGCCGACGGCCTGTTGGCAATGACTTGGTTACAGGACGCTTATGATACGTACATCCAGTACGGAATGAAAACAGAGGCTGAGAAACTTAAGATCGCCGCCAAGGAAAAAGGGCGGGAAGCTGAGGGGCAGATGGTTCATCATTCGGTTTCGACGGAGATACCAAAAGAAGAAATAGAGAAGGTATTTGACGAACTTACGGAAGGCGATCTTGAATCGTCATTTGCACGGATTTCCATCAACTTTCTTCCTCGGATTGAGGACGTGAAGCGGCAGTTGGAGGACATGAAGAAGGACGCCAAGCTGCTGTCAATGGTTTCGCAATCGGTCATTGACAACCAGCAAGTCATTGCCCGTGCCGGTTCGATTGAGGCTGATCCCGAAGGTCGGCAAATGCTTCAGATGAGACAGTTCATTCAGAGCATGGAAAGCCTCCTGAGCGGTGCGATTGATTGGATGCGGGGCAAGTACGACTTCACTCCTCAGTCAATGCGAGCGTTTCTCACAAAGTCACTCCTTTTCGATGAGTCTCGTTTGCCATTAATCGACCGAGCAATCGAAGCGTATGTTGTAGACGATCACATTACGGCGATTCATGTCCTTCTTCCTCAGATTGAACATGCCCTTCGCACGTTGCTTGCGATTCATGGAAAGTCAACGAACAAGCATCGTCGAGCCGACCGCACGGTTATGGTTGAAAAGAGCCTCAATTATATTCTTGAATCCGAGCCAGTAATTCCAAATTGTCTTGGCGAAGACTTCGTGTTTTATCTTCGATTATTCCTCTGTGACCCGCGTGGATTCAACGTGAGGAACAATGTGGCACATGGATTGTTGGGGCCAGACAAGTTCCATCGCGGTATAAGCGACCGCCTTTTGCACATCGTCTGGTCATTGGCATTTGTGCGAGCCAGTGATTCTGGTGACGACAAAGGCTGACGCTCTTGGGGATACTGCTGAGTCCACATTGTGATGTAAGACGCTGGTGATGGGCAGGAAGAGGGAACATTACTGATTTCAGTAAAATGAGGAATCGTAATCCGTGATGCCTAATTTTCCTGCCGGTAGCTATTTGCTGGAAAGCAAGACGCTCGACGCCCCACCAAGCCGCGACATCCGCACGTTCAAAAAGGCCCCACGAGCAAGGCGCAAGTCGAAAGAGAATCAGCGCGGCATGTTCGACTAGGCGCTTCCTAGATACAGAAGGTTCCACACAAGCACTGGCAAAGCCAGTGGCACACTGCGTATTGTCGCAGAGGATCGAGCAAATAGTATCGGGCACTCGACCGCTTCCAGTCCACGGCCTACCGTCTACCGCCTGACGCCGTCACCGTAGACGCTGGGAGTGGACTCAGTCCATCCGACCACCGGGACGTCCGGAGCCAGGACGAAAATCTCGACGCGGCGGTTCTTCTGCCGGTCTCGGGCGGTGGCGTTGGGGGCGATCGGCTGGCACGGGCCGAAGCCGGCCACTCCCATCCGATGCACCGGCAATCCGGCCCGCTTCATCCGGTCGACGACGGCCAACGCGCGCGCCGTGCTGAGATGGAAGTTGTTGGGATATTTTTCGCGGACCATTCGGCCGGCGATCAACTGGTTGTCGGTATGCCCGGTCACCATGATCTTCAGATCACCGGCAGCCGGCGAGCGGAGCACCCGGACCAAATCGTCGAGGAGCCGCTCGGCGCCGGGCTTCAGCACCGCCTCGCCGCTATCGAAGAGGATGTCGGTGTCGAGCTTGCTCACTCCAGTCTCGGGATCGAATTGCAGGCTGGGATGTCGCCTCGCCAGTTCGACGAGTTGCCGGCTCAACTCCGGCGGGAGCCGGCCGCGTCCGAAGGCCAGCCCCTGGAATTGTTCGTACAGCCCTTCGCGCTCGCGACGGTAGCTCTCCAATTGCTTCCGGTCGAGGTCGGCCCGTTCCTGCAACAAGGCGAGTTGCTTCTCGCCGCGGATGAGCCGGTCTTCGAGCGTCCGGTCGTGCCGGCGGAGGTTTTCGATTTCGGCCAGTTGCGCCCGGTTCTGTTCGGTCAGGGCGCGGTTCCGCGCCTGGGAGGCATTCCACTCGGTTACGGGAACAAACCTACAGCCGGGCAGTACGAGCACGGCAATCCCGCAGAAAAGCAGCCGGAACGGCACTTGCATGATTCGACTCCTTTCGAATCTGTTGATATCGTATCAGTTTAGCGGCGGCTAACAGTCTGTTGAAAAAGGGTGCCACTGCTGGCTTGTCCAGCAGTGCAGGGAAAAACTCCCGGAAAAACACTGCTGGACAAGCCAGCAGTGGCACCCAAATTCCCGGAGACCAACTTTTTCAACGGGCGGCTAAACCTCACTATGTTTCGGGCTATCCTTCGATCCATCTGAGGATCGTGTCCATCAAACTGCTGTTGACCGTGAACGCCTCGTTCCAACTCCACATGTTCCGCAGCAGATCGAACATCATCATGCCGCAGAGTATCAACAGGACAACGCACACGGCCAGACCCGCGATCTGCCAGCCGGTGTAAGGCGGCTCGAACGAGTAAGCCGAGGCCTGCATGAGCGCGGCGCCTTCGGCCGTCGTGCCCGGCTGCGTGCCCAAGACCGGCGCGCCTCCCAACGGCGCGGAGACGCCCATGTCCAACGCGGGCTGCGTGGAGAGGTCTTCGTCGAGCATGGCCGCCATCGACGCCCCGGCTGCGCCGGCGCCTACCATGGTCGCCTCTTCGTCTCCCTCCGTGTCCAGGGCAATCACTTGCGATCCGCTTTCCGAACCATCGGCATCGGCAACCTCTTCCAAGGGGGTCAGCATGAATTCGTCGTCGGTTTTCAGCATTGCGGCGGAATCGGGACTGACCGGCTTGCCCGTGGCCAGCATGTCTTCCTCGCCGAGTTCCAGCGACTCCTCGGAGGTGCCCAGGTTCACGGGCGTTTCCAACGAGAATCCGCTGTCGGAGGGATCGACCAGGGAGATGCCGCTGTCGCCTCCGAGGGTCAGGCCGCTCCCCTTGTCGCTGCCGCCGAGCACCAGATTGTCGTCTTCGAGGGTCTTGCTGTCGCCGAGATCGACGAAGGAACTGTCCCCGCCCGGGGCAGGCTTGCCATCGAGCATCAGCGTGCTGTCCTCCAACGTAAGGTCTTCCTCCAGAGTCAAGTCCAACTCCTCGAACTTCGCGGCCTTCGAGTCCGAGCCGGCCTTTGGTTTTTTGGCGGGGGCCTTGGACTGATCGGCAATCTCGATGTCGCTCTCGGCCAGACGGATGTCGCTGTCGGGGACGACCTGACCGCCGCTGTTCATGCCGATTACGGTACCCGACAGCCCCGGATCGGATTGCCCCAGTTCCGCGTCGCTCAGCAGCACGTCGCCGCCTTCCTCTTCCGTCGCGGGTGGAGCCGATTTCCCGGCCAGTTTGTCGATGTCCTCCGCCTTGAACATCCAGTCGGCGCCGTCGCGATAGCCGTGCAATTCGCGGCTCTGCAACATCTTTTTGATTTCATCCACGCTCTTGCCGAGGATCTTGGCGGTCTCCGCACTGTTGTAGTATTTCTGAGCCATAACAATCTCGCTTGCCTTACCTCTGTTCCAACAACGAGCGTATCTCCTGCGGGAGTGGATTCTCGTTGTTCAAGTCGGTGATTTTCAAGTCCCACTGAATGTCGCGGACGCTCTTCAACGCAATCTTACCGGTTGCCGTCTCGATGTGATATACGCTCATGACTCGCCGTCGCGGGTCAACCACCGTCAGCATCAGGCATTTTTCTCCAACGGAGGTCGAGACGACAATCAGTTCCGTACCGGCGGTGGCCGCGGGGGCCGTGGCCGCCGGAGTTCCACGTTGGGCATAAACATTGCCGCGTGGCTCGGCTACCGCAACCGCAGCCATCACGAACCCCATGCCCACGAGGATCCCCAGTATCGTGCGTCCCATAATCCACCTCGACCTTAATGTCTGGGGAAACTGGGGTTCCTAAACTTCTATTGTATAAGCCCCGGTTTCCGATGCAAGGAAAATGCCCCACGGGGGGGTAATCCGACTTTCTCTCCCGCTGGTTGCGACAATTATGCCCCCTGGGTATTGCTCGCCGTGCATGGATAACCCTTTTGTCGAAAAGGGACTTACGCTCTCGGCAAGTAAAGACAGGGTATCGCGGGGCAGAGTTTACTCACGCCGATCGGCCGAAACAAGGGCAACTTGCATACCCCCCGGAAGAGCGCATCTCGCGCTTTGCGTCGTTTGATTTATCGCTTAGCCCGAAGGGCTTATAATATGACAGCCCAGGGTTGCCGCCCAAGCGGCTACCCTGGGTTTGATGGGCCGGAAAACAAGGAAAAACCCCAACGGGGTTTCGGAGTTGCGTCGCGGCATTACGCAACCCTTTCAGGGTTGATGTGCTGATTGCGGCCGTCGTCCCAGGGCAACCACCCGAGGCCACCCGGTCCGGATTTATGGAATGTCGTCGAGCGTGCAGGTTTACAACCCCGGATGTTGGATTGCAAGACCTGACCCCTATTCGTATGACCCCTATTCGTACCTATTCGTAAATTCTCCGGAATTCCCATGCACCAGATTACATCATCTCCGCAAGGCGGGATTCTAGCCCGCGTGCTTCTGCGTCAGTAAGGCCGGCCATTGCATATAGCAATCGGTCGATAAAGTCCTGGTAAGGTTGGGCGTGGGGGTCCAAGGCGGAACGGTCCACTCGTCGGATGATGCCCCGGCTGTTCTCCACGTCAATAATTCGGTTCACTGCCTCAACAATGGCTATCCGAATGGCCGGACTGAACGGCGCTTCGTTTAGATCAGCAGCCAGCAACTGAAAAGCGTCTTCCAGTTTACCGGATCGGATGAGACGTTGGACGTTATCGACTACCTTGGCGTTTGGTTCGCCTTCATCGAACTGTGGGCATGGCAAATTACCTGCCTGATAGTGGCTGACATGAGCATTCGTACTGCCGAGCCGAAAATACCAGTCGATAAGCTTGCTGTTGAGCAGGCCAAGTACGAATTCTAAGGGCTGACGTGAAGTATGTTCGGGTAGATAGTTGATTGTATGGTTACAGAACTCGCCTTGTGGAACTAAGGCCGCAATGACCCGACGGAAGTTGTTCTGTGGGCTGCTTTCTTGCCAGCAGACGCGCCGATACCGATGGTGGAATGCCTTGGTGTCCTCAGCCTTGCCTTCCAGGAACCTCTCCACGTCCAAATTCAAGTCATGTCCTTGCGATGCTGGCCGGGTCACATACAGGCAGATAGACGCGCCGCGAGTGACCAGCTCGCCCCGGTCGGGATCTTCGATCAGATTGCCGCGTTTCCGTTCGTTTGTCTCGTTGACTTCACCCTGAAAAAACTCCGCGATCTCGCTCAGCCGAACCATGCGGCCGGTTCGCATGATGCGAGTCGCCAAGTCCCAGTCAGCTTGCGAGCAACTGACGATGGTGAAATTCACCGGATCGTAAAGCGGAATGTCGGCCGTGCTTAGCGTGTAGCTTGGGGAATTCTCTTTTATCAGCCGGCCGGAATGAACGCGGACACGGAACGCCTGTCGATCAGTCGTATAGCGTTTCAAGGTATACACGGCGGTGGATAGCTTCGCTTCAGAGAACACCCGATCGGCTGGGTTATCTTTTTGCGGAAACGCATCGACACCTGTAAACGAAGCCACCGTGATTATCTGCTGGCGAATACTGGCCGTAATCTTGTCGCCCAGTATGGCCATAGGCGTAATGAAGCCAAAATAGCCTTTGTCGGCCAGCAGTTCGAGGGACTGACAGATGAATAGCTTGTACAAATTATTCTTGCCCGTGCGGGATGGTTCATAGGCCGGCTCATGTTCAATGAATGCGCGGAAGGCAGCCAAATCGCGGCCCGACTCCCGCTCCGAAAGAACATCGTAGGGTGGATTGCCGATAACGGCATCGAAGCCGGGATTCGCCCGACGCACTGTTCCCTCGAAGAATACTTCGGGGAACTCCAGTTCCCAATGAAAGCAGCGGGTGAATTCTTTGTTCGCGGCGTCAAGTGACCGCTGGAACCATTCGTCCTCGGTCAACCGTGCAAACCGTCGCGGCCGGCCAAGTTCTTCGACCGCACGTTGATAGTGTTCCGGCGTAATCTGCGAATCGGCACAAAATGCCGAACACCAAAGGTCGCCGACAAGTCGATATGGTTTGCGTGCTTTCTCGAATTCGCTATAAAGTCGATCCTTGTCCTTGATGTGCTCTGCGGTGTCCGACGGGATTTCACTGATGCGGGCAAGGGAGCCGAGTAATGCCGGCATCTTCTCTTCAACTTGCTGGCGGAAGTTGTTGGCCCGCAATTCGATTTCGCCGGGAAGAACGCCCGTATTTGCAATCTTTCCTCCAACCAAGCTGTTCCCGTAGTGCAGGTGGTGATTCAGGAACGACAGCGGTTCATCGCCAGCGACCGTTTCCAGCCACAACGCCAGCTTTGCAAGTTCGACCGCGAGGCCGTTCATATCCACGCCGTAAAGACAGCTTTCGACTACGCGGCGTTTCCAATAACTGACAGCCGATTCGCATTCAGCCATGCCGGCTGCGTTTTCGTCGCCCGTGAACGGGTGAGTCGCGATTTCTTCGGCCAGCCATTGACATGCACGAATGAGAAAATGCCCCGATCCCATTGCGGGATCAAGCACGCGCAGCCGCAAGATTCGATCATCGAAATCGGCACGAAGAGCTTCGAGCCGGGCTTCGTGTTTGCTCCGAGAATCGCCGGACGTAGTTTCGAGACGGCCTTGCTCTTTGCCGATTTCCGCTTTGAGTTGATCGGAAACCGCGGTGCAGAGAGGGCCAAGCGTATGACTAACGATGTAGTTCACGATATGATCCGGCGTGTAGTAGCTGCCAGACGCCCGGCGTTCACCTTTATCTGTTTGCAGATAGATGGTGCCCCTTCGATATCGTCGCTCCGTCACCTTCCAGCCGCGAGGGAGAGGTTCCGATTCCGGTAGATACCGTTCTTCCAGCCGCCCTTGCACACGCTTGCTTATCACAACCATATTATCCAGGGCGAGCGTCGGCCGAAGCTCCAGAAGCCCTTCATAAATTCCACCCAAGTGCTGGATCGCCAAGTCGCGGTAATCGATGCGAGACAGGCCGGCTGCCATGTGCATCGGATCTTTGGCCCGTCCAAGCTGGTCGATGACACGAGCAAGGTAGTAGTCCGACATTCGCTTGTTTTTCAGAAACGGGTGAGCTTCTGGGGCAAACAAGCCGCCGTTGTATGCAGGCACTCCGTATCGACGGTGCCCGCCATCAACCAAATCGAACAGTGATCGGAGGTCTTCCCAAATATCGGTAGATTCTCGCGAGAAATCGTCTTCGACATCGTCACGAATGCGGTCAAGCCGTCCGGCGATTTCGTCACGGTGCCGTCCGAGAGAACGGTTGTCGGTGTAGGTGCGATTGGTCCGGTAAGGTAGTAGCCGCCGGTCTTCGGCATACATGATGAACAGCAGCCGATAGAGAAGAACGAAACTCTCTTTTCGACAACGCTCAAGATCAACGTCGGCCGAAAGGTCATTGGACGGACAGTTCAAGAAACCTTCGATGCACAAACGGAGAGCATCGAAAGCGCGTTCTTTCAGCCCCTCTCCGACACCGACACGGTATTCGCTACTGCCCTCAATCGCACGATGAATGAGGGGTTTCAGTCGTTCGGTTTCTTGGTACGCAGCCGGGCTGAAGAAAAGAAAGAATTTCAGGAATTCTTCAACGAGGGCGTCTCGCTCCGTAATCACGCGTTGACTTTGCCGGCCGGCCGGCCTTGCGTTTCGCCAAGCTTCCAGCAGTCCTGCAAGATCGCATTCAAGATAGGTTTGAAATCGGCGTTGCTGCGGGGAATGTTCACGAGGCACAAGCCGCCATAGCCCCCCGGTGGTGAGTATGCCGAAATCTAGTCGGCTCCGATCCAAGTACCATTCGATTTGCTGCGGCGGATACTCACGCTGATTGTTGACCACCGAAGGCCGATTCAGCGGAATGTGCCATGCCTTTGCATCAGCAACCACTATGGGCGTTCGCCAGAAATCGGGTGACGTTCGTTCGACGGCTAACGCTGCATCGAGGGCTTCATCGTCCAAAAATAGAGCGTAGTCGGGCTTTCGGCTCTGAAGGAACGTTTGATAAATCAGCTTCCAGCCAAGCGTCTCGAACACTGGCTGGATAAATGCGTGTTCGAGCGGTGCTTCGGTTCCATATCGTTCGACGCGGCCGCGTTCGCGTTCCCAAAGCACTGCCAAGGCGTCAAGCGTGCTGCGTGCCTGTTCCCTCAATTCGTCCCACTCGGGCTCAAGCGGTAGCCTGTTCTCGAACCAATGATTAGAGAACAAACCACGGTTGAGAACGTGGGAAAGCGGTAGCAATTGTTGGTGAGCGCGTACCATGCAGTCGGCATCCTCATTTACGATTCATTTTCATTTTCATTATGCCAGCCCCATCTTTTTTCAGGAAGGGCGGAAATTCCAAAAAATTCCAAGACAATTTCTTCCTCCAGAATATCCCTGAGGCGGTCCTGTGGCACCCATTTTTGCGCTCACATTCCAAAAACGCCTCTCGGGCGGAGTTTTGCGCGCGAGCGACGATTTTGGGGTCAATTCAACCCCGCGCCCACGGGTTGATCAACCTGGCGCTTCAGGTTGATCAACCTGAGGTTAAACTGTGCTTACGTCTAAAGCACAGTCGCATTGCGAAATGAATAGCCCTGGTTTCCAACGGTTTGAGAACATCGAAGGCCCTCGGCGAATCGACGTAATAATTAAATGGCGAAATCGGAAATTTTTTCCAGTTAATTCAGACCGAAAAATCGACCTTAACCTGAATAACACCTTATGCTTGCGGCGACAACGCAAAAAACTTTTGCAATCACCCCTCCTGCGAGGTATGCGCGACGAGGTCATTCTACCAGCCGGAAACGCCTGGAAAAAGGCTGTTTTCTGGCCGCCGGTATTTTCGCACTTTTTTGCAAGGGGCTATGGCGGGTGCAAAAACCGCTTTTCACGCCCAAAACCCACCCTACTCGGATTACATCAGCGTCAGCAGGGCGGCGGCGCCGATCATGGGGATGGAGTGTCCGGCCCACCGTCGTACCTCCGACGCCGGCGCAATTCCTCGGCTACCTCGCCAAGTTCGACGTTCTCGCCCCGCAGAAGAACGAAAAGGTGATACAGCACGTCGGCGGCCTCTTCGATGGTGCGTGTTTTGCCCTCGTGCCGGGCTGCACGCACCAATTCTTCCGACTCCTCGAGCACTTTCGCGCCGTAGGCGTCGAGGCCTCGATCCAGCAGCCGCTTCGTGTAGGAGCCGGCCGGTCCGTTTTCCGAACGCTCGCGGATAGTCTCGATCAGCTCTCCGAGCGTTTCCGGGGCGAGTTCCTCGGCGTCGAAGCAGGAGCGGCTGCCCGTGTGGCAGGTCGGGCCGGCGGGAATCGCGCGGACCAGTATCGCGTCGCCGTCGCAGTCTACGTCAAGCGACGCCAATCGCAGGGTATTGCCCGAGGTTTCGCCTTTCCGCCAAAGGCGTTTTTTCGAGCGGCTGTAAAACGTGACGTATCCCGATTGCCGCGTTTCTCGCAGCGACTCCTCGTTCATATAGCCGAGCATGAGTACCCGCGCGGTGTGGGCGTCCTGGATTACGGCTGGCAACAGGCCATCCGGGTTCTTCCGCCAATCGAGCGCGGCGAGTTTTAGTTCGGTCATTTCGGTCATGGGCATGGGCGAATCGGAATCTGGGCGCTGCGAAGCGCGGCTTTAACGTCGGAAATGGACAAGACGCCGAAGTGGAAAACGCCGGCGGCCAACACCGCGTCGGCCCCGCCGACGCGCACGGCGTCGACAAAACTCTCCGGCGATCCGCCGCCTCCCGAGGCAATTATCGGCACGGACACTTTTTCCTTGATCCGGGCGAGCAAGTCCGTGTCGAATCCAGCCGCCGTGCCGTCCCGGTCGTGGGAAGTCACCAGCAGTTCTCCGGCCCCGAGCCGTTCGGCCCGTTCGGCCCAGGCGACCGCGTCGATATTCGCGGCGTCCCGGCCCCCTCGGGTCAGCACGGTCCAGCCGCCGCCGTGCCGTCGGGTCCGTCGGGCGTCGATGGCGCAGACGGTGTTGGCGACGCCGAGTTGTTGCGACATTTCCTCGAGCAGCGTCGGGTCGGCGACGGCCGCCGAATTGACGGCCACCTTGTCGGCCCCCGCCTCGAGCAACCGCCGCGCGTCGGCGACGCTGCATACCCCGCCGCCGATGGTGAACGGGATGTTCACGGCGTCCGCCACTCGGGAGGCCAATTCGACCGCGGTCCGCCGGCCGTCGGAGGTGGCCGTGATGTCGAGGAAAACCAACTCGTCGGCCCCTTCGTCGCAGTATCGCCGGGCTAGTTCGACCGGATCGCCGGCGTCCCGCAGATTCTGAAAATTCGTACCCTTCACCACGCGCCCTTGGGCAACGTCCAGACAGGGAATGACGCGAACCGCCAGGCCGCTTTGTTTTTCTTCTTGTGGAACGACCGCCGATTCGATCTCCTTTCGCGTGCAAGCATGGACCAAAGAGGCGAACGTAGCGGAGTTCTCCAACAGCGCTCGGCCGACGACCACGGAGTCGCAGCCGGCTTCTTCCAGCGCGAGAATGTCCGTGGCGTCGCGGACGCCGCCGCTGGCCGTGATCCGCAGTCTTGGGAAACGCCGTTTCCAATCGGCGTAGAGTGCGACGTTTGGCCCCGAGGCCATGCCGTCGCGTGAAATGTCGGTTGCCAGAACTTGCCGGATGCCGAGCCGTTCGACCAACCGCGCGGCGTCCCATAATCCGCTTCCGCTGTCCTTTCGCCAGCCGAGGATTTTCACTTTCTCGCCGTCCACGTCGAGTGCGGCGACGATGCTTTGCGGGCCGAACAGGGCGACGGCCGCCCGTGCCGCGTCGGGATCGGTGAAGAGCATGGTGCCGACGACCACGGCCGTCGCGCCCGCCTCCAGGTGGCGCCGGACGGACGGCAGATCGCGGATTCCGCCGCCCACCTGCACGTCGACGATTCGAGAGAGCCGGGAAACCAATTGCAGAAATCGGCGATCCTCGCCGCCGTCCTTGGCCGCCGAAAGGTTTACAAAATGCAGTCTGTCGGCCCCCGAGCGGCGGTAATCCTCGGCGACGCGGAGCGGGTCGTCGCCGAAGACCGTGACCCGCGAGAAATCGCCCCGGGCCAGTCTCACGACTTTTCCATCCAATACGTCGATGGCGGGAATTACTTGCATAGCGAACCTTTGCTCGATGGAACGTCCCGTTCGTGCGGACAGTGACGGAACGCCTGACGCAGGCAGCGCCCCAACCCCTTGAAAAGCGCCTCGATTTTGTGATGTTCGTTCGTCCCGCGGCGAACGCTCAGATGCAGGCCGCAACGGAGCGTTCGCGCGAAGGACTCGAAGAAATGGCGGACCAGTTCCGTGGGAAATTTCCCCACGTACTCGCGGCTGAACTCGCCGTCGAATATCAGGCACGGCCGGCCCGAGAGGTCCACGGCCACCTCGACCAACGCCTCGTCCATCGGCAGCAGGAATCCGTAACGTTCGATACCCCGGCGGTCGCCGAGCGCCTCGTCCAGCGCGCCGCCCAGGGTTAGCCCGACGTCTTCGACGCTGTGGTGCTCGTCGACCGACAAGTCTCCGTCGCAACGGAGCGTCAGATCGACCAGCGAGTGCTTCGCCCAAAGCTCCAACATGTGGTCGAAGAAGCCGATGCCGGTCGATATTTCCGCGCGGCCGGCGCCGTCGATGTTCAGAAACACCGAGACGTCCGTCTCGCGGGTCTTTCGCCGCATGGAAGCGAAGCGGGGGAACCGCCCGTTGGTGGCCGTCCGCACGAAACGGACGCCGACGTTTCGGGCGAAATCCTCGTCGCCGCGCCGGTCTCCGATCATCAGGGAAGAATCCAAATCGACGGCCGCCCGCCGCAGATATTCGTCCACCAGCCCGGTGCGCGGTTTGCGGCACGCACATCCGTCTTCGGGAAAGTGTGGGCATAAGAACACTTCCGAAAACTCGATGCCTTGCTCCTTGAGTCGGCCGAGGAACTCCGCCTGCGGGGTCTCGAACGATTCGCGGGGGAACGACGGCGTACCGAGTCCGTCCTGGTTGCTGACCATCACCAGCTCGTAACCTCGGGCCTTCAGGGCGGCAAGCCCCTCGAACACACCCGGCAAAACGCGCAGTTTCGCCAGGCTGTCGATCTGCTCGGTTTCCGGCGGTTCCCAGAGCAGCGTGCCGTCTCTATCAATCAGTGCGACGTTCATGGCAGAAGTTTAGTTATCGAGGAAAGGAATAATTCGTTGTGTTCGGGCGTTCCCACGGAAACTCGCAGCAAGTCCTCCATTTTCGGCACGTTCGGAAATCGGCGGACCACGATCCGATAATTTTCGACGAGGCTTTCATGCAGCGTTTGGGCGGAAACGCCTTTCGGCGGCCGCAGGAGAAAGAAATTCGCCCGGCCGGGAAAAACCGAACATCCCAGCCGCTCGCATCCTCCGGCGAGAACTTTCCGCGCGGCAATCAGCTCGCACACGTTTCTTTCCATCGCGTCGCGTCGGCGCCAAAGGTCCAACCCCGTCGCCTGCGTAAGCACGTTCACGTTGTACGGCGGTTTCATTCGCAGCAGGATATCGATTATCCGCTCATCAGCGACGCAGTATCCCAGCCTTATGCCGGCCGCGGCGAAGGCCTTGCTGAAGGTCCGCAACACGACGACGTTCTCCGCGCCGCGACGGACCAGCTCGATCGACGAGGGGACGCCCTCCGCGTCGGCGAACTCGCCGTAAGCCTCGTCGACGACGATCAAGCCGGAGAAAGCGGCCGATAGCCGTTCGATCGATTCCCGCGGGACGACGGTTCCCGTCGGGTTGTTGGGCGAGCAGAGGAACAGGAGGTCCGCGTTGTCCAGGACGGCGCGGAGCGCGTTTTCATCGACGCTGAAATCGGCCCGCAGCCGCGCGACGACGAAATCCACTCCGGCCGAGTCCGCCGCGATGCGATACATGCCGTATGAAGGCGTCGGGGCCGCCGTTTTTCGGCCCGAGCGCACGAAACATCGCACGAGCAGGTCGATCAGTTCGTCCGAACCGTTGGCCATCATCAGGTTCCCTCGCCGCACGCCGTAATACTCGGCCACCGCGTCTCGCAGGGCGTCGGCCGTTGGGTCGGGATAGCGGTTCAGCGGCGGCAGCGCGGCCGGCACGGCAGCATACGCGAGCGGCGATTCGTTGGCGTCCATGAAAATCCACCCCTCGCCCTTCCGCAGCGAACGGGCGGACTGGTAAGCCTGTAACGAGGCGACGTTGAGTGGAAGTGGATTCATGGGAACAATGAAAAGCGTAGTTCGACGGCGCGAGCGTGGGCCTCCAGCCCCTCGGCACGCGCCAGGACAACCGTAGCGTCGGCGAGCGATCTTAGTCCATCGCGGGTGAGACGCTGGACGGTAATGTCTTTTTGGAAAGTCCGCACGCTCACGCCCCCTTGCACCCGCGCCGTCCCCGAGGTGGGCAGCACATGGTTCGTTCCCGAGCAATAGTCGCCGGCGGCCTCGGGCGAATACGGCCCCAGGAAAACGCTGCCCGCGTTGTATATTTGGGCCAAAACCTCCTCGGGGCGCTCCGTCTGAATGCCGAGGTGTTCGGGGGCGTAGTGGTTCGCAAGCTCCACGGCGTCGGCGAGCGATTCGACCAGTACCACGACGCTTTCGACCAGCGCGGCGGCGGCAATCTCCAGACGCGACAGGGCGGCGATCTGCTCGGCGAGTTGGCGCTCCACGGCGGCCGGCAGTTCGGCGCTCGTGGCGAGCAAGACGACCTGCGATTGCGGATCGTGTTCCGCTTGGGAAAGCATATCCGCCGCCACGAGCGACGGAGTGGCCGTGCCGTCGGCGATGAGCAACAGT
The DNA here is from genome assembly GCA_030612765.1 of Planctomycetota bacterium. Classification (GTDB taxonomy): domain Bacteria; phylum Planctomycetota; class Planctomycetia; order Pirellulales; family Thermoguttaceae; genus JAHIKV01. The sequence goes on from JAUWNG010000007.1 coordinate 51,257, forward strand.
TCCGAAGGACCGGCGAGCATGTCGATGGCCGCGCCTTGCGGATCGATGCTTACCTCCGCCTTCGCGGCGCCGACGTAGACGTTTCCGGGTCCGGCGATTTTCGCCACCTTCGTCACGCTCTCCGTTCCGTAGGCGAGGGCCGCGATGGCCTGCGCCCCGCCGACCGCGTGGATTTCCTCGATACCCAACAGCGCGCAGGCGGCCAGGACCGGCCCGGCGATTTTGCCGTCTTTGTCCGGCGGCGTGCATAGCACGATTCGATCCACTCCCGCAAGCACGGCGGGAATGCCGAGCATCAACACGGAGGAGACCAGCGGCGCGGTGCCGCCGGGCACGTACAGGCCGGCGCTGGGCACCGCCCGGCGCTCGCTCCAACAGAGGACGCCCGGCCGCGTTTCCACCGATTTCGCGGCGTCGGCAACGTCCTTTTCGTGGAACCGCTTGATGTTTTCCGCGGCGAATTCCACGGCCGCTCGTAAATCATTCGGCAGAGACCGCAAAGCCCCTCGCACGTCGTCGGCGTCCACGCGGATCGAGGGAAACTCGACGCCGTCAAATTGTCGGGTGAAGCGCAGCAGCGCCCGATCTCCCTCGCGGCGCACGGCGTCGATGATCGCTCGTGCCTGCTGTCTGTAGGGGGTCCAATCCAACGTCGGCCGCCGCAGCGCCGCGAGAATCTCTTCCTTGCTCGACGATGAAAACGAAAGTGTGCGCATGGGGGTTATCGCATGAATTTTTCGACCGGCGTGACCAAGATGTCCGAGGCCCCGCTGTCGCGGAGCTTCTCGACGACTTCCCAAAACGTTTCTTCGAGGACCATCGCGTGGACGGCGATAAAGCCCGGATCGGCCAACGGCACGATCGTCGGACTCTTGCAGCCGGGCAGCAGCTTTTTGATCGGTTCCACGGCGTCCGCGGGGGCGTTGAACATGACGTAGCGGTATTTTCGGGCCTCCTGCACCGCTTGCGCCCGCAGCAAGAGACGTTGGATTAGTTCCCGGCTTTCCGGCGGCGGGTCTTGCCGTCCGAAAAGAACCGCCCGGCAGCGGGCGACCGTTTCCAGTATGGTCAGGCCGTGCGTGCGCAGCGTGCTTCCGGTGGAAACGAGGTCGCAGATGGCGTCGGCTACCTTCAACGCGGGCGCGATCTCCACGCACCCGCCAAGCACGACGATCTCCGCCTCGACGCGCCGCTTCAGGAGAAAACGCCGGAGCGTCTTCGGATACGAAGTGGCGATTCGCTTGCCGTTTAAGTCCTCGACTGACTCGTATCCACCCCGCTCCGGCACGGCCAGACAGAGCGAACAGAAACCGAAATCCAGCGGCAACAGTCTCTCGACGCGGACCATCCGTTCGTCCAATACGTTGCTGCCGACGATTCCCAAGTCGGCCACTCCGTCCTGTACGTACTCCGGGATGTCGTCGTCCCGGAGGAAAAGGACGTCGATCGGCATGTCCCGGCAAGGGGCAAAAAGACGGTCCTGGTAGGTCTCGAACCGTAGGCCCATTTGCCCGAGCAGCGAGATTGACTCCTCGGACAAACGGCCGGATTTCTGGATGGCGATTCTGATCTTTCCGTTGGATTGCATGGCGTGGGTGTGGGGAAATTGGTTGAAACGTGTTTCACTTGACTTTGGAAGCGTCAGATTCCATCAGCAGGCAGCGGTATCCCCCTTCGCCCTCCCTGAGGAAGCGGGCGACTCTGGTCACGGTCGTGGTGCTCGCGCCGGTCAGTTCGGCGATTTCCCGGTAGGTCTTTCCCGCCGCGAGCAGACGAGCGACCTCCAACCGCTCGCTCCAGGCCTGAAGCTCGGTCAAGGTGCCGATGTCGCGGAGAAAATCGGCCACTTCGCCGGTGGTTTGGCAGGCGGCCAACGCCCGGCAAAGAGCTTTAAAGGCGGGGTTTTTTCGCCAGGTTTTCTCGGTGAATTCCCTTGCCGCCATGATTGTGTCCCCTTGTGATAGGGTGTTTGTGCTGTATTAATGTATTATCGCATTGTAACACAGCGGCGTGGCCCGTCAAGGGTCAATTTCCAAAAAATCGGGGAATTTTCCGGTGGGCACGGGTGGCCGCGTTTAGCAGCCCGTTGAAAAAGTCGGTTTTGAAAGTTTGGGTGCCACTGCTGGCTTGTCCAGCAGTGTTTTTCCGGGAGTTTTCCCCATGCACTGCTGGGCAAGCCAGCAGTGGCACCCTTTTTCAACGGACTGTTAGCAGCCGCCGGTACGGCGGCTTACGGCGGAACACGGGCCGCCGTGCCGGCGGCCGCTAAACGGATACGGAAGCGACCTTATTTCACCGGCCGGTTCCGCTCGTCCACGTGGACGACTATCGGCCGCAGCCGACGGGCCTCCTCCTCGTCCACCGCGCAGTAGGCAAGGATGATGACCTTGTCGCCCGCGATACCCAGCCGGGCGGCGGGACCGTTGAGCATGACCGTACCCGAGTCGGCGGGGGCCTCGATCACGTAGGTGGCTATCCGCTGGGCGTTCGAGAGGTTCAACACGTGGACCTGTTCGCCGGGCAACATGTCGGCCGCCTCGATCAGATCCCGATCGATGGCGACGCTCCCCTCGTAATCCAGTTCCGTGCCGGTCAGCGTGGCACAATGAATTTTGGACCTCAGCATAAACCGTTGCACGCGCGTTCTCCCACAATCATCGGATGACGAACCGGCAAAGCGGCTCGATCAAGTTTCCAGAACCAATTAGTATGACTCGTCTAAGGCAAAAAATCAATGGATGCCTCGCTCGGGGCATGGGCATGATGCTGTCCGAGAATCGGCCCGATAAAACCGCTATTTAGCCCCGGGTGAATACACCCGGGGCACGGTGCGTGGTATGAAACCACCACTCCCCGCCGTGTATTCACGGCGGGCTAAATATCAAGCTCAGGCATCCCCGACGAGCAGTTCCGGCTCGATAACGCGCATATTCCGCCATTGGCCGTGTAGGAACCGGGCACAGTATAGCAGCCCCACCGAAGAGACCCAGAGGGTGGCGATCACCCAGCACCAGACCAAGCCTCCGCCGGCGAACCGCATCCCCGCCCATGCCGCCAACAAGGGGAAGGGAGTAATCGCCAACGAGACGAGCATGATGAATCGGGTGTCGCCCGCCCCCTTCAACGCGCTGACAAAGACCAGATTCAGGGCGTCGAACAGACAATATGCCGCCACGAAGCGGAGCAGAACCACCGTGGTGGCGCGGAGCTTGGCGAACTCCTCCGGCGAGATACCGGCGGCGTGGCCCATCATCAACACGTCGGGAATCGCCACGTACACCAAGGCCATCGTTCCCATGTAGGTCATCGCCATCCAGAGCGAGGTCCAAGTGGCCCTGGCGGCCAGGGTGGGCCTATTGCCGCCGAGCTGTTGGCCCACGATGGTGCTCAAGGCGATTCCCAACCCGAGCATGGGCATGAACGCCAACAGATTGATGTTGAACGCCAGGGACGTGGCGGCCATGGCGTCCTCGCCGAGGGTACCCACCAGCAGCAGGAACAGCGTGAAGCCGCCGATTTCGACCAACAGTTGCAGGCCGTTCGGACCGCCGAACCGGAGCAGCCGCTTCATCAGCGGGGCGTTGAAACTTCGGCCTTTCCACAAGCGGTACGGCAGACGGTATCGCGGCGTCATCATCAATACGGCGTAGACCGCCACGCGGAACCAAAGCGACGCGACCGTGGCCCAGCCGGCCCCCTCGATGCCCAAGGCGGGCAGGCCGAAATGGCCGAATATCCAGCCGTAGTCGAGCACCACGTTCAGCAGCGAGGACAAACTATCGACGACCATAACCACGCGGGTTTTGCCCAGCCCGATGAAAAAAGCCGACATGGCCGAGGCGATAACGAATCCGCCGGCGCCGAACATGCAGACTTGGAAATAGAGCGTTTCCAGCGTGGCCAGTTCAGGCTTGTGTCCGGCGAGCCGAAAAATCCACGGGGCCAATGGAACAAGAGCCAGAAACAGCGGGGTGCAGAACAGGCCCACTCGCGCGCCTTGCCAAACGGCCGATCCGATCCGCTCGGTATGACCGGCCCCTCTGTATTGGGCCACGAACGTGCTGACGTACGAGGCCACGCCCAGCGGGAAACAGACCAGCATGAAATAGACCATGCCGGCCGGCATTGCCGCGGCCATCGACTCCTTCGAGTGCCACAGCAAGAACATCCGGTCGACGAACTGCATCACGGTCAAGGCCGACATGGAGACGATCAGCGGGACCGCCAACCGCATTACGTCCCGCCCGCCGCAGGGACGGTCCCACCAGCCGGTCGGTTCCAGGCCGTTCACTTCAGACTTGCCGGCAGGGAAGGACATCAAAACGGAAACCCATGGCGCGAAGCAAGTTCCGAAAGAAGAGGAGGGAAGAGAGAAGAGAGATAAGCCGATTCCAGGTTATTTCGTCCCTCTGCACTCTTTCCTATTTCATGATTTCTTCGAGACTCGACATTCTATATTGGTGAAATCCTGTATTATATCAGAACAAGTCGAGCAATAGTATTGCCACCCTCTTGCTGGCACGTCGAGAATCACCTAGACTCTTATTGTCCGTCGTCATCGTATAGTTGGCTCCAAGAATCAGGTCTCCCATGAAAACCCGCCCACGCACCAAGTTCGCCATGAAGCTCAAGAGCCGCCGTTGTCCGAAGTGCGGCGGGAGCATCAATTCCCAGCACACCCGCTGCAAGCGGTGCCACGAGCCGCAAAAACGGCCGAAGAAGTAGCGGGCAACGCTTTGTCTCACCATCTCTCGGTGTGTCGCTGTATCTTGCACGTCGCGCAATCGCCGACGATACCACAACCCGCACGAAAATAGCAATTTAGCAGTCCGTTGAAAAAGGGTGCCACT
>JAUWNG010000201.1 GCA_030612765.1 Planctomycetota bacterium
CAACGTAAAACGAATTAACCATCTTTGGCCTCCTTGCCATTTGGGAATTGGTTTTGACAACCCCTTTTGACAAGCGAGGCCTTTTGTGTCTATATCAGCTTTGCATACAACAACTTACAAAACTTTAAGTGCCATTCGTACTCCGTACCTGACGGTTTGTTGACTTTTCTGCCGCGTTCGCCGCTTGGTGTCAGGTACGGGGTATCTGACCTACTCTGCTGAACGAAACCCGACCAGCCCATTTTCACACGGCACCGCTGGACAAGCCAACAGTGGCCCTCGGCGCGTCTTGCAGGATGTCTCCCGAACGTCGGGGCGATGGTGTCTGCCCACCACTCTACTTGCGGGTGGCTGCCTTGTGCCATAAAATTGCGGCATGAAAAACACTCTTTTCTATGGCGACAACTTGGACGTGTTGCGGCGGCACGTTGCCGACGAATCGGTTGACCTCATCTACTTGGACCCGCCTTTCAAATCGGATCAAAACTACAACGTCTTGTTCCAAGAGCGAGACGGCAGCCGGTCGGCCGCGCAGATTCGCGCTTTCAAGGATACATGGCAATGGGACCAATCCGCCGCCGCCGCTTTTGAGGAAGTGGTGGAGGAGGGCGGGCAAGTCTCGCTCGCCATGCAAGCCTTCCGAACCCTGTTGGGCGAAAGCGACATGCTCGCCTATTTGTCGATGATGGCGCCGCGGCTGAAGGAGATGCGCCGGGTCTTGAAACCGACCGGAAGCATCTATTTGCATTGCGACCCCACGGCATGCCATTACCTGAAAATCCTTATGGATGCGGTTTTCGGGCCCCGAAACTTCCTCAATGAAATCACGTGGAAGCGCACACACGCTCATGGATCATCAAAACGATACGCTCCGATTCACGATCTTCTACTTTTTTATGCGCAAAGTAATACTTACTTATGGACTGATTTGAAAATTCCCCATGATCCGGCATACATCGAAGAGCATTTTGACTACGAAGATGAAAACGGGCGACGATTCCAGCCAATTACGCTTACGGGGTCTGGCGTGAGGCATGGGGAAAGCGGCCAACCTTGGAAGGGAATCAATCCAACAATCGTTGGGCGTCATTGGGCTATTCCTGGTGAAATATTGGAAAAACTCGGGCTACAAGGGGTAACTGCACAAGACAAGCTGGATGCGTTGGATTCGGCCGGTATGATCTACTGGCCCAAAAAAACAGGGGGAACACCCAGGTTAAAATGGTATGCCGACCAGCTAGAAGGTACGGCAATGCCCGACGTGTGGACTGACATATCACCGATTTCCGCCAGAGCGGCAGAGAGACTTGGATACCCCACGCAAAAGCCCGAAGCATTGCTTGAACGTATCATAAAAGCAAGCAGCAACGAGGGCGACGTGGTGCTCGATCCGTTTTGCGGTTGCGGAACGGCCGTTGCCGTTGCACAGAGACTGGGCCGCCGGTGGATCGGCATTGACATCACCTGCCTGGCAATCTCCCTGATGAAACACCGCCTACACGCGGCGTTCGGAGAATCGATCAAGGAAAGCTGCCAAGTGATCGGCGAGCCGGTTTCCGTTACCGACGCCGCCGCGCTGGCGGCCGAAAACCCGTATCAATTCCAGTGGTGGGCGCTAGGGCTTGTCAACGCCCGACCCGTGGAACAGAAGAAAGGCGCGGATCGGGGAATTGACGGTCGAATCTTTTTCCACGATGAGGCAAAATCGGGCAAAACGAAACAAATCATAATCTCAGTGAAGGCGGGCAAGACCGGCCCCGCTCACATAAGAGACTTGCGGGGAGTAGTTGACCGGGAGAAAGCCGCCATTGGGTTGCTAATCGCGATGGAAGCCCCCACGGCCCCGATGCGAAAGGAAGCCGCAAGCGCCGGGTTCTATGAGTGTGTTGCCTGGAATACCAAACATCCGAAAATCCAGATTCTCACCGTGGGCGAATTATTGGAAGGCAAAACGCTTGACGCCCCGCCAAGCCGCGACATCCGCACCTTCAAGAAAGCCCCACGGGCACGCCGCAAGCCTGTAGAGAAGCAAAGGGATCTTCTTGATCGTACACAAGACGAATAAAGGGAGTCTTTGATTTGCTGGAAATGTCCGTCGGCCCCCGAAAAGAAAAGGTGGCAGCCACCAAATCTGAGTAGAATGGGATGTTTTTGCAGGAAGGTGGTCAAAAAGGTGTCGGAACTCTTTTTTAGTATCAAATTCAGCGTTGGGTAATTTGAGGACCGTTTACGGTCCTTCCCGCGCAAGCGATATTAGGCCCGGCGTTCACGCCGGGTTGGCGGAACCACCGTCCTCCATTGTTGTTCTATTTTTTGGCGTTGTCACGCCCGTTTACGGGCGTCCTGCACATTGCCCTGAAACGTCGGAGGAGGCCCGTGAACGGGCCTGACAATTACATATATCCGCTCCCTACTCACCCGGCGTAAACGCCGGGCTTAATGCCGCCTTCGGCGGAAACGTCCGTAAACGGATGCGACTTTGCGATTCACGGACTGTTAGACCTTACACGGTCCGGTTTGTCCGATGTCTTTCGGGGTGTAAATTTCGGACAATTTCGGCCGTCACTTATTGACCGATCCGCCGACGAAAACAGGACGACAGTGCAACGGCCGCTCCGGCTTGAGCGTTGCACTGCCGCCCTGTGTTGATTTTTCAGCGGCTTCCGTTCCGCCGATTATTGTATTTCAGACCTCACGGGCTGGACGAACCGGAATTGGCCAGTGCCACGGGCACGGCAATGGCGGTTGCGATCAGGCCGGCGATTACGATCGGATTGCTGAGAAACATTTTCAATCCGCCGCCTCCACCGTATCCACCCTGGGTGTATACGATGGCGTCCTTTTGAGCCGAAGGCGGTGCCGTGTTGGCCGCCCACATCCGGTAGACGCCTTGCCCCTGTGCGGCGGCGAGTTGGTAAACGCCGCCTCGCAGGCCCTTAACGCTGAATCGCCCACCGTCGGTGGTTGTGGTGCGGACGACTTCCTGATTCTGGGCTTTCACCGAGACAGGAATGCCCGCCACGCCGCTTCCTTGCAGATCGACGACCTGCCCGTGCAACACTCCGCCATCGGTCAAGGCGATGTCCACGACCGGGGGCGTGGGTGTCGGCGCGGCGGCGAAGGCCACCTGCGGCATACATAGCCCCACCGTTGCCAGCGAGATCATTACGCTTCTAACGAGCCATCCAGTCTTCATTTTTTTCTCCATAAAGAAATGAAAAGTTTGCCCAAATATCCCAACCGCCCAGGTCTACGTGACAATGGCGGGCTTAAGTGTTCTGGGGATTTTGCATACCCCCAATAAGGTCTAAAATATCATGCTCTATATCGGCTCGGTAGCCGCGGGTTCTAAAGAAAACGTCCGGCGAAACCAGCCAAAACAGGCAAATTTTGCCGGATCTCGGCATCCTGGCGACACCGCACCGCCGGTTGCCACGGCCCTTGGGTTCCGGCAACAGAGGTCCGTTGCCGCGTTTTCTCCCGCTAATTTTGTCACGCGCCGGAATGCCCGACGGAGGATGGGCGGGCGGGTCTTGGTCCCGTGTGCATCGGTGGCGACGAAATGAACGAGCCCTTGCGAGACCAGCGATTCGGCGAATTTTTGGACTTGCGAGCCGAAATCGCCCGTCAGACTTCCAGCGGTCACTTGCATCAGGCAGCCGTGCTCGACCAATGGACGCAGCACGCCGGGCTGGTTGATTATGCCGCGGTTTCGTTCCGGGTGGGAAAGAATTCCGCTCAGGCCGGCGGAGGCCAATTCCCTCAGCAGCCGCTCCAACGGGAAGTAGACACCGTGCGGCAACTCGAGCAACACGTGCCGGCGATGGTCGGCAAGCGTGACGACCTCGCCGCTACGGATTTTTTCCAACAGCCCCGGTTCGATTCGCACGTCGGCCCCCGGCAGCACGCACAAAGGCACTCGCCGCCGGTCGAGTTGCTGCTGAAAGCCAACGACCGCCGCGCGGATCGTCTGGCCCGAGTTACTCGCGTTGTTGCCCAATTGATGGGGCGTGGCGACGATCGTTTCGATCCCGTCGGCCACGGCCAGTTCGGCCATCGCCAGCGCATCGTCCAAGGTAGACGCGCCGTCGTCCAACCCCGGCAGCAGGTGGCAGTGGATATCGGTGAAAGGTTCGGAACGGGTCATCGTAGTTTTTCGTTTTCGAGCGCCGCGCGACGGCGGCGGCCGTCAAGCCGTCCTTTGAGGGCCTCGCGGAGCTTGTTTTCCACGCCGCGATTGCCGGGCGTTCGCTGTTGGCACCACCGCAAGTGCGTTTCGGCCTCGGCGTAAGATTCCTGTTTCAACAGGTCCAAGGCGAGCCGGTAATGCGCGTTGTAGTCGCTCGGATTGCGTTGCAGCGCCATGCGGGCGCATCGCATCGCGTCGGCGGCGTTGCCCAGTCGGCCGTGAAGTAGATGTGCTTCCATCCAGACCCTGGCGGCCTCGACGTTGCCCAGTTCCGGCGCTTCTTTCTCCGCCTTCTTGACCCGGCAACGCGTCAGCGGTTCCAACTGCTCCGGCGGGCAACGTTTCGCGCACTCGGCGTGCAGCAACCTAAGTCCTTCCAGGTCCGGCTGGAACTCGCGGACAACGTAATCGGCCACTGCAGGCAGGTCTTCGGCGGGCGTGACGGAGATCAACTCGACGATGATTTGCCGTTGCCGGCGGGGACCGGAGCGAAAAGCACGTTTCGCGTAATCCAACCATCCCCGAACGTCGCCGGCCAACAGGGCCTCGCTCGCCGCGGCCTGCAGCACGGCGCCGTCGTAAGGACGCACTCGCAAGGCCTGCTGGAGATAGGAGTGACGGACGGAGTCGTTGTTGCCGCGGAGAAACGACAACTCGGCCAGGTAGACGTAAGCGCGGCCTTCGAGCGGGCAAAGCAACAGCGCCTTTAGAGTATGATCCAGACACTGCTGGAGATGGACCCAATGGTCGCCCACCGCCCGCGACAACCATCCGCCCAGCGCCTCACGCGACGGAAATCGCGATTGCAGCGCCGCGTCGCGTATGTGATTCAAGGACATCTGATTGTCGGAAGTGGCCTGTAAGGCGTCGAACAGCCGACGATGGGCTTCGGCCAGCGCTAAATGTGCTTTAATGTGAGTCGGCGACCGGCGCACGACGTTCTCCAAACAAGCGATCCACCGCCGTTGTATTTCCTCGTCGGCGCTCTCGGGATTTTGGTCCGTTGCCGGGCGGATCTGCATCACGTTGCGGGCGACAAAATACTCGTCCCAATACCTTTGAGCCGCCGCGGGGCCGGCGCGGTTGACGATCATCCACCCGCCGACGAACGTCAGCGCGACCACGACGGCCGGCCCCGCCAGCCGAGGGGAGCGGGGAGAGGGGAGAGGGGAGAGTGGAGAGAGGGGGCCGGGGGGG
>JAUWNG010000172.1 GCA_030612765.1 Planctomycetota bacterium
CCGACAAACCAATCCACACCGGCCGGGCCGAGTCGAACCGCGTCTGGTCAAACGCGACCGTCGAAGATACGGCTTCCTCAAAGAACCCCGCCACGTCGCACGAGAAAAATGCTTATCCTAGTGCCATTGGGGACGCCATACGCAATTCTGATTGAGATAGCCAAACGAAAGTGTGTGAAGACCAATTGTGAGGGCCGTTCACGGTCCTTTCCGCCGAAGGCGGTAATAGGCCCGGCGTTCACGCCGGGTGAGAGGTGAACGCACAACGATCATCGGTTGTCAGCCCCGTTCACGGGACTCCTCGCTCAACGTCGCCGCAATATCGAGGACGCCCGTGAACGGGCGTGACAAAGAGGTACAACAAATGATTGTGATGGTTCCGCCCACCCGGCGTAAACGCCGGGCCTAATACCGCTTACGCGGAAACGCCCGTAAACGGGCGTGGTTTCTACTCTAACGAGAGAAAAAGGGGATAAGTCCAATTAAAGTTTGACAAAGCACTACTTTCACCGTTCACTCTATCCAGCTTACGCAGAAACTATATCGGCTGTTTAGGGGGTGGGGCTACATCGGCCATTGTGAGCGCGGCCCGCAAGTTCGGTAAAATACTGGCAACCTGACAAAGAGCATGCAGTCAATATCGTCCATTACATCCGTGTTTTGGCCCAAAGTCAACCCTGTCCCTTTGGGGGTAATGGCTGCCCTTTGGAACCCACCCTTCCGCGACAGAAACTCAATAGCAAGTCGGGTTTGACACCTCTCCATTCGTGACATAGGGTTCATTTGCGGGGCACTTGTCTGTATTACTCTCCTTAATGGTCCGCTTGACCCGCGATTCGTTGCTCGTGCTGCTTGCGAACGCGACGGTTGCACGGCGGGGGGGCAGAGCCATGGAACTGACCATGCCACAGCTTGATTTTCTTGATCGGCAAGACATTCGGATCGACGACGATGTGAAGGCCCAGGTCTTGGGTTTGTTGACGGCGCTCTATCCGCGCAATGATCTGGTTGAACGCCGTCGCGACGCCCGCTATCCGTTCCCCTGCCTGGTCCACCTTACGCCGGTGGCCGACGACGGCTTCACGCCGCTCGGCGAGACGGTGGTGGTCGTGGGCCGGCACCTCTCCGAACACGGACTGGGCTTCTATCACCAAATCCCCCTGCCGCATCGCCGCATGATCGCCTCGCTGGAGGTCGGCAAGGGGCGTTGGTTTGGGTTCCTGATCGACCTGAGTTGGTGCCGATTCACCAAGGACGGTTGGTACGAAAGCGGCGGCCGGTTCCTCCAGGCGGTCAACTCGCCGATGGAACGGCAACCATAAAGCCGCGACCGGTGGTCGCGCCGGCGGCGCTGCCGTTGAACGCGGATTTCCAAACAGGCGCGACCAACGCAAAGCGGCTTTATGGATCGCTGCCGTGTGCGGCGTAGAACTCGATCAACTCGCGTAGGTTCACCTTTGCGTACGGCTCGTCGCAGGCGGGGGTGTGACGGCCGGCGTCGGCAAACCACATCTCCAGCGTTTCCGGCGCGAAGATGGCGTTGTGCAAGTTCGACCGCATCGCCACCGGTCGCTTAATGATCTCGATCAGCTTGTGTACGTCGATCCGGCCGTAGTTCTCTTGAATCCGCCGGCTGAGCGTTTTCGCCCGGCTGTCGCCGGAGACCAACACCACGTCCTCGGGCACCAGCGGCAACCGCGGATGCTGTTGGCCCGGTTTGAGGACCACTACCTGTTCCGGGGTGCAGTGCAGCGCCAGAAGCTTGCCTGAGCGGTCGCTCAACACGTACTGATACTCGCATGTGCGTGGCGACCGGCGGATAATATCGAGCGCCTCCTCGACGTTGTCGGCCCGTTCCATCACGTCGCGCAACAGCAGGCTCATGGGCACGCCGTCCCAAAGTCCCTCGCCGCGTCCGCCGATCTCGCCGACGGCCAACCCCTTCTCGTTCATTGCGGTCACCGTGCCGACGAACCCGCCGTAGCCGAGGCTCATCCAGGCGTTGCGCTGCTCGGGCATGAAGACCTGGACCAGGGCGGCAGCTTGCAGGTCGATGTCGCACATGTAATCGAGCACCCGGGCATGAAGCACCCGGCCGCCGGCGGTGGCTTTGCCCCTGAGCGCCACGCCGCTGCAATGGAACCGCTCGGGGAAGAGGTTGCCGTATAGTGCGTCGCGCCGCGATATGCCGACCGCATCGGCCAGTGCGTCGCACTCTTCGATGAACCGCGGCGGGATGTGCGGTGCGGTCCGCCGCCGGATTTCCGCCATGCGGTCGAAGAACCACTGCCCGGAATGGACCGTATCGGCGCCGCCGACCGCGTAGACGACCCGGTCGATCATTCTCCGGGCGGTGTCGCGGACCAGCGTCCCCTGGGCGGCGCCCATCTGCCTGGGAGTGCCGGAGACCATCAGGATCATCTTACCCTGGCTGCGGCAGAGCAGGCCGTGGCCGACCGGGTCGCGGGCAACGATGACTATCTCGCCGCTCTTTCCTCCTCCACCCGACCATCGCCGATTGTCCAGGCGATCCAGGGCGAAGTTTGCCGCCGCCGAGAAGACGCGGTGTAGGTCTGTTTGTTCGACCTCTTCGCGGGGCATGTCCGCCGGTGGGGTGAACAGGGCGTCGAGCGCCGGTGTGTTGGTCTGCCAGTCGTGGAATTTAATCGTTCCCTTGACGCCCGCCACGGCGAAAGAAGCCGTCTCCGGCGTGCGGCCGTCGTCGCGGAAACCGATGAGTATTTCGCCCGGCACTTGCGTCTGCTCGGCGGCCGTGATGCGGATGGCGCGACCGCCGGCCGTGGCTTTATGGGGAACGTCCTCGACGTTGATCCATTGCTGAAGCGCATGTGGGGCCAGTGCGAATCCGCCCACCGCCCCGGCCAGCGTGCGTAGCCCGACCAACTGCCGCGGATCGACGTTCCCCAGCGGCCGGCTATCGGCGACGGGGTTTTTCGTCCCTGCCAGCACCTTTTTTCCGCTGGCGACCAGCCAAGGGAAGCTGCACTGGCCCATCTCAAGTTCCCCGAGATCGGATATCTTGCAGCGGAGCGAAAATGTTTCGTTCTCGCCGCGGACTAGCCGCGCCTGGACCTCGATCGGACGTTTCCCCGGCAGCGTCACCGACACTTCCACGTCGGCGTAGTGGCATCGGCCCGGCGCCGGTTCGGTGGCCAGCATGGCGACCGCTTGCTGCAATAAGGAGACCAGCCGTTGCAGCGGGGATAATTGAGGGCTGGCCGCTTCAGCGGCCAGTTCAGCGGCCAGTGAATTCGCCTCCCGCGCGGCCTCGGGGAGATCCCGTGCGAAGAACTCGGCCGTCATCCGCAACGCGCGCGGCAACTCGGCCATCGCCGTGTAATGGCCAAGCCCTTCGAGCCAGACCACGTGGTCGGCGATTCCCAACGCCTCGGCGAGCTTCTCGGTACACTCGCGGGGAACCACCTTGTCCTCGGCGGCGTTCAGCATCAGCACCCGACCGTCCCGGGCGCGATCCCGCAAGGCCGGAGCGAAATGGAGCGGATCGACCAAGGCGATCATCTTTTCCACCTCCGCGCGCCCGTCCGGCGGCAGTTGCCGGATCATCTTGCTGAGCATGCGGGTTTCGCGGGCGTGGTGGATGATCCGGGGCAGGTCGCCGCCGGTCAGCAGCAGCCCCGCCCGATGCAACCGCGGTTCGGCCCCGGCGGCCGAGGCGGCCACGATGCCGCCGAGGCTGATGCCCGTGATGCCGATCCGCTTGGGGTTGATCTCCGGCCGTGAGGCCAGCAGATCGACGGTCCGGCGAACGTCCTCGCCCGCCTGCTTGATCGCGCCGAGGAACAATTTTGGATCCTCGGCCAGGGCGTTGGGGCCTTTTCCCGGCAATCCGCGCGGGCCGTAGTAGGGGAGCTTGAACGAAATGGCCGGTATGCCGCGCGAGGCAAGCACCGAACAGACCAGATCGGTCAGCGGCTCGTTGCCGTCGAGGATGTGCAGGCAGATGACCGCCGGATATTTGACGCCGGGCAGAAGATTTTTCGGCAGGTAGTAATCGGCGGGGATGGTGTTGTTCTGCTCGACCGGCGTGACCACCGGCGACGGATATGTTATCCGAAAGATGCGGAACTCGGCCCGCTCGGCCAGTGGACGGATGCGATACTCGAACGGGGCGTTGTCATAGGTTTCCGAGACGGCGACGGTCTCCACCGACGGCTCCCGGCAACGCGCCTCGACGGCGGCCGAGAGCAAAACGGCCAACCCGACCCCCACCGCCAACCAGCGGCTCGAACGGACTCGCATAGCAATCCTCCTTGTTGTTACTGGGTCCAATGACCTCAGGATGCCATATTTGGGGCGAAAAAGCAAGTTTCCAACGGTTGCCGGTCGTTGGACCTAAGATTATGCTTATGGGTTGTGGAACCACATATTCTTGGTTGCCGCTTGCGGTTTCGCGCCGAGATGATAGCCGCTTGCGGTTTCGCATTGGCGCGACCAACGGTCGCGGCTTTATGTTATGAACGACACTTGGCGAACGACGCTGTTGGAACGGCAACGTTGGATGACGTTCCTGATGCCGTTTCTGGTCTACATGCTCGTCGGCGCGCTGGAGCCGACGCCCGAGGAGCCTGGCGGCGGCGCGATCGGTCTGGCCATTCCGTACTCATACTATCCTTGGCTGTACGCGGCCAAGATCGCGTTGACCATCGCGGCGGTGGTGTTCGTGTTGCCCCGCTACCGGGAGTTTCCGCTGAAATTGAGCCCGACGGCGATCGTGGTGGGCGTGGTGGGCGGACCGCTGTGGATCGGCCTGTGTCTGCTCGACTGGGAACAGCTCTACATCTTTCCCCTCCTGGAGAACATCGGGGCGGGATGGATCATCGGCGCCGGCGAGCGGTCGGCGTTCAACCCGTTCGTGGAACTTGCCGGCCAGCCGACTTTGGCGTGGTCCTTTCTGGCAGTACGGTTTTTCGGCCTGGTGGCCATCGTGCCGATCATCGAGGAGTTCTTTTTGCGTGGATTTTTGATGCGGTTCGTAATGGAGCGCGATTGGTGGGACGTGCCGTTCGGCAAGGCCGGCACACTGGCCATTGTGCTGGGCACGGCCGTGCCGATGATGATGCACCCCGGCGAACTGTTGGCGGCGGCCGTTTGGTTTTCAATGATTACCTGGCTGATGTTGCGTACCCGGAACATTTGGGACTGCGTGGCGGCCCACGCACTAACGAACTTGATATTGGGGATATATGTTGTCGCCACGGGCACGTGGCGGTTGATGTAAACAAACTTAATGGGCTTGCGAGATTCCGGAAAAACTCGTTTAGCCCCGGCGTCCACGCCTGGTCGCATCGCAACGGCAAAATGGCCTCCCCCGGCGTGGACGCCGGGGCTAAACACTACGGATGAAATGTTAATCACAAGAGAGGAAGGGAAATGCCCAAGCCTGTACTGCAAGCGCTTGTGTTGGCCGATCACGTTTATCAGGACAAGATCACCGGCAAGAAGATCATCGCCGGTACGTTCAATCGGGTATGTTTTACCAGGATGAAGCGGCCCCTGGAACAACCCGGCGTCGAGTCTGAGTTCGGCGAGAGACCATCGCCGTCGCCGTTTCAATCCACCTCGGAGACCGCGATGCCTTGTTCGGCGTCGTTGCCGCCGTCCTCGCCGCCGCCGCCCGGTGCGCGCCGAATGACCGCGGCCGACGTGCAGAAGGCCGGTTCGCCTTATGTCTTCATCAGTCTGGCGGACGTGCATGGCCCGACACCGCTTGAGATGCGCTATCGAGACCTTTCCACCGGCGCGGTTCTGTTTGGGATATCGTTCCAGGTCGCCTCGGAAGACCCGTTGGACACAGTCGAAGCGGTCGTTCCGATCCCGCCGTTGCCCACGCCCCACGCGGGCGTGTTCGCTCTGGAACTGCTGGCGGAAAACGAACTCCTCGGCGCCCTGCGAATCACCGCAGTCGATACTTCGGAGAAGTAGAGCGGGTGGCATAACGAATCGCCGATCCGTGGTTCGTTAGGCTGAAGCATAACCTACGGAACCGGGATGTTACGTCCGCTTCTGCGGATGAATCTTCGTTTGCCGGTCTCGAAGGCATACTTTTTCACTCAGTAGCCCTCACCCCAACCCTCTCCCAGTGGGAGAGGGGGCATTGTGGAAAACACCAACTCGAAAAATAGTCCATTTCCCAATAACCCGCGGAGAAAAGCGAATACTAATCGTACGCGGAAAAATCGGCCTTCCCTTTGTGCCGGAGACTTTTTGCAGGGGATTTTCATGGACGACTGCACGCATCTCGTTCCACAACCGAAGATATGGCTCAGAATCGTGATTCTGGCGCTGTTGTTGTTCATGGCCTTGATCAGCACGACTTCGTGGCCCGCCAAGCTCTTTTTCTGCCTGTCGGTGGCCGCCATCTTTGGCACCTTTCCACGCCCGCGAATCAACTCAAAGTTTTTCGAGAAAGAGTGGTTCGTGGTTTTCGTGCCTGTTTCCGTCCGTCGCACGCCGCTGGCGGACGTCGTCCAGATCGAAACCGACTTGGAGCAGCGGTTCGGGATGGCGGGCGGGTGTTTCCTCTCGCTGATTTTCGGGGTCTGGAACGTGCTGATGGTCTGGCTTCTGGACTGGCTGATTCCCTGGGCGGGCGGCGACTACAAACTCTGGCTGCGGACCGCGTCGGGCCGGCGAGTGCTGGCCTGGCAGGGAAACGGCGAGGCCAATTTTCGCCACAACCTGGACGTCCTGGAGGATGTTTCGGGACTGCCGGTTACGCGGGGCTGAACGGCCGGAGAGAGCGAAGGGCAGGCCCGCGCCGACTGACAAGCACGGAGTCTCCCCTCGCTGTTCCAACGCTCGCTGTCTCGTTCCGAGCAGAAGATTTGCCAAAGCGGCGAGAATGCAGAGAACCGCTCAGATGCGCTTACGTTGTGTTCACTTCTCGATTAGGTGAGGATCGCCCGAAACCCCGCTTGCTCGAAATGGTGATCGCCGGTTAGGGCATCGGTAAGTCCGTAGCGCTCCATAATCACAAACGAAATGCAATCGGTAAGCGACCACTCCTTGTCGGGGCGGTGGGCATACAACTCGATGCCTTGTTCAAAATGCTCCGCTGTTGGTGGAATAATTGTGACGTTTTGATTTTCGCGCAAGCGGTTGTACAACGTCGGGAAAAGGCCTCGCAACCTCGGCGCCGCCAAAGCGTCGGCCACTTCGGCCAATACCCATGCGGTCGTCACAGTCCGTCCGGCCAAGGATCGCGATAACTGCACGGCCTTATCGTGGGCCGCGTCCGACTCGCTCAATATCGCAAGGTAGTAGAAGGTGTCGGCGAAAACGGCGTTCATCGTTTCGGTTGCCCGTGGAGATAATGATCGTGGTTTTTGGCCAAATCCGACGGCAACCCCTTTGCCGCTCCGACTAGCGGCGCAAGTTGATCGTAAAGAGTCGGCGACGATTCGTCGGACGCACTTTTGCCCGCCGGCGGGAGGACTTCGACTTTGACCTTCGCCCCCTCGGGCAAAGTCACCGGGGCGTCAACGACCACTACGCCCTTTTCGACGTGTCCATCGTATACCATGAGTAGTTCTCCTCATCATGCTACCGCATTATATACTGCTGGGAACTATTTTGGGAGCCGTGCTTGCACGCCTCGAAAACGCCGACAATCCCCCCCACTTCACTCGGCGGACAAGTCCGCTGGCTAAACGGCAGAGATTGCACCCCAAAAAGGATATTGCCGGATTACTGAATCGTCTCGTCTACCTCGGGCAGCCAAGTAGGTCAGGTACCCCGTACGAATGGCACTTAAAGTTTTGTAAGTTGTTGTATGCAAAGCTGATATAGACACAAAAGGCCTCGCTTGTCAAAAGGGGTTGTCAAAACCAATTCCCAAATGGCAAGGAGGCCAAAGATGGTTAATTCGTTTTACGTTG
>JAUWNG010000211.1 GCA_030612765.1 Planctomycetota bacterium
TCGTTGTATTTCCTCCAATTTGTGATTTTGTATGTACCTTTACGTGTTCCAGCCATGTCGAGACTCCTTTCATTCGTGAGTGAAATCCGTTTCTTCCTTGTTTTACGGATTTAACGCACTGATAGTTCGACAAGGCCCCCAAGAACTATCAATCCATAAGGCCGGCGCAATGCCGAGTTTGTCCAGTTCCGCTCGAATTTTGTTCAGCCCGTTGGGAAAACGGACGGGATCAAATCGCTTCAGGTCGCCGTGGTAGTCCACCCAAAACTCCAACGAATAGAAGTCAAAGCGATACCCTGCCTCGCGTTGTCCCTGGGCCAGTTTCGCTATGTTCTCCAGAATGTACTCCTCCGATTGGTCGTAATCGCCGTCGGGCTTGCCGCCGAAAGGCTCGAAAATCGCATACGGCCGGTCATGTCCGCGGAGCACGCGACGCATGCGGCCGCGCAGGTGCGTAACAAACGTCTTGCGTGCCTCGCCCGCCGCGGCCACGCCATAGACCGCTTCCATGCACTGAAAACGCTTCCCCGGCGCTATTTTCGCGCCCGGGTACTGCCGCAGGCTAAGTTGGCCATCTTGTACCGTTGTCCAACCTGCAGGATGGGCGAGACTCAGAAAAAATTCCTCGTTGAGGTAGGCGGGAAAGCCGCGTTCTTCCAGGCATGCAATCGCGGCGTCTGTTCGATACGTGCCCAAACGGACGTTTAACAGGCGATTCAGCTCACGGTCGCTCTTGTTGACGATCTCGACGAACTTCCGCAACACCGGCTGCTTCGCGTCCCAGCTATACGTTACCCGGACCAATAGCGCCGGCTCCTTGGCCGTCAGCGTGAAGACGACTTCGCCGGCCTCTCCTTCACGCTTGATCTGCACGGCCGAGACATCCAGAGGCGGCGTTTGCAGCGGACAATCGGGCAACCCAACGTCGATCTCCAACTCCGGCCCGTCACCCAGCTTGAGCGTCCGCCCCGTAAGCCGATTTTCCCACGAGCGGGCCCGCAACCCGGCCGCGGTATCGAGGCGAAACACGAACTGCGGCGAACACAACTCCACCTGCTTTCCCTCTTGCACCGCGCGGCAGGCCTTTAGTCCCTCGGGTGCCGCCAACGCATGGCCGGTCACGTACACCGCGCCCAGCTTCTGGATCAGCGGCCGGCCCTCGGCGTCAACCGGCGGGATGCCCGAAGCGATGCCAACCACCGCAAAAGCCGTAAACCAAAACCCGAGCAAAACGCTCGCGCGGAACCGATTCATGACATCACTCTTTCGCTTGTTGAGTTGCTCGGTACCTGTTTTTGCGTGAGTTCTTGTGCTTCCGAAAATGGCCGGCGCTCCGCGCGTCGTCACGAAAGCCGTTCGTGACGACGCCGGATCTCGCCGGTCAAATCAGAAATCATACATCCTAAATCATAAATTCACTTCCGTTTCCTCCATGCGTAGCACAGCAGCCCGACCACCAAGCCAGTGGCCAGCAACGCCAGCGTCCCCGGCTCGGGACCCTCTTCTCCAAACCATCCCAGCAGGAATTCGGCTTGCGTTCCCTCGTAAACCGCTTCGGCCAGGAACTCGTTGCCGGCTTGGTTCCCCCACGAGTAAAAGATCACTAACCGGCCCTCATACTCGCAGAAGTCAATGTCGGAGTTGTTGATGTCCGTTGCGGCGGCGATCCGCGCGCGCTGCTCGGGGGTGAGGTCGGGGTTGCGGATCAGTTTGTCGTCGGCCGAGGCGCGGAGCACGGGGTTCAACGGGGTGGACTCCCAATGGATGAGATCCTCCGACCGCACCACGTATTGCTGGTAGCCATGGGTGTGCTCCAGATAAAAGTCATAGTAATATCCGTCGAGGTAGCGCAGACAGTGAGGGGCCGTGTACCGGTTCCTCGCGTAGTTGCACTCGGGCGGAGTGACGGTCCATTGCTCCAAATCCGTCGAGGTCGCAAATCGCGCCGTGAACGGCGTACCACAATTGGAGACCTCGAACATCATGACGAACTGGTCCCCGGCCTTGCAGATCGAGGTGTTAAAGAGGTCCCCCGACCAGTTCAAGACGGTCCGTGCGTCCCAGCTCTCGAGGTCGCGAGAACTCCACATCCGGATTTGCCTATCCTTTGTGCCGGTCACGTACGCCGTGTCCCCTTCGACAAAAGCATTGCCGAAATTCCAACCATGGGCGAATGGAGTCGAGGTGGAGCCGGTCTCGTAATCCACGAAGTGGAAGTAATCATAGCGATGCCATTCAAAGCGGTAGAGCCTGTCGTTAAAAATCACGGGGGAGTTCTCCACCCTGTCGACCTCCACTGTGCCCAGCTTTTGGATCAGCGGCCGGCCATCGGCGTCGACGGGTCCCGCGTACAGTGCGTCGCCGGCCAACGTCAGCAAAACACTTAGCAACAGTGCCGGAAGAAACCTCGAATTTTGCATGGTGGATCTCGAATTTTGCATGGTGGAATGTGGATTTGGATGGTGGATGCGCCTACTGCGACACATCCACCATCCGCCATCCAACTTGTTCAACATGTTGGGGTGGCAGTTAAACTGCCACCCCAACGAACCCCTATGTCCCCTCTCCCTGCGGGGGAGGGTTAGGGTGAGGGCGGCGTTCGGCACGTTCATCCACGCCGCCAACCGCCCTCACCCCCGGCCCCTCTCCCGAAGGGAGAGGGGAGTAGTTGTTACTTCCGCTTCCTCCATGCGTAGCAGAGCAGCCCGATCAGGCCGGTGACCAGCAGCGCCAGCGTCCCCGGCTCGGGAACCGGTGCGCCGAACACGTCGATCTCCCGATACACGCTATCACGGCCGGAATACTTGTAGAACTGGAACCGAAGTTTCGCCACGCCGGTCGCGATGGGCGAATCCCCGGTGATCGTCGACTGTTTTACCGGGTCACCGCCGCCGGAGTTGCCGTCACGGTTCACGGTTGCCCCGACGTCACCGGTCACGAGCACGTAGGTGTCCGGATCGGCCACCAGCGAGTACCACAGATCGAACTTCTGGCTTTTTTCGTTCGTGTTTGCTCCCGTGGTCGTAATGATCGAATCGATGACGTAACCGAGCGGGCTGGCGACAGTGTTCAAGGCAACCGTCACTATGGCCCCGTCGCTCGGCCCAAAACCATTACTGTAGGTTTGCCATGAAGTAGGGTCTGGGAGCCCTCCCCAGAAATCCGCGTCATTGAGTTTATCGAGGCTGCCGAGGTCCGCCGTACCCGTCGTGAGCACAATGCTCGACAGGGTACTCTGCCCGGCGTTGATCAGATCGCTGCTCGACGCCGGCACTAGCCCGGGTGACAACGGATACCCATTCCACCAACTGATGGTGGCTGCTTGGGCGGTGCCAAGCCCGAGACCGACGACAACCATCATCACGACCGCCATTTGAATAAAATGCTTCGCTCTCATCGGAAAAGCTCCTGTACGTAAAACGCATTGCCTTTCTCCGGGCACTCGGAAACATTCCGAGAACATAAACCCTGAGAACGGCGTTGGGTGGCACTGGCGTCTCGCCAGTGCCCGCCCGAACACGGGCAAGATGCCCGTGCCACCCATCGAGCGGCATTGCCGGCCGCGTCCTCGCGGGAACGCGGCCTCGACTCGGTTGCTCCCGGCGGCCGCCGGCCGCCGGCTATCGTTTTATCCCGACATCACCTCCCTTCCACCTCGTTACGCCCCTCGTTCCCACGCTCAGCGTTGGAACGAGGAAACCGCCCTCATCCCCGGTCCCTCTCCTAAAGGGAGAGGGGAGTTCTTATTCACCTTATTCCTCTTTCGGGGTCTTCAAATACGTGACCGACAACTCCTCGAATCGGACCGTCATGATGTCGCAGTTGCCGGTGCCGACCAGCAAACGGCTGTTGGTCGCGTCCAACAACGGCACGGCGGTCGGCAAGTCGATTGGCCGGCTGATGAAATCCGGTTGGAATTCCCCCTTGAAGTCCGCGTCCACCGCGAACTTGACGCATCTGCCGGTCTTGGTCAGCCGGAACCGGTGTCGGCCCGGC
>JAUWNG010000205.1 GCA_030612765.1 Planctomycetota bacterium
GGTTTGATTTCAGAGATCAGAGGTCAGAGGGCAGAGGTCAGAGATCAGAGGTCAGTGGTCAGAGGTCAGAGGTCAGTGATGAATATACAGGAACGGGTTTCGGCTTCAACCAAATGCTGACCTCTGACCTCTGACCTCTGACCTCTGATCTCTACTCACTACCCACTACCCACTACCCACTAATGTCCTCCCGACGCCTCGAAAAAGCCGCCGCCGCCATCCGCGGAGTCGTGAGTATGGCTATCCTGTCCGAATTGAAAGACCCCCGCGTTCGGGACGTCACGGTGACTTTTGTCGAGGTTTCGGCCGACCTGCGTCATGCCAAGGTTCACGTATCGGTGATGGGCGACGAAGGTCACCAGAAGTTGACGCTGCGCGGCTTGCAGAGCGCCGCCGGTTTTCTGCAAGCGAAAATCGCCGAGCGGATCGATATCCGTTACACCCCGAAACTGAGTTTCCTGTTGGACCAAGGAATCAAGCGTTCGATCGCGGTGGCCCGGATCCTACAGGAAGTCCTCCCCAAGGAAGAACCCGCCGAGCCGGGCATGGAGTCGCCCTCCGCCGCCGATGATTCGCCGCCGGCTGCCGACCAAGACCTTAACGAGCCAACTCCATGACTGCCCCGAGCCGTACCGCACAGTTTGCCAAGGTAAATAAGACGCTGAAAAAGCACTTCAAACCGGTGCCCTTCCACGCCGGGCGCACGGTGATCGAGCATCTGCTGTTCGCTTGCTGCCTGGAAGACACCCGCCACGACGCGGCCGAGGAGGCGTTCGCGGCGCTGGTCCACACGTTCTTCGATTGGAACGAGGTGCGGGTGACCTCGATTTCCGAACTGTCGGAGGTGATGGCCTCTTTGCCCGACCCTCGCGCCGCGGCCAACCGCGTCAAACGGGTGCTGCACGCCGTCTTCGAGGCCACCTTCAACTTCGACCTGGAAGAATACCGCAAAAAGAATCTCGGCCCGACGGTGGTCTGGCTGAAAAAACTCGACGGGACGACGCGGTTCACGGTGGCATACGTCGTTCAGGCGGCGTTGGGTGGACACGCCATCCCCGTCGACGGCGGCACCCTGGCGGCCCTCCACGTGCTGGACCTGGTGACCGAGAAGGACGTCGCCGCCAAGACGGTGCCGGGGCTGGAGCGGGCCGTCGCCAAATCGAAAGGGGGCGAGGTCGGTTCGCTGCTCCACGAGTTGGGCGCGGCTTATTCCGCCAACCCTTACTCTCCAACCGTCCGGGAAATACTCCTCAAGATCAACCCGGAGTGTGAAGGCCGGTTGCCCAAGCGGCGCGTCAAACGCACACAGCGGAAACCGCAAGAGCCGCCTCGGACCAAAAAAAAGAGCGTCGAAGCCAAGGCGTCAACGACCGGAACGCCGGCCGAGACCAAGCGGAAGTCGGGCGCCGGAAAAAAGTCGACTGCCCCGGATACCTCCCAGACGGAACAGGCGCGGAAGAGCCGGAAAAAGAAGCCGGCCACTCCATCAAAGCCGGTTTCCCAAAAAAAATCGTCCTCTCGAACCGTTGCCTCAAAGAAACATTCGTCTTCCGAGGGCCTCTCGAAGCGGAAGCCGCGGTGAGAAGTGAGGGGCGAGGGGTGAGGGGTGAGGGGTGAGAAATTTCGCTGATGTTCAGAATATCAATGCGGCATCTGTTTGGCGGAGGTGGCACTGGCGTCTCGCCAGTGCTGGACGGAGCAAGGACAAAATGCCCGGGCCACCCCGCCGCAATACTCCTCGTCTTTCCTTTCCTCTGTCTTTGCCTGACGATATCCGCGGCGGCCTCACCCGCCCCCGCGCCGCTTGTGCTCGACGACGCGCCGGAACTTCTCGTGCCCCGGCGGCCTCGGACCGAGGCCGACCGCGACCATATCGAAGCGCTGGCGCTGTGGGCCGCGGGAAGAACCCGGCAACATAATAAAGAGTACGCCAAGGCGCTGCGCTGCTACCAACGCGCGCTGCGGTTCGATCCGCGGTCGGCGGAGATTGTCCAGGCAATCATCCCCATCGCCGACCGGCTGAACCGTCACGCCGTTGCCGCCCGATACGCGCTGATTGACGTGGAACTGAAGGACGCCGATCCGATGTTGCTCCGCCGGCTGGCGGTCTTTCTGGCCGAAAAAGGCGATTGGACCTCGGCGGCGGCGCTCTACGAAAAGGCCGTCGCCGTCCGCAAAGACGCCAGGCAATCCGCCGCCGACGTCTTTCTGCGGATGGAGATGGGACGGCTCCATCTCCTGATGGAGAAATACAAACGGGCGGCCGAATGTTTCGCGCACGTCGTCAACGCCGTGGAACACCCCGACGAGTTCGCCCTCGACGCTCATCTCAGCAAGGCCTTGCTCGACGACCCCGGGCGGACTTACCAACTGATGGGCGAGTGCTTCTTGGCCGCCGATCGGCCGGAGGACGCGCGGGCCGCCTTCCAGAAGGTCGAGCAACATGGCAGTCCATTGAAAAAGGGTGCCACTGCTGGCTTGCCCAGCAGTGCGGGGAGAAACACCCGGAAAAACACTGCTGGACAAGCCAGCAGTGGCACCCGAACTCTCAGAAACCAACTTTTTCAACGGACTGATAGCCCCGACAGTGCAATGCGGCGGTACAACCTGGCCCGCGTTAATGCTCAAACCGACAAACCGGCCGAGGCGCTGGAGGCGCTGGAGGCGTGCTTCGCCGAGCGTCTCGCCGGCCAAGGCATGGCCCCATACGAAACGCTGGCCGACGTGCTGAAAAAACTCGGCAAAAAGGACGAATTGATCGGCCGGCTCGAAAAACTCCACGCCGCCGAGCCGGACAACCTGCCGTTGGGATACTTCCTGGCCGCGCGGCTCCGCGACGCCGGACAAACCGACCGGGCCGAATCGCTCTATCGGAAACTGCTCGACGGCAAGCCCATGCCTACCGGATACCGAGAGTTGGCCGACATCCTACGCCGGGCCAAACGGTTCGACGCACTGCTCTCCGTCTTGGGCGAAAGCGTGGAGAAAATCGGCGTCTTGAACACGCTCGGCTGCGAGGAGCAAACCATCTCCGGCGACGGGGAATCGTTGCGCGGTCTCGTCGATGCGGCGCGAAAGTCGATCGGAAAGACGCCCGAGGGGTCGGCTTTCTGCAAAGCTTTGGCCGTTGCTTTGTTGGCGCTGGAGGCGAAGCGGTTTGAGACGGCCGGCGAATTCTTCGGCCTGGCGCTCGAAGCCGATCCGCAACGGGCCGACGAGGCGCTGATGCTCTGGGGCGTCGGGTTGCTCTCGGGAGATCGTGCGGCCGAGGCCGTCGTGGTCTTTCGCCGGGCAATCGACCAAACCGCGATGCCCGGCGGAGGCCCTGCTTTTCACTTTTACCTGGCCGGAGCGCTGGCCTTGGAGGGACGCTCAGAGGAGGCACTGGCCGCCGCGCGGATCGCCGCCGAGAAAAACAAGAGTTCCGCTCGCTACCGCGGCCGCGCGGCTTGGGTGCTCTACTATTGCCGGCGCCACGACGAGGCGATGGATGCCTACCGCGAGTTGATCGACGAGTTCGACGCGGACCACGCCTTCGCCGAGACCCGCGAGGTGTTGCGCGAGGCGCGGATGGCGCTGTCGAACCTCGCGGTCATCAAAGGCGACAAGCCCCAGGCGGAAGAGTGGCTCGAACAGGTGCTCGACGAGTTTCCCGACGATCTCGGCGCTATGAACGACTTGGGATACCTTTGGGCCGATCAAGGCAGGAATCTCCGGCGCGCGGAACGGATGATCCGCCGGGCCGTCGCCGCCGAGCCGGAAAAAATGGCCTACCGCGACAGCCTCGGTTGGGTGCTTTACCGCACGCAAAAATACTCGGAAGCAGTGACCGAGTTGGAAAAGGCCGCCGCCGACAAGCCCGACGGGGTCGTCCTCGATCATCTCGGCGACTCATATCTCAAGACGGGGCAACGCGACAAGGCCGTAGCGGCCTGGCGCAAGGCGGCCGAGGAGTTTCGGAAGGAAAAAAACACGGAACAAGCTGAAACGGTGGAACAGAAGTTATTGACAATTGAAAATCGATGATTTTCTGGATGGAGTTACGAGCATGGCTGGACATTCCCACTGGGCGGGCATTAAACACAAAAAGGCGTTGGTCGACGCCAAACGCGGAAAACTCTGGAGCAAACTGGCCAAATCGATCATCGTCGCCGCGAAACACGGCGGCGGCGATCCGGACAAAAACCTCCGCCTCCGCTACGCCATCGACGACGCCAAGGCCGTTAGTCTGCCCAAGGAGAACATCCAACGGGCGATCAAACGCGGTACCGGCGAACTGGCGGGCGGCAATCTCGAAGAAGTCGTCTACGAAGGCTACGGGGCCGGCGGCGTGGCCGTCCTCTGCGAAGTGCTCACCGACAACCGCAACCGCACCGCCGGCGAAATCCGGAAAAGCTTCGAGCTTTCCAACGGCAAACTCGGCGGCAGCGGATGCGTCGCCTGGATGTTCGACAGCAAGGGATTGCTGGTCATCCCCTGCGACGCCGTGGAGGAGGACAAACTGATGGAACTGGCCCTCGATGCCGGCGCCGACGACGTGCGGCGCGTCGAGGACAAGTTCGAGGTGACTTGCGATTCGACCGTATTCCGCGACGTGGCCAAGGCTCTAGCCGACGCGGGACTTACGCCCGAGGTCAGCGAGATCACCCGCCTGCCGCAAAACACGGTCGACATCGACGACCCGGAGGCGGCCCGAAAGGTGCTCAAGCTGATGGAGCGTCTCGACGACCACGACGACGTGCAGAACGTCTCGTCCAACTTCAACATCCCCGACGAAGTTCTCAAGGCGATCGGCGAGGGATGAGGGATGAGGGATGAGGGATGAGGGAGGAGGGATGAGGGGCGTTGCGAAACCGCAAGCGGCTTGCTCCCCGCGACCGCAGTCGCGGGGCGTTTTCACTACCCACTACCCACTACCCACTACCCACCACCCACTACCCACTATCCACTATCCACTATCCACTATCCACTATCCACTATCCACTCCCC
>JAUWNG010000227.1 GCA_030612765.1 Planctomycetota bacterium
GCGAAGCGCAGCCCCACCGCGATTTGTTCCCGCAGTTTATCCCCGCAGTTGGTGGGGCTGCGCTTCGCTTGACCCACCCTACGCGAGAAACGCCCCCCTCGACTGAGGGCTGGCTTGCAGCCGCTTCCGCAGCGTCCCGAGCGGAGTTTTTCGCTATTCTTCCCAAAGACGCTGGATTTTCCGGCGCGTTTATGAGAGAATAAGATATGGGCAAGGCTCATCGTGAACAAGAAACAGAGATTGGGGAGAAAATCCATGAATCGCCAAAAACGCGTTAGGTCTCGATCCGCCGCCTTCACGCTGGTGGAACTGCTGGTGGTGATCACCATTATCGGCATGTTGATGGCATTGTTGCTGCCGGCCGTCCAAGCCGCCCGAGAAGCAGGACGTAAGGCAGTCTGCATGAACAATGAAAAAAACCTTTCCCTTGCAATGCTGAACTTCGAGTCTAGTCGGAAATTTTTCCCCGGCTATGTCAACCAGCAGAAAATCACGACCACTGCAAATTACCACCCTGTCAGTTGGGTGGTTATGCTGTTCCCGTACCTCGACCGCAAGGATTTGTATGATGCCTGGGCGGAAACCCCGGATCCATGGGGAAACCCCGGTATTTGTTTCAAGTCCCTCAAAATCCTTACTTGTCCGAGCGACCCGCCTTCCTCTGCGGCCGCCGGCACTACTTGGCTGGCATACGTCTGCAACCGAGGCGTCAACGGAATGGATTATCCGGCCATGGGCGTGTGCATGAATCAAAGCGGCTTTGTAGCCGGAGATTACGGTGGGGTTGCATTGTCTCCTACCCGCGTGAGCCAAGATTACATCAGTTCCCACGACGGCACGACAACGACGCTGTTGTTGGCGGAATCGGTCTTGATCAATCCGACACCGGGGCTTATGTTTCCGCGAAACGTCTCAGCAAATAACGAGCCTAAGTGGACCAGCCACCTTCCTGACGGTGTTACGTTGACCGGCCTCGGCCACATGGAAGTGGACGTTGGATTCGAGTGGGGGACGTTCGATGCCTCCGCGCCGAAAGTCAACGACAAGTTACTTTCCTTTCATAGCGGAGGCGTTCACGTGTCGTTCTGCGATGGACATCAACAGTTCATACAGACCGACATCGACGTCAGAACGTACGTTCACCTGATGACGCCTTACGATAGGGGCTGTCCACCAGACCCGGTAGGCGCTAGCGGCTATTGCAATCTGCCGTACGCGATTCCTCTTCCCGACGTGCTCGATGAGGCCAATTACTAGGAATTGCCCTTGCCCGAACGGCCGGCGCGATTTGTCTTGATTCGATTCAAGCCCACGGGTTGCGACCCGTGGGCTTTTCTTTTCTTGGCAGTTGCCGCTTTTCCCGACTCGTTTAACCCGGAGCCAACGGCGACGGCGGGTTAGGGGGAGCCATCCCCGTCGCCGTTGGCTCCGGGTTAAACGAGACGTGCGGGAAGCACTTGAAATTCCCAGAACGGGGCAAGTCCACGCTCGACTTTGCCGATTATTCCGACAGCGCTATCCAGGAAGGGTTTGCGGGTGGATTGCGCAGAGCATGGAGAACACGCAGATTAACACGGCCGCTAAACGGGATAAAACTCGGCCGCCATCGGCGGCCGCCAATCGGGACAACCCATGACCACCACTCGCTCGCAAGTTCGATCGCTCCGGCCGATACTGTTGACGATCTGTGGGATGCTTTGCCTGGCCGGCTGTCACGCCGTCGATTACTACGATTCGTCGTTGCAGCAGCCGGTCCCGCCGGCGATGGAGCCGCCGCGGGAAAAGAGCATGACCTCGCTGCCGGCGTACCGCGTCGAGCCGCCGGATATCCTGATGGTCGAGATGCTGAAAATGGTCCCGCTGCCGCCCTATCGGATCGACATCTTCGACGTGCTGCAAATCCGCGTGTTGGGCACGTTGCTCGATCAGCCGATCGACGGTTTCTTCCTGGTCGAGGGTGAGGGGATCGTCACGCTCGGCCCGGCCTACGGCCGAGTGCGAGTGGCCGGCATGACCGTCGAGCAGTCCAGCGAGGCGATCAAAGTCAAACTCGGCGAGATGCTGTCCAAGCCGGAAGTCTCGGTCCAGTTGGCCCGCACCGAAGGCACTCCGCCGGTGACCGGCGAGTACATGGTCGGCCCCGACGGCACGATCAACCTGCGTCATTACGGCACGCTGCACGTGACCGGCAAGACGGTGACGGAAATCCGGGTGGAGATGCAGAAGCTGCTCTCGCAATACTTCAACTCGCCGGAGGTTTCGGTCGAGGTGCGGCAATTCAACAGCAAGGTGTTTTATGTAATCACCGAGGGGGCCGGTCTGGGCGACAACGTCCGCCGCATCCCGGTCACGGGCAACGACACGGTGCTCGACGCGCTGAGCGCGGTGGACGGGCTATCGCAGGTCTCGAGCGCGGATATATGGGTGGCGCGGCCCGCACCCGGCGGGTTCGGCTGCGAGCAGATACTGCCGGTCGATTACGACGCGATTGCCCGGGGCGGGTCGTCGGCGACGAACTATCAACTCATGCCCGGCGACCGGGTATTCATTGCCGAGGACAACCTGATCGCGGCGAACACGTTCATCTCGAAGGTGACGGCGCCGATCGAGCGATTGTTGGGCATCGCGTCTTTGGGCACCTCGTCCATCCGCGGTATGCAAACCCTCGGCCGAAGGTACAACCTGAGACGATATTAGT
>JAUWNG010000168.1 GCA_030612765.1 Planctomycetota bacterium
TGAGAAAGGGAACAGGTCCAATTTGTGCGAAGCACCCTCCGGGCCGTTCCGGCAAATTGGACCTGTCCCCTTTCTCACGCCCAGCCTGCCCCAACAGCGGGACGTGATCGCCGAACACTATCGGCTCTGCGAGGAGCTTTACGGCCCCAGCCGATGTTGCCGAGTGATGCGGAAGTTCGGAATAAAATATGCGAGGTTACATCCCAACAGCCGGGAAGTCCGCGACGCCTTCGTGGCCGTCGCCGCTCCGTCCGATTGGCGGGCAGTGTTGGAACGTTGGTACGCCGAAGACCTTCCCGGGGTGGAACCATCGCCGCCGACGGACGATTCCTATGGCGCATGAATCCGCGGGTGCCATGGGTAAGCACAGCTTACCCGTGTGTCGGAAATTGCGGGAAACGCCGCACGGGTAAGCTCCGCTTACCCATGTCACCCAACCGAAGCGCGACCGCCGGTCGCGGCTTTATGGTTTGTCGCCACGACGGCGGCGTTGCGCCCGATGCCCTCATGCTTCGCCCGCCAAAGGGGCGTGTGGCGGAATCGACGGCGGAATTCTTCCTCGTCGAGCGAACGCAACTCGGCGAGTTCCACCGGGTTCATTCCCGGGCCGGGCTGAAACGCCCGCTCCGCGGTGGCCGGCGTGCGGTGGTTCCAGGGACACGCCTCCTGGCAGGCGTCGCAACCGAACAGCCGGTCGCCGACCGCAGCGCGAAGTTCCTCCGGTACGGACGAGCGCGACTCGATCGTCAGATAGCTGACACACTTTCGCGCGTCGAGTTGGTAGGGACCGGTCAACGCGCCGGTGGGACAGGCGTCGAGACAAGCGCGGCACGAGCCGCAATGGTCCGCCCGGGTCGGCTCGTCGTACTCCAACTCCTCGGTGGTCAGCAGCGCGGCCAGGAAGAACCAACTCCCCAGGCGTCGGTTGATGAGCGTTGTGTTTTTGCCGATCCACCCTAGCCCGGCCAGACGGCCGAAGTGCCGCTCCAACAGCGGTGCGGTGTCCACGATGCCTCGGACCCGGGCGTCGGGCGAGAGGCGGCGATGGAACTCGGCCAATTTGCCGAGCCGGCGGCGGATCACATCGTGGTAATCTTCGCCCCAGGCGTAGCGCGAGACCATTGCCTGGCCCGCGGTCGCACGGGCCGGCTCGACCGTGCGATAGTTCATCCCCAGCATAAGGATGCTTTTTGCGCCGTCGAGGACTTTGGCTGGATCGCGGTATGCGTCGATCCGCTCGGCGAGATAGCCCATTTCGCCCGCCCGGCCGTCGGCGATCCATCGTTCGAGCCGCGTTGCATCTTCGGACAGCGCGGCGGCCGGCGTGGCCCCGGCCAGATCGAACCCCAGCCGTTTCGACTCCTCCTTCAACGCGGCGGTTAGCTCGACGGCGTTCATTGTTGGGGCTTTGCGAACTGTTTCATGGATTATACAATTGAATGTCGCATCCGTTTAGCGGCCGCCGGCACGGCGGCCCCTGCCAATGTCGCAAGCCGCCGTACCGGCGGCTGCTAAACGTGCCACATCCGACACTCAATATACAATGCAATCGGGGAGACCTAATCGTGAAATGCCGTATCGTTGGAGGTTTTTGTGGATTCCTGGTTCTTTTGATATGCCTTGCGGGCTGTGGGCCGGAGTTGTCCGAACGCGACCTTGGAACCGTGGTCGATGAGTTGCCTAAGGTGTCCGGCTCGGAAAAGCCCTACCCGATGCCGCAACTCGGCCCTTCGACGGAAGATGAGGAGGCGGAGCATCGATAGCCTGTTGGGGGGCACGGAATGCGTCGCGGGAAGGGGGCGGGTCCATGTTTTCGGCCGGCGCTTTTCTCGCCAAACACGCTTTCCAGCCGAAAAATGGACCAGTCCCCAGTCATCCCGTGCGGCGCGCCAATCAAAATCGGCTGAAATTTGATCGGTTTGCGGAAATCGACCTGGACACGGGTGCGAAAAACGCTAACCTATCGGCCCCATGAATCGCTATTCTGCGCCGATACTGTTGGTATTGCTGTTTGCCGGCTGTCGGAACCATGCGCCTACGGTCGATCCGTTTTTCGGCCGCACGATAATTCCGCCGCCGGGGACCGGTTCGGCCACGGGCCAGTACACGGACCCGTATTATCAAACGCCGCCGATGGTGCAGATGCCATCGCCCACGGTGTCTCAGCCCGCCGGTACGACCTCCCGGCCCGGTGCGTCGGCGGGAGTAGCGCCGCCATATTCGATGCCACGGCCGTTATCGACCGGTCCCTCTACCTCCGCCCCTCCGACCGTTGCCCCACCGGCCGGAACAAACAGCCCTTACGTGCCGCCGGGCGGCAATCCAACCACTCCCACAACGCCGGGCTGGGCACCGCCGGGATCGAAGTCTTCAAGCACAAACGCCGCCAGACCTGGAACGACCGTCTCATTGCCGGCCTCCGCCGGGGTGACATCCGGGCGAGCCGGCAGGTCGCTCTATGATCGGACCCCCCGGCCGATCGACGCCACCGGCGCCGGCGGGAACACGTCCGTTCGGGCGCCGATCATCCGCACCTTGCAGCCGCGGACGACCACCGACGGCGGCGATCGAGTGATCGACATCATGGACCTGCCGCCGGCTTCATAGCTCCCGCGCGGGTTGTGTGCAGTCGCTCGGAACCTATATTGTATATTAGTATGATCGCGTTGTATTAACGCCCCGCGACAGCGGTCGCGGGGGGAAGCGAAATGCCGCGATCCCACCCCGCGACCGCAGTCGCGGGGCGTTTGTTTTTCATCTTGGATCCTCGATTGACATAAGCGCGCGACGAGCGCCACAATACTCCGTGAGCGAAAACCCCAGCAGTCTCCAATCTCGATTGACGAACTTCGCCGGCGGCGTGAACCGGTTGCGGATGACGCGCTGGGCCACGCTTCTGCCCAAGATCGCCGCCTTGGAGCCGGACCTGCAAGCACTGGAAGAAGAGCAGCTCCGCAAGCGGAGCCTTTCGCTCCGATACCGCGCCAAAAGCGGCGAGCCGTTGGCCGGCCTGTTGGTCGAGGGCTACGCACTGGTCCGCGAGGCCGCCCGGCGCACGCTAAACATGCGCCATTTCGACGTGCAGATGCTCGGCGGCATCGCCATGTTCCGTCGCTCGATCGTCGAGATGCAGACCGGCGAGGGCAAGACGCTCACCGCCACGTTGCCGTTGTACCTGCATGGCCTGTTGGGGAAGGGGAGCCATCTGGCCACGGTCAACGACTACCTCGCCAAGCGCGACGCCCAGTGGATGGAGCCCGTCTATAAAATGCTCGGCATGAGCGTCGGGGTGATCGAGACACAGATGTCGCAGCCCCAGCGGCGGAAGGCCTACGCCTGCGATATTACCTACGGCACGGCGAAGGAGTTCGGCTTCGACTTCCTCCGCGACCGGTTGCTGCTGCGGCGCATCGGCGAGGGGCAAACCGACCTGCTCGGCGGCATGTTGGGGAAAGGCCCGGCCGCAGCCGACGAGAAACCCGTTCAGGGCGAGCCGCACTTCGCCCTGGTCGACGAGGCCGACAGCATCCTGATCGACGAAGCACGCACGCCGTTGATCATCAGCGCCCTGCCGACCGAAGAGGAGCGGTTGGCCGTGGAATGTTACAAATGGAGCACCTCGGTCATCAAGCAATTCGTCGAGGATGAGGATTACGAGTACGACCACGAGAAGAAGACGGTCGAATTGACCCGCGAGGGGCGGCAGAACGTGCGCTTGTTGTCCAAGCCACCGGCGCTGGACGCGGTCGGCATGGTCAACATCTACCAATACACGGAGCGGGCGATACTCGTCGACCGCGAGTACCACCTCGACCGCCAATACGTCGTCCGCGACGGCGAGATCGTGATCGTCGACGAGTTCACCGGCCGGCTGGCCGAGGGACGCAAGTGGCGCGACGGAATCCATCAGGCCGTCGAGGCCAAGCAGGGGGTCGAGGTCACGGTGGCCACCGGCCAAGCGGCGCGGATCACCATCCAGGACTTCTTTCTCCGCTACGAGAACCTGGCCGGCATGACGGGCACGGCGATGGGGTCCGCCCGCGAGTTGCGGCGCATCTATCGCTGCCACGTGCTGCCGATCCCCACCAACCGGCCGGCGATCCGGCAGCGGTTGCCCGACTGCGTCTTCGGCGAAGCGGACGCGAAATGGGCGGCGGTGGTCGAAGAGATCCGCCAATTGCACGCCGCCGGACGGCCCGTGCTGATCGGTTCCCGCTCGATCGACAAGTCGGAACATCTATCTAAACTCCTCGACACCGTGGGCATCGAACACCAGGTGCTCAACGCCAACCACGTCGAGGCCGAGGCGGACATCGTCGCCCGCGCCGGAGGGCGGGAGAAAGTAACCGTCTCGACGAACATGGCCGGCCGGGGGACCGACATCAAACTCGGCGAGGGCATCGCGCGGCTCGGCGGCCTGCACGTGATCTGCACCGAGATGCACGACGCCAGCCGCATCGACCGGCAGTTGATCGGCCGTTGCGGCCGACAGGGCGACCCCGGCACCTTCCGCCAGTATCTAGCCCTGGACGACGATCTGCTGCTGTCCGGACTGGGGCCGGACAAATCGCGCAAGCTCAAGGAGTTGGGCGAGCAAGCGGACGGTCAAGTCGACCGGCTCGGGCCGTTGTTCCGCAAGGCGCAGCGGAAGGTCGAACACCGCCACTTCCGCCAACGCAAGACGCTGATGTACTTCGAGAAGGAGCGGAAGAAGATGCAGCGTCAGATGGGACAAGACCCCTATCTCGACACGCCGGGGTAAAAAACGATAATGGACGTGGTTGCGTCCATTCCTGGTTCCCACGCTCCGCGTGGGAACCCACTCGTTCCGACGCTCCGCGTCGGTGGCGGGGGGCGACGCAGAGAGGCTGTGAACTTTTGTAGGGTGCGTGAAACGCACCACAACCGGTAGTGCATGGTGCGTTTCACGCACCCTACGGATTGTGGTCTTAACGACGTCAAATCAAAAAATTCACAGCCTCAGAGCGTCGCGGGCGGTGCGTTCCCACGGAGGACCGTGGGAACGAGGGATGTCCTACGCCTCTCGCTCCAGGTTAAGGTATGCTCGACGAACCGAACCATAAACCGCAAGGCGCTTTGCTCCAGCCGGACGGGAGCGTAGTCTGGCGGGTTTGGGCGCCGCGGGCGGAAAACGTCTCGCTGGTCGCCTGGCCGGACGATAGTCGGACCGAAACCGCAATGACCCCGGAGGGTTTCGGCTACTTCACGTACCGTCAGTCTGACGTGCGGGAGGGATTGCGATACGCCTATCGATTGGACGACGGCCGGGAATATCCCGATCCCGCTACCCGCTGGCAACCCGACGGCGTGCATCAACCGTCGGCGCTCTGGTTTCCGACGGAGTACAAACGGGGCGACGGCTCATGGCGGGGCGTGCCGCGCGAGGAATTGGCCGTCTACGAATTGCACGTCGGCGCGTTCACGCCCGAGGGAACCTTTGCGGCGATCATCCCCCGGCTCGGGCAACTGGCCGAGTTGGGCGTTACGGCGATCGAGCTGATGCCGGTGGCCCAATTCCCGGGCGAGCGGAACTGGGGCTACGACGGCGTGCATCCATTCGCGGCGCAGAACACCTACGGCGGTCCCCGCGCCTTGCGGGAGTTGATCGACGCCGCTCACCGGGCCGGCTTGGCCGTGCTGCTGGACGTGGTCTACAACCATTTCGGACCGGAAGGGAACTACCTCGGTCTGTTCGGCCCTTACGAGACAGACCGCTACCGAACGCCGTGGGGAAAGGCCGTGAACTTCGACGGCCCGGAGTCCGACCCCGTGCGGCGGTTCGTCATCGACAACGCGCTGTTCTGGGTCCGCGATTTTCATGCCGACGGCCTGCGATTGGACGCGATCCATGCAATCTACGATTTCTCGGCCCGGCACGTCCTCGCCGAACTACAGGCCGAGGTGCAAGCGGAGGCCGACCGAGCGGGCCGCGTCGTCCACGTGATTGCCGAAAGCGACTTGAACGACGTGCGGCTGGTCGTTCCGCCGGAGCGCGGCGGTCATGGGCTGGACGCCGCCTGGAGCGACGACTTTCATCACTGCGTCCACGCCCTGTTGACCGGCGAGCGCGACGGATACTACCGGGACTTCGGCCGGCCGGAACAGCTTGCCAAGGCGTACAACGACGTGTACGTCTACGACGGCTGCTATAGCCCTTTTCGACGGCGACGGCACGGCAACCGGGTGGGCGAAGCGGACCGGACGCGGTTCGTCGTCTCCGTTGGGAACCACGATCAGGTGGGCAACCGGGCCTTGGGCGAACGGCTGACCGCGTTGCTGCCCCCCGAGGCGCAGCGGTTGGCCTGCGGATTGCTGCTTGTCTCGCCCTGCGTGCCGCTGCTTTGGATGGGCGAAGAATACGGCGAGACGCGGCCGTTCCCCTTCTTCTCCTCGTTCGGCGATCCGCAACTGGTCGAGGCGGTCCGCCGCGGCCGGCGCGAGGAGTTCGCCGCGCTCGAGTTCCGCTGGGGCACGGAGATTCCCGATCCGCAATCGCCCGAAACGTTTCTCGCCGCGAAGCTGCAATGGGACTGGTCTTCGCCCGAGCCGTCGGCGCGGCGGCGGTTGTATGCCGATCTGCTGGCGGCCCGGCGCCGCTGGCCCGCGCTCCGCGATCGACGACATACGGTGGCCCGGGTGGAATCGGTTATTCGTTGCGACGATGCTTGCCGTTTAGCGGCCGCCGGCACGGCGGCCCCACGATCAACGCAGGCCGACGTACCGTCGGCCGCTAAACGACAAGACTTTGTACTGATCCTCGAACGCGGCGTCGGGCCGGGGCTGATCGCCTGTGCAAACCTTACCGCCGAAGCGCTGCCGCTGCCGACGCTGGAGCTGTCCAATCGGACGCTGCTGCTGAGCACCGAGGCCGTCCACTACGGCGGTCGGCGCAACGCGGATCGGCCGTTCGACCGACTGCTTCCATACGAAATGCTCTTGTTCGGACCAAAGGGGCAACTGCCATGAACGATCTTCGCTGGTGGGTCGACGAGATCGTCGCCGAAGTGCGGCGGACAATCGCCGAGCGCCGCGGTTGGCCGGAGGCCGCCTACCGACTGCAATTCAACCACGAAGGGATGACCTTCAACGACGCGGCGGCGCTGGTCCCCTATCTCCATGAATTGGGCATCAGCCACGTCTACGCCTCGCCGTGCATGAAGGCCGCCGCCGGCAGCCCGCACGGATACGACGTGGTCGATTACGGCCAGTTCAACCCCGAGCTAGGCGGCGCGGAAGGCTACTCGGCGCTGGTCGCCGCGCTTCACCAACACGGCATGGGCCTGATCCAGGACATCGTGCCCAACCACATGGGGATCGTCGCCGCCGAAAACGCCTGGTGGAGCAACGTCCTGGAAAACGGACCCGGCTCGCCGTACGCGCACTATTTCGACATCGACTGGCATCCGGTGAAGACGGAACTGAAGAACAAAGTGCTGCTGCCGCTGTTGGGCGGTCAATACGGCGAGGTCCTCGAATCGGGGCAATTGCGGTTGGAATACCATGACGGGGCGTTTTTTCTGCGCTATTTCCAGCAGCGGCTGCCGCTCGATCCGAGAACGTATCCGATCATCCTCACCCACCGGCTCGATGAATTGAAGGACACGCTGGGCACCGAGTCCGACGAGCTGCGCGAGTTGGAAAGCATCCTGACCGCCTTGGAATATCTTCCCCCCGCCACCGAGACCGAAACGCTTAGGGCAACCGAGCGTCAGCGGGAGAAGGAGGTAATCAAGGGCCGCTTGCGCCGGCTGGCCGGCGACTGCCCCCGGATCGCGGAGTTTGTCGAACAAAACCTCCGTGAGTTGAACGGCACGCCGGACGACCCGCGGAGCTTCGACCGGCTGGACTCAGTGTTGAACGCCCAAGTTTATCGTTTGGCCTACTGGAAGGCCGCCTCCGACGAGGTGAACTACCGCCGGTTTTTCGACATCAACGAACTGGCGGCCGTCTGCACCGAAGACCCGCAAGTCTTCGACCTGATTCACCAGCTTCTCTTCGACATGCTGGTCCGCGGCGAGGTGGACGGACTGCGGATCGACCACATCGACGGCCTGTTCGACCCGCTGGAATACCTCTGGCGGCTTCAGTGGGGATACCTGAAGGCGTTGGG
>JAUWNG010000050.1 GCA_030612765.1 Planctomycetota bacterium
CACGCTCTTTCGGGCCAGCGAGATTTGTCCTGCCGAGCAGGCGGATACGTATGGCGCAGAGGTGAGAAGTCAGAGGGCAGAAGTCAGAGGGCAGAAGTCAGAGGTCAGAAGTCAGAGGTCAGAGGTCAGAGGTCAGAGGTCAGAGAGGAAATCATGAATGCAAATTAGGTCGGCAAAAGAGTTAATTGTTTATCAGAAGGCGTACCAACTGGCGATGGAAGTGTTTCGCATCAGCAAACTGTTTCCGCCGGAAGAACGATATGCTTTGACGAGTCAAGTACGACGTTCATCACGGTCAATCTGTCTCAATTTGCGCGAAGCCTGGGCTAAACGACGATATAAGGCCCATTTTATAAGTAAACTGACCGATTGCGATGGCGAGAATAGCGAAACCGAAACGTCTTTGGACTTCGCAAGAGATTGCGGTTACATACCCGAACAGGAACACATCAAACTTACCGGTCTTTGCAGTGAAATCGGAAAGATGCTCGGCCGAATGATACAAAAACCAACCGGCTTTATAATCTCCCACCCTGATCCCTGCCCTCTGACCTCTGACCTCTGACTTCTGACCTCTGACTTCTGACCTCTGACCTCTGATGAAAGTCGCCACAATAGTCGGTACCAGGCCGGAAATCATACGCCTGTCGCGCGTGATGACCGCGCTCGACCGAGCGGTCGAACACGTCGTCGTCCACACCGGCCAGAACTACGACTATGAACTGAACGAAATCTTTTTCGAGGATTTGGAGATTCGCCGGCCGGACTATTTCCTGGAAGCCGCGGGAGCGAACGCCGCCGAGACCATCGGACAAGTTATCGCCAAAAGCGACGCGATACTGCGAGAAATCGCCCCGGACGCCGTGCTCATACTCGGCGACACGAATTCCTGTCTGGCGGCCATCTCGGCGAAGCGGCAAAAGATACCCGTCTTCCACATGGAGGCGGGCAACCGCTGTTTCGACCAGCGCGTGCCCGAGGAGATCAACCGCAAAATCGTCGATCACATTGCAGACATCAATCTTCCCTACAGCGACATATCGCGCGAGTATCTGCTCCGCGAGGGACTGCCGCCGGACCGAGT
Organism: Planctomycetota bacterium; assembly: GCA_030612765.1. GTDB lineage: Bacteria > Planctomycetota > Planctomycetia > Pirellulales > Thermoguttaceae > JAHIKV01. Next base: position 1,085 of record JAUWNG010000050.1, read on the forward strand.
AATCAAGACCGGCAGCCCGATGTACGAAGTGCTCCATTATTATCTGCCGAATATCCAGCGGAGCGACGTCCTGCGTCGTCTGGAACTGAAGGAGCGGGAATACTTCGTCCTGAGCGCGCACCGCGAGGAGAACATCGACTCGCCCGAGCAATTCGCCCGGCTGTGCGGCGTGCTCGACGAACTGGCACGGACGTACGAACTGCCGGTAATCGTCTCGACCCATCCGCGCACCCGCAAGCGAATCGACGCCGAGAGCGTAAAAGTGCATCCTCTCGTGCAGTTGCTGAAACCGCTGGGGCTGTGCGACTACGTCCACCTCCAAATGCATGCCAAGGCGACCCTCAGCGATAGCGGCACGATCGCCGAGGAGTCGTCGATCCTCAACTTTCCGGCGCTCAACATCCGCAACGCCCACGAGCGACCCGAGGGCATGGAAGAGGCCGTCGTGATGATGACCGGCCTCGAGTGGAACCGGATTCGGGAGGCGCTGACGATCCTCGAAGGCCAGGGCCGCGGCGAGTGCCGCACTTTGTGCCCCGTCGCGGATTACAGCGTGCCGAACGTCTCGGAAAAGATTGTGCGGATCATCCTCAGCTACACCGATTACGTCAACCGGACCGTCTGGCGAAAGACATGAGAATCCTGCTGCTCAGCCAGTTCTTTGCCCCCGAGCCTCATTTCAAGGGCTTGCCGTTCGCCCGTGAGTTGTCGCGGCGGGGACACGAGGTGGAGGTGCTGACCGGGTATCCCAACTATCCGGGCGGCAAAGTGTATCCCGGCTACCGAATCCGCCCCTGGCAACGCGAAGTCATGGACGGAATCACAGTCAACCGCGTGCCGCTATACCCCAGCCACGACAGGTCCGCGGTGCGACGAATCGCCAACTACGCCAGCTTTGCCTTGAGCGCTTCGGTCCTCGGACCGTTTTTGGTCAAACGGCCGGACGTGGTCTACGTGTACCATCCGCCGGCGACCATCGGCCTGCCGGCAATAATCCTCCGAGCGTTGCGAGGCTGTCCGGTGGTCTACGACATCCAAGACCTCTGGCCCGATACGGTGGCGTCGTCGCGGATGATGACCAACCGCCGGCTGTTCTCGGTCCTCGACCGCTGGTGTCGGCTGGTCTATTCCCGCGTTGATCGCCTCGTGGTCCTCTCACCCGGCTTCCGCGAGACGCTCGTCAACCGGGGCGTCGCGGCGGAAAAAATCGACGTGATCTACAATTGGGCCGACGAAACTCGCCTGCGCCAAGCCGGTCGAGATAACGATCTGGCACGGCGGCTCGGACTGGCCGGACACTTCAACGTCGTGTTCGCCGGCACGATGGGCACCGTCCAGGCGCTCGACGCCGTTCTGGAGTCCGCGCGAATCTGCGCCGCAACCCTTCCCGACGTGCAGTTCGTCTTTGTCGGCGGCGGCGTTGATAAGACCCGGCTGGAGCAGCGCGCCGCCGAGCTGCGACTGCCGAACACGCGCTTCTTGCCCCGGCAACCAATGGAGGCCATTGGCGCCGTTTTGTCGCTGGCCGACGCGGTACTGGTACACCTGAAAGACGATCCCCTGTTCCGTATCACCATTCCTTCCAAAACGCAAGCCTACTTGGCCCTCGGACGCCCCGTCCTCATGGCCGTGGCCGGCGACGCGGCGGACCTGATCGCCCAATCCGGCGCCGGTGTGACCTGCCCGCCGGAAAACCCGGCGGCCCTGGCCGATGCCGTAAAACAGCTTCGGACAATGAAAGCGTCGGAACGAGAGGCGATGGGCGCCAAAGGCAAGGCGTTCTACGACCGGGAGTTGTCCCTGCGAGTGGGAGTGGAGAAGTTTGAAAAAGTATTCCAGGCCGCCCGTTCCGCGGTCGCCGGCACGACGGCCACGGATCGGCCGCAGAGCACCATATCGACGACCGCCAAGCCGGAGAACCGCCGCGCCGCATGAAAAACAAACGATTCCAACTAACCGTCAAACGGGCAATCGACGTGGCGATTTCCGTCGTCGTTCTCTTGTCGTGCTTGCCGTTGTTGGGCTGCGTTGCGTTGCTGATCCGCTGGCGAATGGGCCGGCCGGTCCTTTTCAGACAGCAACGGCCTGGTCTGCTTGAGCGGCCGTTTCTGCTCTACAAGTTCCGCACGATGAACGATGCCCGCGGAGAGGACGGCGAACTGCTTTCCGACGGCGAACGGCTGACGCGGCTGGGCCGCTTTCTCCGCCGAACGAGCTTGGATGAATTGCCGCAATTGTGGAACGTGCTTCGCGGCGACATGAGTCTGATCGGCCCCCGGCCCATGCGTTGGGATTATCTGCCCTATTTCACCCCGCGCGAACGCCTGCGGCACACGGTCCGGCCGGGCATCACCGGTTGGGCACAGATCCACGGCCGCAACGAGGCCTCGTGGGATCAGCGTTTTGCCAACGACGTATGGTACGTCGAGAACTGGTCGCTCCGGCTCGATCTGCACATCCTTGTCACGACGGCGATTCAAGTGATTAGCGGCAGAGGAGTCGTGGTCGATCCGGGAGCCACCATGAAAAATCTGGACGAGGAGCGTGCCTCGATGGCTCCGCAAACGGGAGATACCACGGAATCTCAAGAAACAAAGAACGCGGCTTAACGAGCAATGCGAATCGTATTCTTCGGGATTTATGACATCGGCGTGCAATCGCTGGCGAATCTTTATCGCCGGGGAAGAAATATTGTCGCCGTTGTGACGAAGCCAGACATGGACGGAGCGTTGCAGCCCGTTGCCGACTGGGCGACCCGGAATCGATTCGCGGTGCTTCAACCCACCTCGCCCAAGGAACCCGGGTTTATCGAACGGATTCGATCGCTCCGGCCCGATCTGATAGCAGTCGCCGGATACCACAAGATCATTCCTCGGGCCATCCTGGATATACCCCGGCATGGGACGATCAATTTACATGGTTCGCTCCTGCCGAAGTATCGTGGCCCATGTACTTGGAAATGGGCCATCATCAATGGCGAGTCTCAAACGGGCGTTACCGTCCACGTCATGACTCCCACGTTCGACAACGGCGATATTCTCGCGCAACAAGCGATTTCCATTGCGAGGGATGACACCGGTGGGAGTCTATTCCAAAAGATATGCGAAGTGGGGGGCGGTCTGCTGGCCGAAACCATCGACGCGCTGGAACGGGGCGCGATCACGCCAAAGCCGCAGAACGAGGCCGAGGCTTCATACTATGGCAATCCCTCGCAGTCGGAAACCCGCATTGCATGGAACCACAACGCGGCACAAATCCATAATTTAGTGAGAGGCCTGAATCCACGCCCCGGCGCATGGACGACGCTCCAGGGAGGGTATGTGGGCGTGGGCGGCGCCACCCCGCTCGATATTTCGTCTTCTTCACCGCCTGGAAGCATTTTGGGCTGTTCCGAGGCCGGGCTGCGAGTGGCCACCGGCTCATGTGATCTCGTCCTCACGGAACTTCGTCTCGATGGATCACCTGCAATCCCCATGCAAGAGATTCAGCGGCAATGGAACCTCGGAAACAAGGAGCGTTTCACATGAACGTCACGATTGCAAAGAAGGCGTCCGACGGTGAGGCATTCGCCCGCCCCTGCCGGCGATTCGCCAATGCAAGAACCGCGTTCAAATCGCTTCTGGCTGCTCTAAACTTCCAATCGGGACAGTCGGTTTTGCTCCCGGCCTACGTCGGATGGTCGGCCAACGAGGGTTCGGGCGTGTTCGATCCCGTCGCCGAACTCAAACTGTCGTACGACTTCTATCGACTCGATGGAAATCTGCATATCGACCTCGATCATTTGGAAAAATGCCTGCAAAGCGGTCGCGTCAAAGTTTTGGTGCTGATTCATTACTTCGGTTACGTAGATCCACAATACCGACAAGCCGTCGAGTTGGCGCGTCGTTATGGGGCGTGGGTTGTCGAGGACGAGGCGCACGCGCTGTTCAGCGATTGTGTGGGCGGCGTATGCGGCCGACTGGGCGACGCTTGTATCTATTCGCTGCACAAGATGCTTCCGATCAAGGGCGGAATGCTCGCCGTAGCGCCTCGTCATGCGGATCTTGTGGCAGGCGACCTACCAGAGCAAGACGGTCTTCCGCCGCCGTGGACTTATGATTTTTTCGCAATCGCCCAACGACGGCGGCAGAATGCCTGGCTTTTGGCCGACTTGTTGGCCCCGTTGGCGGATCAAATCGTGACATTGCGACCGTCGCCGGCCGTCGGCGAAGTGCCGCAAACGTTGCCAGTGCTGATTCACGGCGCTTCCCGCGACTCGCTTTACTTCGCCCTGAACGAAGCCGGCTTCGGCGCCGTCAGTCTCTACCATACCCTGATCCCGCAAATTTCCAGGGAAGAATTCCCCGATTCACATCGCGTGTCGAGCCGAATCCTCAATCTGCCGATTCATCAAGATGTGCAAGCCGGTCAACTCGACGCTTTGGAAGAAACGTTGCGGAGGCTTTTGGGACAAAGCCACGATTATCGTCCGCACTTCATCGCTCCACACGCTTCGCTTGTTTGGGGTCGCAAACATGAACGTCCGATTTCTCGATAACGCCGTGCCCGCCGAAGCGGCCGACTGGCTGGCTTGCTGGCAGGCTTGGCCTGGGCGCGAGGTCTTCGCACATCCGGCATACGTTCGGCTGTTCGCAAGACCGGAGGATCGGGTCGTCTGCTCAACGTTATCGACGGCGGACGGAGGCGTACTGTATCCGTTCCTGCTGCGGCCCTTAAATGTCGAGCCTTGGACGGAATCGGGGGAAACGGCTTGCGATCTTGTCACCCCATACGGATATGGTGGAGCCTTCGCTTGGAACTGCGACGCGGAGCAGGCGAATACTTTTTGGGAGCGGTTCCAGGCCTGGGCCGAAACACATCACGTCGTCTCGTCCTTCGCGCGCTTGTCCCTGTTTCCCAAACAGCAATTGTCATTTGACGGCGAACTGAGCGTGGACCGACAAAATATCGTGCGCGATCTAGCGATAACCCCGGAAGAATTGTGGAAAGATTTCGAGCATAAAGTCCGCAAGAATGTAAACCGCGCAAGGCGATCTGGATTAACTGTTGAAGCGGACGCCTCGGGTCGGAGGATCGAAGAGTTTTTGGCGATTTACTACTCGACGATGGAACGTCGCGGAGCGACCGGCGGCTACTTCTTCCCCCGCGAGTTCTTTGAAAAACTCGTGCGCGACCTGCCCGGTCAATTTGTGTTTTTCCACGTGCTGGATGCGACGCAGGTGATTTCGACGGAGTTGGTCTTGGTCTCGACGGATTACATATATTCGTTTCTTGGCGGAACGCTGGCCGACTCGTTCGCCAAACGCCCCAACGACCTATTGAAACACGAAGCCATGCTCTGGGGACGCCGAGCCGGCAAGCGGGCGTTTGTCCTCGGCGGCGGCTACGCCGAAGACGATGGCATTTACCGCTACAAAAAATCGTTTTCCCCGAACGGAAGCAAGCCTTTTCGCGTGGCCCGAAAAATCTACGACACGGCGGCTTATCATCGTTTGCTTGAACAGCGTCGCCTGTGGGAAACAAGCAACGATCCGGCATGGACGCCCAAAGCCGGATACTTTCCGGCATACCGAGCTTTGTAGGAGACAACGATGGAACGCGTTTTCCTCTCCCCGCCCCACATGTCCGGTCACGAGCGAGAGTTGTTGCTCGACGCCTTCGACTCGAACTGGATCGCCCCCTTGGGACCGCACATCGACGCTTTTGAACGGGAGTTCGCCGCACTGGTCGACATGAAACAGGCCGTCGCCCTCTCCTCCGGCACCGCGGCGCTGCATCTGGCTCTGATCCTGCTGGGCGTTAGTGCCGGCGACGAGGTGCTGACATCCACCTTCACCTTCGCCGCCACGACCAACGCCATCACCTACGTCGGCGCCAAGCCGGTGCTGATCGACAGCGAACCGACCACCTGGAACATGGACCCCGACCTGTTGGCCGACGAACTCCGTGCCCGCGCCCGACGGAACCGACTGCCCAAGGCGGTCGTCATCGTCGATCTTTATGGTCAATGCGCCGACTACGGGCCGATCCGCCAGACGTGCGCGCGGTACGACGTGCCGATCATCGAGGACGCCGCCGAGGCGCTCGGCGCCACCTATGCCGGCCGGCCGGCGGGCGCCTTCGGCGCCCTGGGCGTGTTTTCCTTCAACGGCAACAAGATCATCACCACCAGCGGCGGCGGGATGCTGGTCTGCGACAGCGAGTACCTGGCCGAGCGTGCCCGCTTCCTCGCCACCCAGGCCCGCGACCCGGCCCCACACTACCAGCACTCGCAGATCGGCTACAACTACCGCATGAGCAATCTGCTGGCGGCGGTCGGCCGGGGACAGTTGCGCGTGCTGGAAGACCGCGTGGCCGCGCGACGGGCGAACTTCGAGTTCTACCGTAGCGAACTGGCCGATTTGCCGGGGATCGACTTCATGCCCGAACATCACCGCGGCCGTTCTACCCGCTGGCTCACCTGCTTGACCATCGATCCGCGGCGGTTCGGTGCCACCAGCGAAGACATTCGCCTGACGTTGGAGGCCGCGAACATTGAGTCGCGGCCCACCTGGAAACCGATGCATCTACAGCCGGCATTCTCCACCTGTTGCGTCCGCGGCGGCGCCGTGGCGGAGCATATCTTCCAGCACGGACTCTGCCTGCCGAGCGGCTCGAGCCTGACCGGCAAGGACTTGTCGAGGGTCGCCAACATCGTCCGCGACATCGGCAGTCGCCGCCTGCCGAAACGCAAGGCAGCGTAACTCCGCTGCGTTGGACTCTCAAGCCGGCGATCACCGGTTTACAGGGGACTGTCCCAATTTTCGCGGCGCGGTGAACTTTGCGTTGCCAACTTGCGTTTCGGCCGCGAAAATGGGACTGTCCCCCTGGCGTCGCGTGAACGGTGTCGATTTTCGACCGTCCCTACGGGACTTTGGGAATTGTTGGACGTCCTCGCGACCCAGCAGTAAACTGCTGGACTATTGTCGACTTTCCCTTCGGGACAAAATTGTGCCAATACTAGCTGCGTCCCCGTTTCAACTCCGTTTCAACTCGATGAGATGAGGACATGGTCATTCCGCCGCGTCATTTTCGGGAGGCGTGGCACTCAGTCGGCGACGCATCTCCTCGGCCGTCAATCCGCCTTCTTTTTCCTGCCGCGTCCTGGATCGTGAAATCAGCGATAGAAACTGCGGGTTTGTGCTAAGCGAGACCGTCTCCAGGTCGGTGTTGGGAATCGACATAAGGGCGGCAACCGGCTGGCCGTGATCGGTAATGACGATCGGCAGGTCTTCCGTGTGCTCGGAATACTTGGCCAGACTCTCGGTTGCTTCAATCCGTTCGATGGTCTTCATAGCTGAATCTCCTCTCCCCCAATCCTGACGATGTTGCGAGTCTTGATTCCCACGGCGCGAATCAATACCCGTTTCACAGGTTCGTACTCGATATCGTAGTATACACGAAGATCGCCGATCCTCAGTTCCCAGGGGGCGACCGGGTTGGGCCGCATCGGCTTGCGGTTTCTGGTTTCCACGTCCGGCTGGTGCTGCAATTGCCCGTCGATTTCGTCGAGAACCGTCGCACGCTGACGCGCCGTCAACGCGCGAAAATGGTCCTCCGCATCAGGCGAATATTCGATCTCGAACTTCAAATCGGTTTCCCTTTCGTCCAATCGAATAAGACTACATACATTCTACCACTCGTCTGACATGCCGGCAATTCCTTGAAAAACCCCGTAAACAGCCGACTTACTCGATCCGCTCGAACGTGAATTCCCCGTCCCGGTAGTCGATCTTCACGCGGCTGCCTTCGGTGAATTCGCGCTTGAGGAGTTCAACCGCCAACGGGTTTTGGATGCGCTGCTGAATCACCCGCTTCAACGGCCGGGCGCCGTAGGTCGGATCGTAGCCCTCGGTGGAGATGGCGTCGAGCGCGGCGGCGGTCACTTCCAGTTCGAGGCCCTTCTCCTCAAGCTGCCGGCGCAATCGGGCAACCTGAATCTCGACGATCCGGCGTATCTGCTCGCGGCCGAGCGGGTGGAAGATCATTATCTCGTCCACGCGGTTGAGGAACTCGGGCAGGAAGCGGGTTTGCAGGGTCTGCATCACCGCCTCGCGCATCTGCTCCTCGTCGCCGCCCTCCTTGGCGATCTCATGGATCAGTTGGCTGCCGATGTTGCTGGTCATCACCACGATCGTGTTGGTGAAATCGACGGTGTGGCCCTGGTTGTCGCTCAGCCGGCCGTCGTCGAGGACTTGCAGCAGGATGTTGAACACGTCGCGGTGGGCCTTCTCGATCTCGTCCAGCAGAATGACCGCGTATGGGCGGCGGCGGACGGCCTCGGTCAGCATCCCGCCCTCCTCGTAGCCCACGTAACCCGGCGGGGCGCCGATCAGACGGCTCACCGTGTGCCGCTCCATGAACTCGCTCATGTCGAGCCGGATCATGGCGTTCTCGTCGTCGAACATCACCTCGGCCAGGGCCTTGCAGAGTTCCGTCTTGCCCACGCCGGTGGGGCCAAGGAAGATGAACGAGCCGATCGGCCGGTTGGGGTCTTGCAGGCCGGAGCGGTTGCGGCGCACTGCGTTGGCCACGGCCTCGACCGCCTCGTCCTGGCCCACCAGCCGTCGGTGGATACGGTCTTCGAGGACCAGCAGCTTCGCCCGTTCCGTCTCCATCATCCGCGTGACGGGTATGCCGGTCCAGGCGCTGACGACCTCGGCGATCTCCTCGGGTCCGACCTCGCGGCGGAGCAGCCGTTTGTGTGCCACTGCCGGCTTGTCCGGCAGTGCTTTCCCCGCTTGGCCGACACTGCTGGACGAGCCAGCAGTGGCACCCGCTTCGTCGGCTTCCTGGGCCTCGAGCTGCTTGGCCAAGTCCTTTTGCTGGATGTCGAGTTCGTAGAGTTTTTGATAGTCGGCCTCGCTGACCGGCGCGCCGGCGGACTGCTTTTCCTTGATCGAGGCGGCAAGTTGGCTGTACTGCAACTCGACGTCCATCAGCCGTTGGCGAATCTGCTGCACGTCGCCCAGGCCGCTCTTTTCCAGTTCCCATTGCTCGCGCAGATCGGCGAGTTTCTTGCGCAGCTCGGCCATCTCCTCCTGCACCTCGGCGCGGTGCTGCCGGGCGTGCTCCTCCGTCTCCTCGGCGAGTTGGCGGTCGGCCAGTTCGAGCTGGACCAGCCGCCGCTGCACCTGATCGATCTCCGTCGGCACGCTCTCCAACTCCATCGCCAGCCGGCTGGTGGCCTCGTCCATCAGGTCGATGGCCTTGTCGGGCAGGAAGCGGTCGGCGATGTAGCGGTGCGAGAGGTTGGCCGCCGCGACCAGCGCCGAATCCTTGATCCGCACGCCGCGGTGATGGGCCTCGTAGCGGGACTTCAGGCCGCGGAGGATGGCGATCGTGTCCTCGACCGACGGCTCGCCGACATTTACCGGCTGAAAACGCCGCTCCAGCGCGGCGTCCTTCTCGACGTATTTTCGATACTCGTCCAGCGTCGTGGCGCCGATGCAGCGCAGCTCGCCGCGAGCCAGGGCGGGCTTCAACAGGTTGGCCGCGTCGCTACCCCCTTCGGCCCGGCCGGCGCCGACCACCGTGTGCAACTCGTCGATCAATAGGATCACGTTGCCCGCGTCCGATACCTCGCGGAGCACGGCCTTGAGCCGCTCCTCGAACTCGCCGCGAAACTTTGTGCCGGCGACCAGCGCGCCCATGTCGAGCGCGATTACCTGCTTGTTTTTCAGGCTTTCGGGCACGTCGGCCTCGACGATCCGCAGCGCGAGGCCCTCGGCGATGGCGGTTTTGCCTACGCCCGGCTCGCCGATCAGCACGGGGTTGTTCTTCGTCCGCCGCGAAAGGACTTGCATGACGCGGCGGATTTCCTGGTCGCGGCCGATCACCGGATCGAGTTTTCCCTGCCGGGCGCGTTCGACCAGATCTATTCCATATCGCTCCAGTGCCTGGAACTTTCCCTCGGGCGTCTGGTCCGTTACCCGCGCGCTGCCGCGAACGGTCTGCAACACCTTCAGCAGGTCGGCGTCGGTAACGGCGTTCAACTTCAGGACGTTTTTTGCTTTTGAATCGACTTTCGCCAGCGCCAGCAGCAGGTGTTCGGTCGAGACGAACTCGTCCTTCATCGCGTCGGCTTCGCGTTGGGCGGTTTCGAGCACCTGGTTCAGCTCGCGGCTTCCCTGCGGCGGCGCGCCGCCTGAAACCTTGGCGAAATGTTTCATTTCCGCCTGAACGACCTGGTCCAACTGCCCGCGATTTACGCCGATCTTTTCGAGGATCGGGCCGACGATGCCGTCGCTTTCTTCGAGCAGTCCGGCCAACAGGTGCAGCGGGTCGATCTGTGCGTGTCCCCGATCGGCGGCCAGTTCCTGCGCCCGGGCGACGGCCTCTTGAGCCTTGAGCGTCAGTTTGTCGAATCGAAACGCCATATGATTGTTTCCGTCCGGTCCCCTCTCCCTTTGGGAGAGGGCTAGGGTGAGGGCTGTGCTGTGTGTCCGGTCCCCTCTCCCTCCGGGAGAGGGTTAGGGTGAGGGCTGCTTGGGCGGCGGCAGTTGATCGGGCGGAATATGCCGAACGGCGCCGTCTTCCCAAACGACCAAGGTATGATTATTCCGTCGTGCGTTCTCGATGACTTTTTCAACTGCTTCTTGCAAAGCTTTTTCAGCAAGCTCAGAAAGGTTATGTATTTCGTCTTCCATGAGATTGTTCCGGTCCCCTCTACCTCTGGGAGAGGGCTAGGGTGAGGGCTGCTTGGGCGGCGGCAGTTGATCGGGCGGAATATGACGAACGGCACCGTCTTCCCAAACGACAACCGAGCTATTTGTCCGCCGCGCTTCTTCCACAACTCGGTCCGCCGCTTCCTGCATGGCCTTTTCCGCAAGACGAAAAAGGGTTTCAACGTCGTCTTCCATGAGATTGCTCCGGTCCCCTCTCCCTTTGGGAGAGGGCTAGGGTGAGGGCAGCGTCACTTTGATTCACGAGTCCTTAATTCTGGTTAATCTAGCCGTAGGCTTCTCAGTTCTTCCAAGGAAGGATTATTTGTCTCTATGTAACTTGTAATCCTCTGAACTTGCTCCTCATCAAAGTGTTTAATGGGGGGAGATCGCATCTCATATACAGGTTTGCCATCCACCAAACATCTCTTCCACCTGGGACAACCGTGATAAACCGCCCAGTACATCAGCTTTGCTTTCGCCGTGCCGACGCCCCCACATCGGCACGCAAAATAAAACATCAAATGCACTTCTTCCCACGATTCCATTTTCTCTTGGCAGGCCACATCATGCACAACTGATGCATTTCGATATTTGCCCTCGAAAGGCCCTCCTATCAATGTCCAAAATAGTCTTGGTATTGAAGCTCCGTCAACAACCGAACCATTGGGAGCATTCCACTTTTTTCCGTCTGGGGCGACGTAGACGAATGGCTCATTTAGCGTCATTTGCCGACCATCGTTTGACCAGACTGCAACCACTCGGCCCTCAAAGTAACCAAACTGCCCCATGCTTGTTGTCATAATCCAAACTCCAATTGCCACAATAATCAAGGCCGTACAAATGACCGCAATTGTCCACCACAACTTATGATTTGTGGTCATAGTGTTGCCTTTGAAAAATGAACGACACTCAAAATTATCACCCTCGGCCCTCACCCTAGCCCTCTCCCAGAGGGAGAGGGGACCGGACACCGGACACGCTAATCCCACGGGACGCCGCCCAATTGCGCAATCTTCCGCGTAACGGCATCAAGGTCGTTCATCACGTCTTCGTTTGTTACGCGAAGGATTTGCAAGCCCTGCGATTCGATGTGCTTTGTCCTTGCCGCATCTTGCCGGGCCTTGTCGTCGTGGCTCATGCCGTCAACTTCGACGACCAATCCGGCACCGCGGCAAAAGAAATCAACCACATACGGACCAATCGGATGCTGGCGTCGAAACTTCAAGCCGCCGATCTGGCCGTTGCGCAGAGCAAGCCACAGTAGTTTTTCGGGCGGAGTGCCGGTTTGGCGCAGGTCGCGTGCGCGGTGGACCATGTGCTTCGATGCGTAGTGATGATCGGGCATGGATACTCTCCACACACAGCCCTCACCCTGGACCGGACAAACACGCTGCCCTCACCCTAACCATTTTACCGGAGGGAAAGGGAGCCGAACACGCAAAGCACACGGCCCTCACCCTAACCCTCTCCCAAAGGGAGAGGGGACCGGACAAACATACGGCCCTCACCCTAACCCTCTCCCAGAGGGAGAGGGGACCGAGCGCTACTCCTTCACCTCGAACTCGGCGTCGATGGCGTCGTCGTCGCCGGCCGGGGCGGCGGAGGGTTGAGCGTCGGGCTGCGGATCGTCGCCGTTGCCGGATGCCGCCTGATCCTGAGGGCCTGCCTTCTCGTAGAGCGTCTTGCTCAATGCGTGAGACGCCTGCTCCAACTCGTGGACCGCCGACTTGATCCGCTCGGCGTCGTCCCCCTTGGCCGCCTCGCGGGCTTTTTCGATGGCCGCATTGACCGCCTGCTTGTCGGCGTCGGCCAACTTGTCGGCGTGTTCTTTCAACAGCTTTTCGAGTTGCCAGCACATCGAATCGGCCTGATTGCGCTGATCGGCCAGTTCCCGTTTGCGTTTGTCATCCTCGGCGTGCGAGTCGGCGTCCTTGCGCATCGTGTCGATCTCGTCCTCGGACAGCCCGCTGGACTGCTCGATCCGCACCGTCTGTTCCTTGCCGGTGCCGAGATCCTTGGCCGAGACATTGAGGATGCCGTTGGCGTCGATGTCGAACTTGACCTCGATCTGCGGCATGCCGCGGGGCGCCGGTGGGACGCCTTCCAGGTTGAACATACCCAACAGCCGGTTGTCGGCGGCCATCTGCCGCTCGCCCTGATGGACCTTTACGGTGACGGCCGTCTGGTTGTCGTCGGCGGTGCTGAAAATCTGCTTCCGTTCGGTGGGGATGGTCGTGTTCCGCTCGACCAGTTTGGTCATGATCCCGCCGAGCGTTTCGATACCCAGCGAGAGCGGAGTGACGTCCAGCAGCAGCACGTCCTTTACGTCGCCGGCCAGGACCGCGCCCTGGATGGCGGCGCCGATGGCCACCACTTCGTCGGGGTCGACCCCCTTGTGCGGCTCCTTGCCGCCGAACATCTCCTTGACCACCTGCTGCACCTTGGGCAACCGGGTCGATCCGCCGACCAGCACCACTTCGTCGAGGTCCTTCGGCGTAAGGTGGGCGTCTTTCATCGCCTGCTCGACCGGCTTGCGGCAGCGGTCGATCAGGTGGTCGATCAACTGTTCGAGTTTCGCGCGGGTAATCGACATCTGCAAGTGTTTCGGGCCCTGGGCGTCAGCCGTGATGAACGGCAGGTTCAGGTCGGTCGATTGAGCCGAGCTAAGCTCCTTCTTCGCCTTCTCGCAGGCCTCCTGGAGCCGTTGCAGGGCCATCGTGTCCTTGCGCAGGTCGATATTGTATTGGCCCTTGAACTCGTCGGCCACGTAATTGATCAGGCACTGGTCGAAGTCGTCGCCGCCCAGGTGGGTGTCGCCGTTGGTGCTGATGACGCGGAAGACGCCGTCGGCCACTTCGAGCACGGAGACGTCGAAGGTTCCGCCGCCGAGGTCGAAGACCGCGATCTTTTCGCTTTTCTTCTTGTCCAAACCGTAGGCCAGCGAGGCGGCGGTCGGCTCGTTGATGATCCGCGCCACCTCCAGCCCGGCTATCTGGCCGGCGTCCTTGGTCGCCTGGCGTTGGGCGTCGTTGAAGTAGGCCGGGACGGTAATCACGGCCTTGTTTATCTTGTGTCCCAAATAGGCCTCGGCCGCTTCCTTGAGCTTCCGCAGCGTGTAGGCCGAAATCTCCGGCGGCGTGTAGTCGCGGCCGTCAACTTCGACCTTCACGTAGTCCTCCGGCCCGCCGACAATCTTGTAGGGCACGATTTTCTCTTCCGAGGCGACCTCGTTGTGACGGCGGCCCATGAAACGCTTGATCGAGGAAATCGTCCGCGTGGGATTGGTCACCGCCTGGCGTCGGGCCGGTTCGCCGACTACGGTCTCCTCCTTGTCGGTGAACGCCACCACGCTGGGCGTCAGCCGGTTTCCTTCGGCGTTCGGGATAACCTTGACGTCTTTGCCTTCCATCACGGCCACCACCGAATTCGTGGTACCGAGGTCGATTCCGATAATTTTTTCACCAGTAGACATTTGATACTCCTTATTCAAACAATCCAGGGCCTTGGCACCCTCTGCAAAGATACGTCAGGGGAGCAAAGGGCGTGCCACCGGATGGGGGCGAGTTTTCCGCGGGTCGTAAAACATTACTGGGGAAGGCTTTACGCCGGAATGATTCGTTTTGAGTTGCGATTCGGCGGTCATCGGCGATTGGCGAACTGCCATTTTGACATGCAGAGTTGAAAGCCGATCGGCGGAAATGGTTGTCGGCTCCACCACGACACACCCCGCCGGATGGTGTGCGGCTAGATTTTCCGGCAGGTTCGGTCATTCTGAGCGCAGCGAAGAATCTCGCCGACGCTGCCGAAAAAGCGAGATTCTTCGCTGCGCTCAGAATGACAAAAATGGCATAGCCGCCAGAAAATCTTGCCACACACTTCGCCTACCCCTCAAGGACAACGTTTCAGCGGTAGTGTATACTTCGATAATGACGGCGCCTGCGACAAATCGCACCGAGACAAGCCGATGGTGGATCGTCACCTTCGGCGTTACGATTCTCCTGAGCGCGTTTTTGCTGTTTCAGATGCAGCCGATGGTGAGCAAGGCGATCTTGCCCTGGTTCGGCGGGGCGCCGGCCGTCTGGACCACTTGTATGTTGTTCTTCCAGACGCTGCTGTTCGGCGGCTATCTGTACGCACACCTCTTGCAGCGTTGGTTGGCGCCGCGACATCAGGTCGCCGTCCACCTGGCCTTGGTCGCCGTGGCGTTGGCCGTGCTGCCGGTCATACCGGGCGCCGACTGGAGGCCGGGCGCCACCGTGGATCCCACCTTGCAGATACTGCTGTTGTTGTCGGCGACGGTGGGGCTTCCCTATTTCGTCCTCGCGGCGACCAGCCCGTTGGTTCAGGCGTGGTTCAGCGGCGCATGTCCCGGGCGGTCGCCCTACCGCCTCTATGCGTTGTCCAACGCCGGATCGCTGGCTGCGCTGTTGAGCTATCCCTTCTTCTTCGAGCCGATGTTCGATCTGTCGATCCAGTCGGCGACGTGGTCGGGGGCGTTTGTTCTTTACGCGGCCCTTTGCGCGGCATTGCTCGCCTGCGTGTGGCAATTGCGGTCGGATACCGCTACCGGCTCACCCGGCAATGCGACGAACGCGGTTGGGCAAGCCGCCCCGGCGCTCGATCATCGACCCGGTTGGTCCGACCGGCTACGCTGGCTGGCGCTGCCGGCTTGCGCGTCGCTGATGTTGTTGGCCGCCACGAATCACGTCTGTCAGGACGTGGCGGTGGTCCCCTTTCTTTGGGTCATGCCGCTAAGCCTCTACTTGCTGTCGTTCATTATTTGTTTCGACCACGCACGGTGGTACGTCCGCCCTTTGTGGGCGGCGCTGGCCGTGCTTGCTCTGGGCGGCGCGGCAGTCAACGATTATCTCCGAGTGGATTGGGATTCGCTGGGGCTGATGGCCGAGCTGCAACTGTATTTTGCGGCATTGTTCTTCGCCTGCATGGTTTGCCACGGCGAGTTGGTCCGTCTGAAGCCCGCCCCGCGATATTTGACCGAGTTCTACCTGTTTATTTCCGCCGGCGGCGCGCTGGGGGGGGCGTTCGTGGCCGTCGTGGCCCCGTTGACGTTTTCAACCTATCTGGAATGGCCGATCGGAGTGGCCGTCACGTTCGTCTTGTCGGTCGGGTTGTTGATCCCGTCTACCTCCGGCCGCATGATTCGCGTGATCGCCTACGCCGGGTTCGGGTTCGTGATCGCCGTCGGACTGCTTTATATCGCCGTCTGGAGCGGCGGCCTGGCCAGACCACTGGATCAGGCGCGAAACTTCTTCGGCGTCGTTTCGGTAATTTACAATTCAGAAAAGAACGAGTTCCAATTGCGGCATGGACGAATTCAGCACGGCCGCCAGTCGGCCGATCCGGAAAAGCGGCGTTGGCCCACCGGCTATTACGGCGAACAGAGCGGGGCGGGCGAGGCCATCCGCTTCTGCCAGAAATCGGGGCCGGTGCGGGTCGGGTTGATCGGATTGGGGATCGGCACCCTGGCCGCCTACGCCCGGCCGGACGACGTGTTCCGCTTCTACGAGATCAACCGCGAAGTGTACCGCATGGCCCAAGAACGCTTCACTTACTTGTACGACTGCCGCGGCAAGTGGAAAGTGGTGTTGGGCGACGCCCGGCTTTCGTTGGAAAAGGAGGGGCCGCAGGAGTACGACGTACTGGTGCTGGACGCCTTTAGCGGCGACGCCATTCCCACCCACCTGCTTACCCGCGAGGCGTTCGACGTTTACCGCCGGCACCTGAAGCCGGACGGCATTATCGCGGTTCACGTCTCGAACGGCTACCTGCGTCTGGGACCGGTCGTGCGGCGACTGGCCGAGGATTGCGGAATGAAGTCCACGCGGCTTTGTTCCAAGTCGGACGAAAACCGGCTGGTCGACGAGAGCGAATGGATCGTGGTGACGCGAAACGACGATTTCATAAGCGCGCATCCGTCGCGGCCGCCGTACCTGCCGGACGACGATTTGCATGTGCCCCTCTGGACCGATCAGTACAGCAACTTGTTCCTGATCCTCGTGCCGCGGTTGTAGCTGGTGCAGGATATTTAGCCACTCAGAGTTGTTTAACCCGGAGCCATCGGCGATGGCGGGCGGCGGGAGACATCCCCGTCGCCGTTGGCTCCGGGTTAAACGACGCCATCGGCGACGGCGGGGCGACAGCGACGCCGACGACGGGAGATGGGAGTCATGGTCCACGGATATCATGTGATCTGGGGCGCGTACGGGTTTTGGCTGCCCAACGATCCGCGCGGGTCGTGGTCCGATTTCGTGGGTTCGTGGGAGTTGGCCCGCTTCGGCCGGGCGACCCGCTCGGTCGAGCGCCTGGACATCGACACGTCGCAATGGGCCGTCTGGCGGGCCGCCGCGATCAAAGCACTACGGTTTCCACCTGTCCAACTCGACGGCCGGCAAGCGCGAGCGGTGGGCAGCGGATTCGACGTCGGATCGCGCAAATGTCGCTTGGCCATTTGGGCCTGCTCGATCCTGCCGGAACACGTCCACCTGGTAGTTGCCAGACATACCTACAAGGCGGAGCAAATATGCAATCTGCTCAAAGGAGAGGCCACCAAGCAATTGAAAGCGGAGTCCCTGCACCCGCAACAAAGGTTTCAGCGCCGCGATGGCAAGCTTCCGTCGCCGTGGGCGGTGGGCCAATGGAAGGTCTATCTTGACACCGAGCAAGCGATCGAGGCAGCCATCCGCTACGTCGAGGAGAACCCGGTCAAGGAAGGCAAGCCGCCTCAGAAATGGTCCTTTGTGACGCCGTTTGCCGGCGTTGACCGCTCCGGCTGGACAACATACCACTAAGTCGTTTAACCCGGAGCCATCGGCGACGGCGGGAGATGGCGGGCAGCGGGAGACATCCCCGTCGCCGTTGGCTCCGGGTTAAACGACGCGTGTGCCCCGCATAACGCCGCGTAGACGCGGCGGCTAAACGGTTCCCCGAACCCCGAACCCCGAATCCCCGACCCCCCCGACGCCTTCCCTCCCCCTCTCTTGGGGCTTGTGATTAAGGGTCTGTTTGCGGCCTTTGCGTCGAGTTTTCGAGGCAAGGGCGGAATTGCAGTGGAAAAAATGCGGCACGTGGGGTTGCAATCCTTCGCGTTTACGCGAAAATAAGCGATTCGCCCGTTGGCGGAGGGAGTTGTTTTGCGCACAGTATTAGAGGACGCATAATGGCGCTACAGTTGGCCGTTGAACCACGTCATACCAGAGGGAAACGCAACAACCTGCGGTTGCGCCGCGCGGGCAAAATCCCGGCAATCCTCTACGGGCACGGCCTGGAGTGCGTGTCGTTGAGCGTGGGGGCAGACACGCTGGCGGCGGCCATCCGTCAAGGGAGCCGGTTGGTCAGCCTGACCGGCGCGGTCGATGAATCGGCGTTCGTCCGCGATCTTCAGTGGGACACCTGGGGAACGCACATCATCCACGTGGATTTCACGCGGATTTCAGAGCACGAGATCGTGGAAATCCGCTTGCCGATCGAGTTGCGTGGAGAATCGCCCGGTGTGCGGGAAGGAGGCGTGATCTCACAATTGATCCACGAGGTCGAGATCGCCTGCCCGGCTTCCGCCATTCCCGATAAGCTGGCCGTGAACATCAACCATCTGAAGCTGAATGATTCGGTTTCCTTGGGCGATTTGGAGTTGCCTCAGGGGGCCAAACTGCTCGCCTCCGACCTGGAGATGGTGGCCGTCGAATGTGTTGTGCCGCAGGAGCAGCCTGAAGAGGAAGCCGCCGAGGCGGTTCCCGGCGAGCCTGAAATTATTGGCGAGAAAGAAAAGGAGGAAGACGGGGAGAAGGAATAACGAGACCATGAAGCCGACACGGGGGAAGCTCGGATTAGCGGAGGCATAGCCGATGAAACTCGTGGTTGGGCTGGGCAATCCGGGGCGCCGTTATCAGCGGACGCGACACAACGTCGGCTACGCCGTTCTGGCTGAGTTGGCCCGAAAGTGCGGCATTGCCGCTCCCAAGGCGCGGTTTCAAGGCGAGGTCGTCGAGGCCGAACTGGGCACCCATAAGGCCCTGCTTTTGAGTCCCACGACCTTCATGAACCTCAGTGGAACCAGCGTTCGGGAGGCAATGAGTTTTTACAAATTACCCCCCCAGGATTTGTTGGTGATTTGCGATGATTTGAACCTGCCGGTCGGCAAGTTGCGGTTTCGGACAAAGGGTTCATCGGGCGGCCAGAAGGGTCTGCAAGACATTATTGGAAAATTGGGCACTGAGGAGTTCGCGCGGCTTCGGGTCGGCATCGGCGCCGCGCCGGATAATTGGGATTGGGCCGATTACGTATTGAGCAAGTTCACGTCCGAGGAGGTTCCCGTCATCGAACAAGCGGCGGGGCTGGCGACCGACGCCGTGGTTGCCTGGGCCCGCGAGGACGCGGATTATTGCATGAACCATTACAACTGAATGTGTGGCACATCCACCCTCGGATGTGCCTCGCATCCACACAGCCGAGGGCGGCTGTGCTACCTGTACTTCCGAGGAGTTTTACATTGGCCGCGAACGTCTATGAAGGCATGTTCATTCTGGACGCGAACCGTTTTGGACGGGATCCCGAAGCGATCTCCGGCCAGATCCCCGCGATGATCGAGAAGCTCGGCGGCGAAATACTCGTCAGCCGCCTTTGGGAAGAGCGACGTCTGGCATTCCCCATCAAGGGGCAGCGGAAAGGCACCTACTGGCTAACGTACTTCCGTCTGGACGGCGGCCAGTTGACCGATTTGCAGCGGCAGTGCCGGATCGCCGACGACGTCCTGCGGACGTTGTTCCTGAAGGTCGATCCGCGAATCGTCGACGCCCTGGTCGCCCATGCACAGTCGGTGTCAACGGTGCCGCACGGCAAGGCCGAGGACAAGACCGAAGGCAAGACCGAAGGCAAGGCCGAGGACAAGCCCGTCGAGGCCGGGGACAAGCCCGTCAAGGCCGAGGACAAGCCCGTCGAGGTCGCCGTGGCCGCGGTCGAAGACGCCGACGACTCCAAAATCAAATCGGGCGAAACGTAAGGAGCAATCGTCATGGCCAGTCACAACCGTGTAATACTGTTGGGCAACCTGACCCGCGATCCGGAGATCCGCTACCTCCAGAGCGGCACGGCCGTTTCGGATATTGGCATCGCCGTGAACGACCGTCGAAAAAACGCCAGCGGCGAATGGGTCGAGGAGGTAACGTTCGTCGACGTGACGCTTTGGGGCCGGACGGCCGAGGTGGCCGGCGAGTATTTGAGCAAAGGATCGCCGATTTTCATCGAGGGCCGGTTGAAACTGGATAGCTGGGAGACGCAAGACGGCCAGAAGCGATCGAAACTGAAGGTTGTGGCCGAGCGGATGCAGTTGATCGGCAGTCGGGGACAGGGCGGACCGGATGGCGGCGGCCCGCGACCGGCGGCCAGACAGGACTCGCAATACAGCCAGCAGGCTCCGCCCGACGACTTCGGTGACGCGCCGTCGTCGGATAAATCGCCGGGCGACGAGATTCCGTTTTAGACGTTGAAGAATAATCGTAGGACGGACTTCCTGGTCCGTCCAAAAAAGCTGGACGGATCGGGGAATCCGTCCTACGTGCATACGAACATATCCTTTATTGAATACAAGAAGGCAAACATGCCGATGGTCAAGGCGAAGTTAAAAAAGAAGCCAACCGTTCCTCATCGAGCCAAGCGGTTGCCCAAAGGGCCGCACGGCGGCATCGAGTTGCTGCTGATCCAGCCGGTCGAGTACCTGGGAAAACAGGGCGACGTGGTCGAAGTCAAACGCGGCTACGCCATGAACTACCTGATCCCGCAAGGGCTGGCAACCATCGCCACCGACCATCACAAACGGATGGTCGAGAAGCATCGGGCGGAACTCGAGGCGATCGAGAAGGCCCGAGTGGCCGGGCTGAAATCACTGGCGGCGGATCTGGCACGGCAGAGTATCACCATCGAAGCCAACGCCAATGACGAAGGGCACCTCTACGGATCGGTCGGCGCGACCGAGGTGGCAAACGCCCTGAAACGCAACAAATTCCACATCGCCGCGGACCAGGTCCGGCTGGAAGGTCCGCTCAAAGAGCTTGGTCTGTACACCATCTCGATTCACCTCGGCCAGGAAATCAACGCGGAAGTGAAGGTTTGGGTCGTGCCCTCGGTGGCCGAGGACAACCCGACGCAGGCCGATGACACCCCGACGCAGGCCGAGGACGACTCCTAGCGAGAGTTTCCTCATGGGCTTTCCGCAGACACGTTTGACCCTCATCCAGCGGTTGGCGTCCGGCGGCGCCGAGGAAGATTGGCGGAGTTTCTTAAAGGACTATTGGGGGCCGATCTGTCGTTTCTCGTTGCGCCGGGGCGCCCGAAACCTGGACGACGCCGAAGACGTGGCCTCGGAAACGTTCGAGGCGCTGTGGGAGCAACGGCTGCTGGTACGCTGGGCGGCGAATCGGTCGGCCAAGTTGCGGACCCTGCTGTGTTGCGTGGTGCGGAACATCCTCTCGCACCGAAATCGAGTCCGCGCGAGCAGGGAGCAACGGCTGCGCGATCTGGCGGAGCGTTTTGACCGGTTGAAACAGTCGCCGGACGAACAGATTGACGTGTTCTACGCCGCCTGGGTGGAAGACATCGTTCAACGGGCCGTCGAGTCATTGGCCGCCGACTACTGTCGGAAAGGCCGGGTGGACTACCTGAGGGTGTTGTATGGCCGGCTCTGCCAGGGACTGAGTATTGCGAAGACGGCCAAAGCCCTGGAAGTCTCTCCCGCCGCCGTCGACCACTATTTCCGTCACGCCAAGAAGCAACTCGCGAAGAAGCTGGAACAGTTGGTCCGCCGTCAAGTCCAGAGTTACTGTCCGGCCGAGGAGGCCGAGCAAGAGTTCGTCGCCGAGTGGCAGCGGTTGGGTCAATATCTGGCCGAACATGGCGGACTCGAGGAGGCAGTGCGTCAGGCTTACGACCTTTTCGACCCGGTTCAGGCGAAAAAACACAAAAAAGAGGCCGGGCTAATCAAAGCAGCCAATCGACTTACGTCGATTATTCGGCTACAGGCTGCGAAAACCGGCCGCTCAGTTCATTAAGTTCTATGAGGAATCCAGTTTTCCTCCTCAGAGAACCCGCGGGCCCTCTGTGAAAACGGTCAATAGCCGTGGCATCTGCCGGTTGGCCTATATAATCCGAGGAGTCGTGCCATGTTCTTTCCCATTCCGTTGGAATTAAAGTATTCTGGAACCAAGGCCAACCTCCCCGTAGCCAACGCGGCGTTGATCGTCGTCAGCCTGTTGGTCTATCTGTTCGGATGGAACTGGTCGGTGGGGTCGGGCACGGGCCTACTGAGTATCCTCATGTACGGTTTCTGCCACTGCGGTTTTTGGCACTTGCTGTTGAACATGTGGGTGCTTTGGGTGTTCGGCAATCCGGTTAACCGGCGGTTGGGCAACGGCCGTTACCTGCTGGTCTACCTGGGTTGCCTGATCGCGATAGGTTTGTTTGCAAGAATCTTCCTGCCCGTCGGCCTGATCGGTTCCTCGGGAGCCATCTTCGCGGTGCTGACTATTGCCCTGATCCTGATGCCGTCGGCATTGATCGAAACCGCCTATCTGGCCGTGTTTCCGCTGACGCTTCTGTTGGGTGTGTTCAAGCGGCCTAAATACGGACTGAACTGGTTTCTGAGTTGGGGTATCGTCACGGTGCCGGCCTTGTGGTGCTTGGTGCTCATCCCGCTAATGGAACTGTGTTCTTTTCTCTGGCGAGCATGGTATTTCGGATGGGTTTGGAGTTGGACGCCGGGGGCGCACCTGTTGGGCATACTCTGCGGCGTGGCCGTGGTGCTAATGCTGCCGGCACGAATCACCGGTCGCTCCTCGGTGTCCGCTATGTGAATAGGCAAACCATAAACAAGGTAAAGGAGAATACCCATGGGAGTTTTCAAGCGAATTTCCGACATCATCTCGGCCAACCTCAATGAACTGACCGAAGGGTTCGAGGATCCTGAAAAGATGCTCAAGCAAGCGGTCCGCGAGATGGAGGAGACGATCGCCGAAGTGACCAACCAGACCGCCAAGGCGATGGCCAACGAAACCACCCTTTCGCGCGAACTCGAGCGCAACCGGGCTCAGCAGCAGCAATGGCAAGCCCGCGCCGAGAAGGCCGTCGAGGAGGGCAACGACAATCTTGCCCGAAAGGCCATCGGCCGCAAGAAAGAACACGAGCAACTGGTCACCGCGCTGGACGATCAATTGGAGGCCGCCCAGGAGGCTAGCGTGAGTCTCCGCCGTCAATTGGCCGCGATGAAAGCCAAGCTGGCGGAAGGAAAGCGGAATTTGGCCACACTCTCGGCACGGAAACGGGCGGCTGACTTCCGAAAGAAAATGGAAACCCAGGCGGCCGGCCTGGCCCCAGAGGTCGATCAGAACGCCTTCGCCAAGTTCGACCGCATGAAGGACAAGGTGGAGCAGGCCGAGGCCGAAGCCGCGGCAATGGCCGAGTTGCGAAGCCTGGGCGCCAACGGCGCCGCCGAGGACATCGAAACTCCCGACGAAGGACTCGATGTATCCGATGAATTGGCGGAACTGAAGCGGAAACTGAAAAAGTAGAAGATTGACGGGAATATCCAGGCTGTGTATCCTCAACGAAGGTTGTATGTCCTAAACGAGAGAGGTCTCGGACGCGATGGCCGACATGTCTGCCAAATCGGAAACGCTACGGGGCCTCTCGGAATTGCTCGCCGAGCGGGGCGATTGGCCGTTGAAAAACCGCTTGGCGCTCGTCCGGAAATTAGCCCGGCAGGTGCAGACGTTGCACCAGAACGGACGCATCCATCGGGCAATCGGTATCGACGCGGTTGGCGTCGATGAACAACTCCGGCCGCATCTGTCCCCTCCCGGCGCGCCGCGGCGGTTCGGCGGCGAAGACGACTGCGACCCGGAGTTCTGTCCCCCGGAATTGACCGGACAAGACGCCGTCGAGTTGCCCGCGGAGATCGACACCGCCGCCGCCGCGCTCCAGAAGGCGGGCTACGCGCTCGACCCGCGACGGGTCGACGTCTATCAGTTGGGCGCGCTGCTGTGCCGGCTGGCAACCGACGGGCCGGTCTTGTCGTACATCTACGACGCGACGAGCAAGGCGCGGGTTTCGGCGGTCGTCCGGCCGCTGTTGGAGCGGACGCTGGGTTTGGAATCTCCGGAGCGGTGGGAGAATTGCGAGCGGCTGATCGAGGGCCTGGACGAGGCGTTGCGTCGGGCTGAATCGCTGGAGGCGCCGACCTCGATGATCGAAACGCCGGCCCGCGGCAGCGCAATCGTGTCCGACGACGACACGCCGCCGCAGGGCACGCAGCAGCCGCCGCCGGGAATTGCCGAACCGCTTCCCTTCACGCGATTGGGCCATTACCGGATCGTCGAGCGGATCGGCGCCGGCGGGATGGGCGACGTCTATCGGGGCTACGACGAGTCGCTGGAGCGGCCGGTGGCCGTCAAGGTGCTTCCCTCCCA
>JAUWNG010000066.1 GCA_030612765.1 Planctomycetota bacterium
GGGGCTGGTGGGGGCCTGCGAGGCCGATATGGATTCCACGTTGACGATGCTGCTGGGCGGCTACGCCTTCGGCAAGCCGGGGTTCATCACCGATCCGATGTTCGATCTGGCCCGCAACGCGATGATCCACGCCCACTGCGTGGCGGCGACGAAGATGGACGGCGTGGCCGGCCCACGGGCGCCGTTTTCGATCCGCACGCACCGCGAGGACAACCTTGGGGCGTCGGTCGATGTTGAACTTCGCGTGGGCCAAGAGATCACCTGCGCCAAGCTGTGCAACTTGGATACTATCCTCCTCTCGGCGCAGAAGATCATCGAGATTCCGAATTTCGACGACCGCGGCTGCCGCACACGGTGTACGGCCGAAGTGGCCGACGCCCGCACGATGCTGG
Source organism: Planctomycetota bacterium (assembly GCA_030612765.1). Taxonomy (GTDB): domain Bacteria; phylum Planctomycetota; class Planctomycetia; order Pirellulales; family Thermoguttaceae; genus JAHIKV01. Next base: position 393 of record JAUWNG010000066.1, read on the forward strand.
CCAACTGGGGCAGCGGCGTGTTGGACCAGTCGGACATGATGACCATGCTGCACCGCGTTCTGTTCTACGGCAACCACGTAGACAACGTTCGCTATCTGGCCCAGTTGATGGGCCTGAAAGTAATTATGGAAGGATAACGTGTACTCGAATAATCAGAAAGGGGTGGGAGTTCAAACTCCCGCCCCGACCTTGTGTCATCCACGAAGGGACACGAAGGACACGAAAGGGCCTTTCTTCGTGTCCTTTGTGGATGCCGCGATGCGGAACGGAGCCGGTAGGGTGCGAGAAACCACGAATCGTTCGCATCAATGACGCTATCGGCGTTTTCAGATAAACACATCGAGGAGGCGGAATTGTGTCACGGAAAGTTTCGCGGCGGGAGTTTGTAAGAAAATCGACGTTGGCGGCGGCCGTGGGCAGCGCCGTTCCATATTTCGCTTGGAACCAGAGGGCTTTTGCCAACGACTCGCCGAACGATCGGCCGAGGATCGGCTGTATCGGCGTGGGCAGCATGGGCGTTCAAGATGCCCGTGAACATAAGAACTTCGGCGACATCGTTGCGGTCTGCGACGTTGATTCCCGTCACATCGACGAAATTAAAAGCGATAAGGATGCCGGCTGTGGCAAGGCCGACGCCTATGGCGATTACCGCAGGCTGCTCGAACGCAACGACATCGACGTGGTATGCGTCGATACGCCCGACCATTGGCACGTGAAAATCGCCATCGAGGCCCTGGAAGCCGGCAAGCACGTCTTCTGCCAAAAACCATTGACGCTCACGATCGAGGAAAACCAGCGGATCCGCAACGCTTGTAAGAAGCACCGCAACCGAGTCTTCGCGGTGGGTACGCAGCAGCGGGCCGTCCGCGGCATCTTCATATCCCGGGGGCCGTTTCTTCGGGCGGTGAACATGGTGCAAAAGGGGCTCTTGGGCGACATCAAGAAAATCACCGTCGGCCTCGGCGGCGGCGAAGTGGGCGGACCGTTCCCAAAAGCTCCGCCGCCCGAGGAACTCAATTGGGACTCCTGGCTCGGTCGGGCGCCCAAGGTCAAGTACATCAAAGAGCGATGCCATTATCAGTTCCGCTGGTGGTATGAATACTCGGGCGGAAAGTTCACCGATTGGGGCGCCCACCACGTCGATATCGCCACCTGGGCCATCGGGCACGACAAACAGGGTATGGGACCAATCGAAATCGACGGCACCGACGCCAAGCATCCCGTGCCTTACAAGGACGGCTATCCCACCGTGGACGACTGCTACAACACGGCGCGCGATTTTGCCGTGAAGTGCAAGTTCGCCGGCGGCATCGAGATGGTCGTCACCAGCCGCGACGACAACGGCATTTTATTCGAGGGGACGAAAGGCCGCATCTTCGTCAATCGCGGCCGGATCGCCGGCAAGCCCATCGAAGAGAACTGGGACAAGGATCAGTTTGGGCCGAAAGACCTTGTCCGTCTGTACAAGGGCAAGCCCTCCGAAGAACACAAGCAGAACTTTTACCGTTGCGTCCGCGAGGGCGGGCTGCCCGTTTCCGACGTATTCAGCCACGTCCAGGCGCTGAACACGTGCCATCTGGCGGCAATTGCCGCCCGTCTCGGCCGCGCGATCCGGTGGGATCCGAAGGCCGAAAAAATCGTCGGCGACGATCAGGCCGCCGGTTTCCTCGCGCGCGAACAACGTCAGGGGGTTGCCTAGCTAGTTTGTTTTCAGCAACTTTTTCATTTTTTGTCGACAGGAACAATCTCATGGGACATAATCCAACGTTCGCTATCCGCCGTCCAACATCTCCTCGCGCGTTTACGTTAGTGGAGCTTTTGGTCGTTATCACAATCATCGGCATTCTGATCGCGCTGTTGCTGCCGGCGGTGCAGGCGGCGCGCGAGGCGGCGCGAAGGTTGCAGTGCTGCAACAACCTCAAACAACTCGCGCTGGCCTCTCTCAACCATGAGGAAATCCACGGCTTTCTCCCCACCGGCGGTTGGGGATATCTTTGGGCCGGCGACCCGGATCGCGGATTCAACAAAAATCAGCCGGGCGGCTGGCTCTACAACATCCTGCCCTTTATGGAGCAGGAGGCGTTGCACCTGCTCCCCTCCGACGGCGATGCCAACAATAACACCCCGCACCAGTTACAATTGACGGCGCTGATGTGCCAGACGCCGCTGACGATGGTGATTTGCCCCTCGCGACGACAAGTGAAGACCTACGCCACCAATTATACCATGTTCAATTCGGACCCGCTCACGATGATCACGCGAATCGATTACGCCGCCAACTACGGCGACATAGTCATGATGTGCGGCCCAGGGCCGAACAGCCTCGCGATAGGCGATTCAGGCAACTACGATTGGAACAACAACGGCTTATGCACGATCGCCAACTTCACGGGCGTTATGTACCGTCGCAGCGAAGTTCAGTTGGCGTGGATCACCGACGGCACGAGCAATACATATTTGTTGGGAGAAAAGCTTGCCGGTCCCGACTACTATGATACCGGCACCGATGGGTGCGACGACCAAAACGGTTTTATCGGCTTCGATTGCGACGTCAACCGCGTCGCCAACATCAATTATCCGCCCCAACAAGACCAGCCCGGCATCACGGGTTCACACTATTTCGGCAGCGCGCACGCCATCGGCTTCCACATGGCCCTCTGCGACGGCTCGGTGCAGTTCATCAACTACACGATCGACCCCGAGACTCACCGCCGGCTGGGCAACCGCGAGGACGGCATGACGATCGACGGGAAGAAGTTTTGAACCAAGGCGGAAGGTGGAGGGTGGAAGACAAAGGAGGCAAGGGGCATTCCAAGCCCTAAGCTGATCCTCGACGGCCGATCTCGCTCCGCGTCCCTTGGGTGATATGCCGATCGATCACCACGAAGCGGATCGCCTGCTCGGCCAACCCACTTTGATCCAACAGGCGGTGGTCCTTGCCGGCAAGCCGATCTCCAACGCCTCGGCGGCATGTATCGGATGGGCAGCTTTTCACGGCCCATGTGACCTTGCATAAGCCGTCAGCGCCAACAGGTTTGCTTCCGGCGTGTCGCGGGTCACTTCGCAGCCGGCGCCGACGATGTACCGCCCGCCCGCCCGACGATGGCACTCGGCAATCGCGGTGGCGACCGACTCGGGCGTGCCGCCGCGGAGCGTTTTCACCGGGTCGATATTGCCGGCCAGGACTTGCTCCGGTCCCATCTCGCGCCGCGCCTCGTCCAGCGGGACCATCCAGTCGATGTCCACCATCTCGCAGCGGAGGCTGCCGACGCCCGAAAGGATGCGGCCGATGTTTCCACAGACGTGCAGCCGCACCCGCGCGCCCATCGCGTGCAGGGCATCGACCATCTTATGCTCGTAGGGCAGGACGAACTCCTCGTAGATTCGTGGACCGACCAGCGATGCGGCGGAGTCGCCTACTCCGATCAGTTCTGCGCCGGCGTCGAGCTGCGCCCGGGCGAACTCCAGCTCCATGCCCAGGACGAAGTCGAACAGGTCGCGGACGAAGGCCGGGTCGTCGTAGAAATCGGTCATCAGTCGGTTGATGCCGCGCAGGTCGGCGGCCTCGGCGCAAGGTCCCTCGATCCAACCCTCGACCAGTTTTTCGTCGCCCACCCGTTGGCGCAACAGTTCGGCGGCCCGGACGCGGTCGTGCATTCTGCCGCCGCCGAGCGGATCGGGGATATCGAGCCGGGTCAGCACGCTTTTGTCGGCCAGCAGCGCATGGGTTTCATCCACCGCCGGCGGCTGGTCGTCGAAGCATTGGATTTTCGCTCCGCAGTCGGCGGCCTCGCGCGTGGGGTCCGAGATGCACGAAACGTAGTCGAAGTCGAACTTCTCGGCGGTGCGGATTTGCCCCTCCGCCAATACCCGATAATCCGCCGCGTACTTGCCGTACGGTTCGCCGATCCGGTCGGCGGCGAACATCATCGTGATCGGCATCAGCGGCAGGGAATCGACGGGCAAACCGTCGAACATCGCCAGAATTCGCTCGCGGCCGGTCATGGTAGCAACCTATTTGGAAAGTGACGGATGGTGTCCGGAAATAATTCCCTCAAAATGTAGCACAGCCGAGGGCGGCTGTGCTACATCTTAGTTAGTCCAACTTTACGATCCGCTCGTCGAAGCTCGACGCCACCCGGCCGCCGGGCGGAACCACCAAAAAACGCTCGTCGTCCCAGGGGCCATCGACCAACCGTTGGATCAAGGTCATGTCGCCGGCCAGTTTCTCGAAGGTCCAGCCCCGCTCGGTCGCCTCGCGCCGGGCGTGTTGCTCGAAACGGTCGTCCGGCTCGACGCCCATCTCGATGAACGTCAGACGGCTGTAGTTCCGCGTCATGTCGCCGAGTTGCTCGTGGAGGAACCGGGCGTTGTCCTCGCCGTACTTGGCGGCCAACTCCTCAAAAGTCTGCGTCATGCCCGACAGTTGCTGGATCGAATCCCGGCCGAACTGCGTAAGCCCCTCGCCCCGTTCGATCCAACCGCTGGTCTTGAAATATACTCCGGGATGTTTTTGGAAGTAGTCGAGATACCGCTCCTTGCCGCCGAGAAAGAGCGTGATGCAGTCGTGGGCGCGGGGAAGAACCAACGGTATGCCCCGGGCGGCGAGTCCCACCACGCCGTTGCTGCACAGCGCGTAGCCGAGCAGCACGGCCTCGTAGTTCGTCGCATCGACGGCGGCCAGCGTCTCGGCCAGCCGCGACGACATCCGCTCCTGGCCGACGTCGTGCAGTCCCTTGGGCAGGAACTCGATGTCGATCTGGTTGACCGACCGCGCCGCGGCGGCGCACAGTTCGCGGTAGAAGATTTCGCAGGCGATCAGTTTTAGTCGCAAGGTTGTGTTCCGTCGGGTGGGCGGCCGGTGTTGGTTTTCAGTTCTCAGTTTTCAGTCGTCAGTTGCCGTCCAATAATAACTCCCCTCTCCCGCTTGCGGGAGAGGGGCAGGGGGTGAGGGGGCGCTGCGTTGGAAACACGAAGTTATTTTCCTGATGGCCGCTCGGTAATAGTAGGCCGAGTTGCAACCTTAGGTTTACCCGCATTTTGTCCCGGAGGGACAGTCGATAATAGCCCAGCAGTTCACTGCTGGGGCGACGGGAAGCCTCCTTGTTTCCCCACAAGTCCCGGAGGGACGGCCGAAAATTGACCACCACGGTTCGATCGTCCCTACGGGACGGATAATGGATTTGGTCGGCCCTCCTCCGCAGCGATAAATCGCTGGGTTATTGTCAAACGACCCTCCGGGTCGAAATCTTCGCGGCTTTCCGGAGAACTCCGCAATCGGCGACTGGAGGCGCCTCCTACAAAAGTTGATTTCCGGACGGCCTCAATTTTGCGCTAACTTTCCAGGAAAGCGTCTCGGGCGGCTTTTTGCGCGCGAGCGGCGATTTAGGGGTCAATTCAACCCCGCGCCCCCAGGTTGATCAACCTGGCGCTTCAGGTTGATCAACCTGGGGTTAAACTGTGCTTACGTCTATAGCGCAGTCGCACTGCGAAATGAATAGCCCTGGTTTTAAGCGGTTTGAACGCATCGTCGGCCCTCGACGAATCGACGTAAGAATTAAATGGCGAAATCGGGAATTTTTTCCAGTTAATTCAAGCCGGAAAATCGACCTTAACCTGAATAACAACATTGGCTTGCGGCGACAACTCAAAAAACTTTTGCAATTGCCCCTCCTACGGGGTATGCGCAACGAGGTCATTCTACCAGCCGCAAACGCCTTAAAAAAGGCTGTTTTCTGGCCGCCGGCATTTTCGCCTTTTTTCGCGCACCCCAGGGGCGGGCGCAAAAACGCCTTATTGGGGTCTGCAAAAGGTTGAAACCAGCGGAAAATCCGTCGGACTCGGGCGGTTTCCGAAAGGTTTTTGCAGCGGACGGTAGGCCGGGTCGTGACCCGGCAAAGCTGACCGCCGGGTTGCAACCCGGCCTACGGAAGCGGACGCGGGAGCGTCCAGGCAGTGTGTTCCCATGCGGAGCATGGGAACAAGATGGAATCACTTCGGGGCTTCGTCGGCAAAGACCGTCACATCGCGGGGCGTGACGTATACCGTGTTTCCGACGGAGAGGTTCAACGAGCGGAAACGCTCTTGCGTCAGCTCGGCGCAGAGCGGCTCGCCCGAGGCGGCCCTCAACTCCAGCCGCACGTTCGGGCCGGCGGAATGAATCCGCGTGACCACGGCCTGTAGCGCGAGATGGCCGTTCCGCTCCACGTCCACGTCGAGTTCGTGTGGGCGGACGAAGACCCGCGCCGGTTGAGCCGACGCACCGGCGTGTTCGGGCCAATCCCAGGCCAAAGTGGAGAAATGGACCTTGTCGCCCTCCAACCGCCCGTGGAAAAAGTTCACTTGCCCCAAAAATTTCACCACGAACTCCGTGGCCGGCCGGTGGAAGACCTCGTCGGGCGTGCCGATCTGCTCGATCCGACCCTCGTTCATCACCAGCACCCGGTCGGCCAACTCCAGGGCCTCGTCCTGATCGTGAGTGACGAACACGCTGGTCAGGTGTATCTCGTCGTGCAGCCGGCGGAGCCACTGCCGCAACTCCTGGCGGACCCGGGCGTCGAGCGCGCCGAACGGCTCGTCCAACAACAGCACCTTCGGCTCGATGGCCAGCGCGCGGGCCAGAGCGACCCGCTGCCGTTGCCCGCCGGAAAGCTGGTGCGGATAGCGGTTGGCCATGCTTTCCAGTTGCACGAGTTTCAGCAGCCGCAGAACCTTGTACTTAACGAGATTCCGGCTCGGCCGTTGGCGTTTCGGCCGCACGCGCAGCCCGAAGGCCACGTTCTCGAAGACGGTCATCTGCCGGAACAGGGCGTAGTGTTGGAAGACGAAGCCGACCTGGCGGCTACCCACCCGCTGCCGGGCGACTTCCTCGTCGTGGAAGAGGATGGCCCCGCTGCCCGGGTCCGGTTCCTCCAGCCCGGCGATGATCCGCAGCAGCGTGGTCTTGCCGGAGCCGGACGGCCCCAGCAGGGCCACCAACTCGCCGGTCGCCACGCCGAGACTCACGTCCCTTAGCGCCGTGAACGTGCCGAAGGTTTTCGTGATGTTGCGGACCTCGATACCCATCGTTCAATCCCCCGTGTAACCTTGTTCCTCCGGCGCGAGTTGCTCGCCGGTTTTCCATTGCAGCACCGACTTGAGCACCAACGTGACCAGTGCCAACAGCGCCAGCAGCGAGGCCACGGCGAAGGCGGCGGTGGTGTTGTACTCGTTGTAAAGCACCTCGACGTGCAGCGGCATGGTGTTCGTCTCGCCGCGGATGTGTCCCGAGACGACCGAGACGGCCCCGAACTCGCCCATCGCCCGGGCGTTGCATAGAATCACGCCGTAAAGCAGCCCCCACTTGATGTTCGGCAGCGTGACCCGCCGAAACGTCTGCCAGCCGCTGGCGCCGAGCAGCCGGGCGGCCTCTTCCTCCTCGGTCCCCTGGGCCTGCATCAGCGGAATCAGTTCGCGGGCAACGAACGGAAAGGTGACGAACAAAGTCGCCAGCACGATGCCCGAGACCGCGAAGACGACGTGTATGCCGCGGGCCTCCAACCACGGGCCAAGCCAACCCTGACGGCCGAACAACAACACGAGAACCAGTCCGGAAATGACCGGCGAAACGCTGTACGGCAGGTCGATCAGCGTAATCAGTACGCTCTTGCCGAAGAACTGGAACTTGGCGATCGCCCAGGCCGCGGCTACTCCAAACACCGTGTTGACCGGCACGGCGATCAGGGCGACCAACAGCGTCAGGCGGATGGCCGACAGCGCGTCGCTATCGCCGAGCGAGCGAACGTACATCGCCCAGCCGCGACTGAACGCCTGGGCGAACACCGCCGCCAACGGCATTGCCAGAAACAGGCCGAGAAACGTCAACGAAACTCCGATCAACAACCAGCGGACCCAGCGGGATTCGGTGGTGGCGGCCGCGGCTCGACAGCGGACGTTTTCGGTGCGTTTTATCGTTGCAGTACCGACCATGCCGTTAGTTCCGTGTGGCACAGCCGCCCTCGGCTGTGATTGTCCCGTTTTCGCCATTCTGCACAGCCGAGGGCGGCTGTGCCACATTCTACGCCGCCGCGTACCGACGGCTCCACCACTGCATGATATTGATGAACAACAACACCGCGAACGACGCCCCCAGCGCGACCACGGCGATGGCCGCCGCCTCGGCATAGTTGTATTGCTCCAGCTTGGTCATTATCAACAGCGGCACGATCTGGGTCTTCATCGGCAAGTTGCCGGAGATGAAAACCACCGAGCCGTACTCACCCAGTGCCCGGGCGAAGGCCAGCGCGAAGCCCGTCAACAGCGCCGGCATGATCGCGGGAAAGATCACCCGCACGAACGTCTGCAATCGCGTGGCGCCGAGGCTCGCCGCGGCCTCCTCGATCTCCACGTCCAGGTCTTCCAACGCCGGCTGCAACGTGCGCACCACGAACGGCAGGCCGATGAAGGTCAGCGCCACCATGATGCCGAGTTGCGTGTAGGCCACTTCGATGCCCAGCGGGTCAAGCCAACGTCCGATCCAGCCGTTTGGTGCGTAGAGCGCCGTCAATGCGATGCCCGAGACGGCCGTCGGCATGGCGAACGGCAGATCGACCATCGCGTCGATGACGTTCTTGCCCGGAAACGAATAGCGGACCAACACCCAGGCCACCGCCAACCCAAACACTGCATTGACCGAGGCCGCGACCAGCGACGCGCCGAAGGTGATCTTGTAGGAGGCCACCACCTGCGGGTCGGTGACCGCCGCGTAGAATTGATCCCAGCTAATCGTGGCCGATTTGAGCAGTAAACCAGCCAGCGGAATCAGCACGATCAGGCTCAAATAGAACAGCGTAAAGCCCATCGTCAGGCCGAAACCGGGCAGAATACTGTGTTGCTTGAGAGCCATATTACGGACCGGTAATTGCGGCTGTTTGCTATCAGCCCGTTGGGAAAAGTTGAATTCCGGGGGTTTGGGTGCCACTGCTGGCTTGTCCAGCAGTGTTTTTCCGGGCGTTTTCCCCATGCACTGCTGGGCAAGCCAGCAGTGGCACCCTTTTTCAACAGACTGCTATGGTTTGTAAATCTGATCGAACACGCCGCCGTCGTTGAAATGCTCGGCCTGCGCCTTCTCCCAACCGCCGAATACCTCGAGGACGGTGAACAGTTCGATCTTTGGAAAACGCTTCATGTACTCTTCCGGCACCCCTTCCGCGTTGCGCGGGCGATAGTAGTGCTTGGCGGCCAACGCCTGGCCCTTGGGCGAGTAGAGGTGTTTCAAGTAGGCCTCGGCCATCGCGCGAGTGCCGTGCCGCTCGGCCACCTTGTCCACCACCGCCACGCTCGGCTCGGCGAGAATGCTGATCGACGGGACCACGATCTCGAACTTATCGGGCCCCAACTCGTGGATCGAGAGAAACGCCTCGTTCTCCCAAGCCAGAAGCACGTCGCCGATGCCCCGCTGCACGAAAGTCATCGTCGAGCTGCGGGCGCCGGTGTCGAGCACTTTAACGTGCTGAAAAATCTCCTTGACAAACTCCTTGGCCTTTTCGTTTGCCTTGGCCACGGCGTCGGCCGATTTTGGATCGTGTAGTTTGCTCAGATCGCCCAACTCGCGTTTGAGCATGTAGCCCCAGGCGGCCAAGTAGTTCCAGCGCGCCCCGCCCGAGGTCTTCGGGTTGGGCGTGATGACCGACACATCCGGTTTGACCAGATCGTTCCAATCCTTGATCCCCCTGGGGTTTCCCTTGCGCACCAGGAAGACGATCGTCGAAGTGTACGGAGCGCTGTTGTTCGGCAACCGCGATCGCCAATCCTTCGGCATCAGTCCGGCCTTCCGTTGAATCGCATCGACATCATAGGCCAGCGCCAGGGTGACCACGTCTGCCTCGAGTCCGTCGATCACGCTGCGGGCCTGTTTGCCCGAGCCGCCATGCGACATGCGGACGTCGAGCGTTTGTCCCGATTGCCGCGCCCAATGCTTCGCGAAACCCCGGTTGAACTCCTTGTAGAGTTCGCGGGTCGGATCGTACGAGACGTTGAGAATCTTGACGGCGTTTGGATCGGCCGACTGTCGGCAGCCGCCGGCAATCACGGCAATCGAGACCAAGGCGATCGAGAACAATCCAAAGGCGACGAACGGGCGTGAGATCATTATGCGGTTTCCTTTGCATGGCTAATAGGAAGCGTCTCCAGACGCCGATGGCACGGAGTGTGCGTCGTATAACGCATTTGCAGTAACGCAACTATCGTGCCCAGCCTGCATCCATGCCTGTTTAAGGGGAAAACTCATGAAATTGGCGGAAATTTCACGATCAAGCGTCACTGCCCGTCATATAAGCTGGAATGTTCCCGTGGTATACGATAGAATATCTTTGTAATGTAATGGGAGTCTGGCTGGCTAAAGCTGGAATGTGGTGCCCGATATGGAACGCTTTCAACAAGTGCTGCTAGGCGTTTGGCAAGAGGCGTGCCGGCATATCGAGATCGGCCAATCGACCGCCAATATCGCCGCCATGCTGGTTCGACACGTACCGATCGAGCGGATTCTGGTACGCCGGATCGACGCCCAGCGGTCGGCGTTGGAGACGGTCGCCGTCGGGCCGGCGGGACTGGAACATTGTCCGACCGATGCGCGTAGCGAGTGCTCGCCGGCCGAGTTGGAAGCGTTGCTGGCATGGTGTCGCGGAGGAAAGGTAGCTCGTCTTCGCGGCGGGAAATCGTCGAGCGGCGATTTGCCGGTCGACAAAATTGTGCCCGGCCGGCATCAGAGAGACGTGCTGATCGGGCCATTGGGCGATCCGACAGGACACTGCGGCGTGTTGGTCTTCATCGCGCCGAAGGACCGCGCCTTCGATCCGAAGCACGTCGAGTTGGCTCAATTGCTTATCGAACCGTTCGCCGTCGCGCTGGAGAACGACCTGCGGTTGCGGGAGATGGCCGCGCTCCGCGAGGCCGCCGAGGCAGACAACCGATCGCTGCTGATGCGGCTGGGACGGAAATCGCTCGGCGAGACAATCGTCGGCGCCGACTCGGGGCTACGCGCCGTGATGGAACGGATCGAGTTGGTCGCACGGTCCGACGCCCCGGTGCTGATCTTCGGCGCGACGGGGACGGGCAAGGAGCTTATCGCCCGGGCGATACACAACCGCTCGTCGCGCAGTCAAGGTCCGTTCAATCGGGTCAATTGCGGGGCGATACCGCCGGAACTGATCGACACGCAACTGTTCGGCCACGAGCGGGGCGCCTTCACCGGCGCCGTCGGGGGCCGGCGTGGGTGGTTCGAGCGGGCCGACGGCGGAACGCTGTTTCTCGACGAGATCGGCGAATTGCCCCCGGCCGCACAGGTCCGCATGTTGCGCATCCTTCAAGACGGCTGGATGGAACGAGTCGGGGCCGAAAAACCGATCAACGTCGACGTGCGGATCGTCGCCGCCACGCACTGCGACCTGGCGCGGATGGTGGCCGAGGGGTCGTTCCGCGAGGACTTGTGGTATCGGATCGCCGTGTTTCCGATCGTGCTGCCTCCGTTGCGCGAGCGGCGGGAGGACATCGCCAAGCTGGCCGTCCATTTCGCCGGACGCGCGGCCACGCGGTTCGGACTGGCCCCGGTTGCGCCGACGGCCGAAGACCTCGCGCTGCTGGCCGCCTATCCTTGGCCGGGAAACGTGAGGGAATTGGCCGCCGTGATCGACCGGGCCGCGATACTCGGCGACGGAAAGCGGTTGGACGTGGCCACCGCGTTGGGCGTCGGTGCAACGTCGGGTTGGGGCGGCAGTTCAACTACCGCTCCAGCGGAAAGTTCAACTCCGGGTTGGGGCGGCAGTTCAACCGCCGCCTCAACGGGCGCCGCGCCGCGAGAGGTTGCCGAGATCGAGGCGCTCGAAACCATCGTCCGCAGACACATTGAAGTGGCGCTGACCGCCGCCGATGGACAAATCGAAGGACGCCGCGGCGCAGCCGCCATGTTGCAGGTCAATCCCCACACGTTGCGGGCGAGGATGCGGAAACTCGACATCCAGTGGTCCAACTTTCGCGGCAAGCAGTGAGGGGGGACGAGGGGCGGGGAGCGAGGGGCGAGGGGCGGGGGACGAGGGGCGAGGGACGAGGGACGGATAGTTCACTGCCATCTTTCAAACGTGCTTGATTTGCGTCCCTCAATCAAAAACAGTAAAATGGCCGTGAAGATTCTGGAAATCTACGACAAAAGGTATTAGGGATGTATTACATTAAAATTGCCCGTCCGCTACGACTTGCGGCCGTGCTGTTCCTTGCGGCGGCCGCGGTTCTATCGCTCGGCCGCGCCGCCCTGGCAGCGAAGAACGTGATCCTCATGGTCTCCGACGGCGCGGGATTCAGTACCTGGATGGCGACGGACATGTATCAGGGCAAACTCGGCAAGCAGGTGTACGACCAGCCCGGCTGGGTCAGACTCGGCTGCACTACCTTTCCCTTGAACAAATCGAGCAAGCCCACCGGCGACGACAAACAAGACCGGCGAATCGTCTACGATCCGACGAAGGCCTGGGACGCCACGCCTCGAAGCAACAAACCGGGCAACTTCGCCGGATACAAATATCTGAAAGCGACCGCCACCGACTCGGCCGCCTCGGGCACCGCACTGGCCACCGGACGGAAGACCTACAACGGGGCCATCAACTGGTCGAACACGGACCGGCCGATGCGCGGGCTTTCGATCGCCGAGATTGCCAAGACGCGGGGTAAGTCGGTGGGAGTGGTCGCCAGCGTGCCCTGGAGCCACGCCACGCCCGCCGCGCTCGGAGGCGCCCACAATCGACGCCGGGGCAATCTCGCCGAAATCGCCAACGAGATGCTCGCCGCCGACTGGCTGGACGTAATCATGGGGGCGGGCAACCCCGATTTCGACAACGACGGTGCGCTGGTCCCCGACGGCAAGCGACGCGATTACAGATACGTCGGCGGTGAAGAGACATGGAAGGCGTTGAAGTCGGGCCGGGGCGGCTGGAAGCTTATCGAGAGCAAGGAGGATTTCGAGGCCCTGATTTCAGGCCCCACGCCGCCAAAGGTGTTGGGGACCGCCCAGGTCGCCGCCACCTTGCAGGAGAGACGCGGCAGCGGCCGGACAATCATTGCATACACCGACGTGAAAGGCGCGGCGCCGCCGGATGCCCCGTTCATCCCCAACGTTCCCACGCTGGCCACGATGACCAAGGCCGCCCTGAACTGCCTCGACGACAACCCCGACGGCTTCTTTCTGATGATCGAGGGCGGGGCCGTCGATTGGGCAAACCACGCCAACAGACCTCGCCGGATGATCGAAGAGCAAACCGACTTCGTCCACGCCGTCGAGGCGGTCGTCGCTTGGATCAGCTCGCACGGCGGCTGGGACGAGACCTTGCTGATACTCACGGCCGATCACGATTGCGGCTTGATCTGGGGACCGGAGTCAAAGACCACGGCCTTCGCCCCGATCCGCGACCGTGGGCCGGGCAAAATGCCGGGGCTTCTATATCACTCCAGCGGACACAGCAACAGCCTCGTCCCACTCATGGCCCGGGGGCCGGGCAGCCGACGTTTCGCCGACTTGCTCAAGGGCCAGGACGAGAGGGCCGCCGCCGTTTGGCGATTCTCCGGCCGATACGTCGACAACACCGACATCTTCACGGTGATGAAGGGCGAAGTGATCGGAATCAAGTATTGGGGGATCGATTATCCACCCAACCCCATGATGCCAAGAGGAGGTGGTTTTAGGCCGAAGGCCCCAAGTTCTCCCGGCCCAGAGCAGCGCCCCGGGGAGTAGGTATAAAGAGGCAGATTTGCTTGACCCACCCTATCCCCGTTTCAACTCCGCGTCATAGCACCTGAAAAACGTATTTGAGCGCGAAGTAGATGCCCGCCAGTATGAAGACCCAGCCGGTGATCTGCCGCGCCCACCACTCGATCTTTGAGAGCACATTGTACGTCTTGCCAACCGACTGGGCGCTGTAAGCCAACAGAAACGCAACCAGCAAAACCGGCACCGCGGTACCGATGCCATAGATCAGCGGTAGAACAACGGTGGCGCCGGGCAAGGATGCCTCCGGGAGACTGATGCCGATCTTGGCCAGGACGGCGGTAATAGCGCCGGCCTCGGAACCCAAAATGAGAGCGACCAAACCAAAAAACCACGCGGCCGACGTGGGGCAAAAGGCGACTGCGAAAAGCACGCCCAACGGCAGCGCACCCCAGATTCCCATTGCGTCGACCCTTTTCTGCATTCCTTCAGTCATCACCGCTCCACCGCTGCTGACGCTAATCAGTCCCACGAGGAACATTCCCAGGAGCAAGAAGATGGGCGCGAGAACCAGATGCATGTACTTCTGGAGAAACAGAGACACGGCCGGAATCGACATCGCCGTGGTTGTCAGCAGCACGGCCAGAACCAGATAGAGCAGACACCGTCCCAACGTGTAGAGGAACCCGGCGGCGATCACCCAACGCGAATCGCCCACGTTTCGGCCGACATAGGAGATCGCCGCGATGTTCGTCGCCAGCGGACAGGGACTGATCGACGTCAACACGCCCAGGTACAACGCCGCGCAGGCATAGAGCAGGTAGGCCGTCATTTCAGATATTCTTGAACGTTGCTCCGCACGTATTCGGTGAACGCCGCCTTATCGCGGACCTTCGCCCAAATCTCCGTCAGATTCTTGTATCCCACGACCTTGTTGCCGACGACGTGGGTAACGATCAACGCGGGACCACTGACTTTGTAACCCTTGGTCAGCGCGGCGTTCTTTTCGTCCTGGAAATCAATGCAATGGAACGCGACCTCGCCGTCGTTGATCTGTTGAGCGAATCCAGTTTTGACCGCTTCCTCGGAGTAGCCGCCCATCTTCAGGCATGTCGGGCAGCGCTTGGTGCGATGGAAGTACATCACCATGACACGGTCGGCGGGCGCGCCGGCTTCGGCGAAGGCGCCGGCCGCCAGAACCGCTTGCGGAAGCACAAAAGCACAGAAAGCTACAATACCAAGGACAAGAAGAGCGATGGAATCACGTTTCATAACTTTGGTCTCCTCCAGATATTGCTGGGCAACAAGGTTTCTACCGTGGAATCGGAATAGTCGGCAACCCCTGGAAGGGCATGCTTTCGTCGGTCGAAATCGGAGCCTTTGACTCCTCGCCTTGAGGCATCGTTGGTCGTCCTTCAGGCACAAGCATCCGCTCGATTTCTCCGCGCACGTACTTCGTGAAAGCGGGCTTATCGCCCACCAGCGCCCAAACCTTGTCCAATCGCTTCCAATTCTGGACTTGACCGTCCTTCATTTCCGCCAACACGACGACAGGTATCTGAATCTCGAACTTTGTCGCCAACGGCTTGGCCGCGGGCTGTTCGTAGTTCACGATTTTCCAGATCACTTTCCCATTGCCCAATTGCGAGGAAAAACAGGTCTGAACCGTCTCTTGTGCCTGCGACTGAATGGAGCGGCAGGTAGGACATCGTGTATTGGAATGGAAATAGTAAACAACCAAGCCATCGTTGACCGTCTCGGCCGTGGTCGAAGCACTGGGCGCAGCCGCAATTCCGCCTTGACCTCGCAGCGCCCGGAGTTCTTCGACGATGTTTGCCAGTTGCGGCTCCAGTCGAGCGGCGGCTTGAGAGTCAAGCGAGCGGGCGATCAAGACAACGAGTGTCGCCGAAAACAACGAAATCAGACAGACGGCCGCCGCGTTTTTCAGTTCCATGCCGATGTTCCTTTATTCCAGCAACTGCTTGATGTCCTCCGGCGAGAGCACCTTGCCCGACGATTTTACCTCTCCGTCGATCACCAAGGCCGGCGTCATCATTACGCCAAAGCTAATCATCTGATTTATGTCCGTCACTTTATCCACGGTCGCCTCGACGCCTGCCTGCTGGACTGCTGTCTCGACGTTTTCCTTCAGTTTGGCGCATTTGGAGCAACCGGGGCCTAGAATTTGAATAAGTTTCATGGCTAGTGGCTAGTGGTTAGTGAAAAAGCCGCTTGCGGCTTCGCAACGAATTCTCGCCGCGTGGACGCGGCGGCCAAACGTGTTACTCTAATTCCCAATCCCATATCACCAAAACCAACCGAACGCCACGCCGGCGATTGTGCTCATCAACACGGTCAACGCCACGAACACGGCGGTTTTTCTGAACCCGATCACGCTGTAAATAACCGCGATGCTGGGCAGCGACAGCGCCGGCCCGGCCAGGAGCAGCGCCAGGGCGGGCCCGCGGCCCATCCCCAACCCCAACAGGGCCTGCAAAATTGGTATCTCGGTGAGCGTGGCGAAATACCACATACCGCCGATCATCGAGGCCACGAGGTTGGCGCGGAAGCTGTCGCCGCCGACCCAACCGGCGACGATTTCCTCGGGAATCAGTGCGCCGACGAACCCGGTAACGAACACACCGACGAACAACAGCGGGATGATCGACTTCGAGAAGCTCCAAGTCTGGCTCATCCATTCGGCGAGTTCATCGCGGCCGAACCACCGGAGTGCCATCGCCAGCACGGCCAGGAAACAGACAGCGGAAAAATACCAGCGGTGATGGAATACCCACGCGGCCCACCGGTAGTTCTCGGGCGTCCAGTCCCGCTCTGAATCTGGAACGATCTCCGCAGTGCTGAGCGTGAGCTTCGCCCCCTTGTTCAACTCACCCAGCGGCTCTTCTAGTTGTACGCGGTACATCTCGCCGGTCTTCTGCAACACGGTGACGTGCATCCGCCGGCCGTCTTTCATCTCCAGGATCGTCTGGCTCGGATTGGCCCAGTCGCTGAAGACCAGAAAGGCAATCATGCAGACGAAGAAGAGCGCGGTCTGCCACAGGCTTCGTTTGGCCGGGGGCGGGTCGGGCAACGCCATCACGGTGGCCGTCCGTGCTTCGTCTTCCTTACGGAAAATGATCGCCATGATCAATCCGATGACGACCGCGAAAACGACCGAGCCGATGATCCGTGCCACGCCGAGATCGAACCCCAGCACCCGGGCGGTAAGGAAGATGGCCATGACGTTGATGGCCGGGCCGGAGTAGAGAAACGCCGATGCCGGCCCAAGCCCCGCCCCCACCCGGTAAATGCCGGCGAACATCGGCAGTACGCTGCACGAGCAGACGGCCAACACCGTGCCGGAAGTAGACGCCACGCCGTAGGCCTCGATTTTATTGGCCTTCGGGCCCAAGTGCCGCAGCACCGCTTCCTTCGAGAAAAACACGGCAATCGCCCCGGCAATGAACATCGCCGGAACCACGCACGCCAGCGTATGACACTGGACGTACCATTGGAGCATGAAGAACGCCTCCATGATAGCGTCCTTAATCTCCGGGCTGGCGAAGTTCAGGAAATACGCCAGCAGAAAGATGCCTGTCAGTCCGGCGAAAATCCACAGTTCTTTTTTCATCCTAATCTCACCTCAATAATTCCATCCGTTCCTTGGCGTTGCGCTCGAGTACGGTCTCGACGCAGTCGAAAAAGTTCAGCACGCATTTCACTCGCAGCCGGTAAAGGATTTGCGTCCCGCGTCGCTCGTCCTCGACGATGCCCGCCTCCTTGAGGATCGTCAGGTGGCGGGAGACAGTGGACATATCGGCCCCGACCATCTCGGTCAGCTCGCAGACGCAACGTTGTTCGTCGCGCGCCAACTGATCGACGATGAACAGCCGGGTAGGGTGGGCCATCGCCTTGATGATCCTGGCCCGAGCCTCGTATTTGGCGCGTTTTTTGGCGTTCATCAGGAATCTCCCCTCTCCCTTTGGGAGAGGGGCCGGGGGTGAGGGCGGCCGGTGGCCCTCTTTTTCACTTCATCGGCCGCGTCTATTTGCAAGTTTAGCCAAATACGCAAGAATAGTCAAGGACAATTATTGAATCGGTTTGCGGAACTCGTCAAGCACTTTGTTCAGACGTGCCCGATTCCCCAAAATACCGTCGCCGGAAGTAAAGCGAGACGTTGACCAGCCCGATCATTACCGGCACCTCGACCAGCGGGCCAATCACCGCCGCAAAGGCCACCGCGTGGTGGATTCCAAACACTGCCACGGACACGGCGATTGCCAACTCGAAATTGTTGCTGGCGGCGGTGAACGAAAGTGTAGCCGTCTTGGCATAGTCCGCCCCGGCCATCCGCCCCATGAAAAAGCTGACCAGGAACATAACGATGAAGTAGATCAACAGCGGCACGGCGATTATCAACACGTCGAACGGGATTCGCACTATTTGGTCGCCCTTGAGGCTGAACATCACCAGGATCGTGAACAGCAAGGCCACCAACGTGATTGGGCTGATTTTGGGAATGAACGATTTTTCGTACCACGTTCGCCCCTTGAGTTTCAGCAGCACCACGCGGGTAATCAGCCCGGCCAAGAAGGGAATGCCCAGGTAGATGAACACGCTTTGGGCGATCCGACCCATGCTGATCTGGACAACCTTACCCTCCAGGCCAAACATCGGCGGCAACCAGGTGATGAAGACCCAGGCATAGACGCTGTAGAAAAACACCTGAAAAAGGCTGTTGAAGGCGACCAACCCCGCGGCATATTCCGTGTCTCCCTTGGCCAGATCGTTCCACACGATGACCATCGCAATGCATCGAGCCAAGCCGATCAGTATCAGCCCGACCATGTACTGCATGTACTTTGGGTCATCCGGTAAAAAAGCCGGAAACAGAAACCCCATGAAGGCGACGGCCAGCACGAACATCAGGATCGGCCCGATCAGCCAGTTTTGCACCAGCGACAACCCCAAAATCTTCCAGTCGCGGAACACGTCGCCCAACTCTTCATACCGCACTTTCGCCAGCGGCGGGTACATCATCAGGATCAGTCCCAGGGCGATGGGAATGTTTGTGGTGCCGACCTGGAAGCGGTTGATCAGCGATTCCACCTGGGAGACGAAATAGCCCAGCCCCACGCCCACGGCCATCGCCAGAAATATCCAGAGCGTCAGAAAACGATCGAGAAAGGGGAGCTTCTTGCCGACGTGTTCGCTCATCTGCCGGTTGTCCTTGATCTCGCGTGACCGCATTGGCTCTCGCACAACTCCTGCGGATTGAGTTCGAGGATACGCTCCAACCGCTCGGCGTCGCGAGCCGTTTGCGGGTCATCGGCCAACGACTTCCGCACCCAATCGATCGCCCGCCGAACGGCCGGCGAGGCATCGCGACCGGCGAGGCGATAATACTGCCACCGGCCCTCCTTTCGCCCTTCCACCAGCCGCGCCTGCCGGAGGATCGACATGTGTTTCGAGACCGTCGACGGCGCCAGACCGGCCAGTTCGACAATCTGGCAAAGGCACAACTCCTGTCCCCGCAGGCAGAGCAACATGCGGACGCGGTTCTCATCGGCCAGGGCCTTCGTGATCGACATAAAATCCCGCATGCTCATCGCGGACATCCTCTCCGACAGCGGCTGGAATACGACACCGACACCGTTTTTAGCGGGCCGATCGGCCGGTGTCAAGCACGACGAAGAGGCGGAGTTGCACGGGGGCGGATCAGGCGACATGGAGTCTCTCCTCCGCCTGCCGCTCCGACAGGATCGCGCCGTCGGCCAACCGCAGGGTCCGTTTCGCCCGTTCCACCGCGAGGGGATCATGGGTCACCATCACGATGGTCTTGCCTTCCTCATTGAACTCCTCCAGAAAACCTATGATCTGCTGGCTGGTTTCGGGATCGAGGTTGCCGGTTGGTTCATCGGCCAGAATCACGGCTGGATCGTTGGCCAACATCCGGGCCAAGGCCACGCGCTGCTGCTGACCGACGCTCAACTCACACGGTTTGTGGTGAAGTCGATCGCCCAAGCCGACTCGTTCCAACAGGGCAACAGCCCGTTCTCCTTGGGCATCGTCGTCCATCTTGGCGAGAAACAGGGGGATCTGGACGTTCTCCAGCGCCGAAAGGTATGGCACCAGGTTGAATGTTTGGAATACGAAACCGACTTTCTCCCGTCGCAATCGCGCACGTTCGTTCGGGTTTAGGTCGTAGATTGATTGTTCCTCCAGGAAAACACGGCCCTGGGAAGGCGAAAGCATTCCACCCAGCATCAACAGCAATGTACTCTTGCCGCTACCGCTGGGGCCTACAACCGAGACAAAATCACCGCGTGGAATTTCGACCGTGGCGTTATCGAGAGCCGTGACCGTTTGGCCGCGATGCCGATAGGCTTTACTGACATTTTCCATCTTCAACATGGATCAGACCTCCTGGAGGGAAAAAGGGGACAGGTCCAATTTGTGCGAAGCACCCTCCGGGCCGTTCCGGCAAATTGGACCTGTCCCCTTTTTCTCATCAGATTTCCTGGAATGTGGCGCAAGGATCAAGCCGGGCGGCACGCCGGGCGGGGAAGTAACTCGCAACTAGTGTGAGGCCGATCGAAATGCCGACGGCTGCAATCGCCAACTCCCACATCGGCCATACCCTCATGCCGGCCAACTGCGGGCCTAGTACTACAACGCTAAGTCGAGTCCCAACAGCATCGTTTCAGTTGAGTCAATATGATGCCGAATTCCCGTAGTTTTCGCCGCTTTCGCTTGATGTGGCTCTTACGTGCTTTGGCGTTGTCTTGTTGGGTGGTTTGGATGCACTTGGCCGTGTGCTCGATCAGCTTGGCCGAAGCCCGTCCATTAAGCCACCAGGATTGTACG
>JAUWNG010000213.1 GCA_030612765.1 Planctomycetota bacterium
TTGGAAGTCCATTCCCATGGTAGATTCCTTTCCTGAAATGCCAGATTGCCCAAATCGTCACAAATTCTACCACCCGAACCCAAAATCTCCGATCCCAACCCAGCCAGTCCAAAACCGACAAGAAGTCCGTTCCTGCACCCCACTCAGCCCGCAGCGCGTGCGTCAGATGGACCCGCGCCAAGGCGGCGCTACCCTGCTGGAAGCCGGCGACGGCGTCGACGTGACCGCCTTCTCGAACATCACCGGCCAGGTGGTCCAGTCGAAAATCATGGAGGCCTACGCCCAGGAGGCGTTCGTCCTCTCGCGGCTGGTCGACACCATTCCCACGCGGCTCGACGGCGAGCTGATCCCCGGCATCGGCCGGATCAGCGACGAGGTGGCCGAAGTCCAGCCCGGCATGCCTTATCCCAGCCTGGGTTTCGCCGAGGACTACATCGAAACGCCGCAGACGACCAAGCGCGGGTTCATCGTACCCGTGACCAGGGAGGCGATTTTCTTCGACCGCACGCACCTGATCCTGCAGCGCGCCGCCGAGGTCGGCGAGGTGTTGGGCCTGAACAAGGAAAAGCGGTTGCTCGACCTGTTGATCGGCGCGACGAACAACTACAAGTGGAAGGGCGCCGCCTACAACTCCTACAGCAACGCGGGCACCGGCGTGGCGCCCGACGGAGACTGGATCAACGAGATGACCGAGGAATTGGTCGATTGGACCGACGTGGACGCCGCCGAACAACTGTTCGCCGACATCCTCGATCCGAACACCGGCGAGCCGGTGTTGATCCAGGCGACCACCGTGCTGGTTATGCCGGCCTATCGCCACGCCGCGCACCGTATCTTCAACACGGCCGAGATCACTTACTCGACCGGCAGCGGAGCGACGACCACCACGGTCGCCAACCCGCTGGGCAACTACACGGTGACCGAAAGCCGGCTGGCCTACCGCCGTCTGCTGGCCGCCGGATACGCCGCCGGCGACGCCAAGAAGTATTGGTTCATCGGCGACTTTCGCAAGGCCTTCGCCTACATGGAGAACTGGCCGATCACGGTCGCCCAATCGCCGCCGAACAGCGAGGCCGAGTTCAACCAGGACATCGTGCTGCGCTTCAAGGCCAGCGAACGGGGCGCCGCGGCGGTCATCAATCCGCGCTACGTGGTAAAAAGCACCGGCGCCGGAAGCTGATCGCAAGTAGGAGCGAGGGGCGGACCGGCCGCCCCTTCTCCTCTCCACTCCGAACCCCGGACCCTTTCATCCGGTTGAAAGAAAAGAAATGGTGTGAATCGTGCCTCCGCTTGCCCACTACAAACTGAACGATGACGCGGCCAACACGGACGTCGCCGACGCCAGTGGCAACGCCCTGCACGGCACGGCCTCCACGAATACCGAGAACCTTTCGGTCGCCGCCAAGCTGAATGACGGGTTCAACTTGGCCGCTACCCATTACGTCGCGCTTCCCGATGGCACGTCGAGCGGCTTGGGCGGGGCCGAGGGGGCGACGATAGTTGCCTGGGTAAAGCGCAGCGGAATCGGTACGAGGCAGACTTTGTTTCGTGTGGCGTTTACCGCGGCGTCAAAGGCGACTTTGGAGTTTCAGACCAACAATACGATCCGCGCGGGAGGCCGGGCGGTGGCGGGTGATCCGTACTTAACTGTCGATACGACGGGCACATATACGGACACCGCTAGTTGGCACATGATCGCGGCGGTTTTTGACCTGCCAAACGACACGATCAAGATTTACTATGACGGTGAGTTGGTTAAGAGCGGCAGTGCGAGTTTTTTGCAGAACACTTTTTCCGCCGAAGTCGGCGACGTTAATTCGCTCGGTTGTTACACGGACGGCAATTACATAGTCAACGGCATACAGGATGATACGCGGTTCTATGCGGCGGCGCTTACCGCCGGGCAGATCGAACGGCTCTACAACGCGGGCCACGGCACGGAAAAAAGTCTGGTGGAACTGTACGCGGAGAACGACGGGCCGTTGCGGCCGGTGTTGAGGAGTTAAGCGACAATGGCGATTATACAAGAAAATAGCGACTACGACCTAACGAGTGTAGCGACCATCTATAACCAGACGGCGACCGCCGATGGTGTTTGGGACTTGGAAATCAAGGTGGGCGACGGATCAAAGGCTTTGGATTCGGCCAAAGGCACGCTCAGCTACACCGTCACGGTCGCCGGGCAGGTGAAGGGCGGCGGGGTGCAAAACCGCGTCAAGGCGGCAGGCCCGACGCGCGTAGGCGAAGACGTCGGCCCGTTCCGCGTCGCTAATGGCGAGTCAGTTGTAATGACGCTGGAAAGCGACAACGCCGCCGACACCGACGTGGACGTGACCGTGACGCCAAGACGGGTGCTCGACGCCGACAATAGCGCCGATGTTCTGCTGGATCAAACCGACGGGATCGAAACCGACATGACCGTCCGCCAGGCGATGCGGATCATGGCCGCCGTGCTGGCCGGAAAGGTAAGCGGCGCCGGCAGCGGGCTGGAAACTTTCAAGGGCCTCGACGGCTCGACCACCCGAGTTCAAGTCACCACCGACGCGGCGGGAAACCGAACCAATGTAAGCTACACGCCCGATTAAGGTTCAAGGTCAAAGGTTCAAGGTTCAATTCCAAATACTTGAACCTTGGACCTTGAACCTTGAACCTTGGACCTTAAACAACGATGAAACTGACCTTTGCCCCAAAAACACTTGCTGCCAGATCGTTCCGATGCGTCACCTTCGGCGGACCGGTGGTCCTTGGGCCGTATCGTTACGACGAGGCCCAGCCGGCCTGCACCGGCGCCGCGGCCGGACAGGATTTTTCCGCCGGCGCCGCGATCGGCCAAGACTATCACTCCGGCGCCGACGCCGGGCAAGTTTAGCAACCCAATCGCAACCGCAAGGCTCCGCAATGGCTGAAGCACTCGACATACACGGGGCGGCGTTCAAGAACGGAACGGTAACGCTGCTGGCACGGGTCGTCGGCGACGACGCCGATCCGGTCACGATCGCCGACATCAACTCGATCGAGTACACCGTTTACCTGTTGGACGACCAGAATCCCGACGACCGCACCGCGGTCGAGGGGCACACCGACGCGACGTTGACCGTCTCCGACGTGCTGTTCAATTCCTTACAGACCGATTCGCTCTGGACGGTGGACGCCACCGGCTACAACTTCCGCCACGTGCCGGACGTTTCAACGCACCCGGCTTTCGCCGTCGCCGGGCGGCGATGCCTGGTCGAATATCAACTTACCCCGGCGGTCGGACAAGTAATTGTGGTGCGTTTTAGAATCAATGTAACTTAAAAAGGGGGGCTTGGGATTCGGGACTGGGGACTCGGGGAAATCGCATTCCCGAACCCCGAACCCCGAACCCCGAACCCCGAAACTCCCATGTCCACCGACGCCGAACAAATCGCCACGATCAAGAGCCAGACGTTGGCCCGCATGGCCGAGATCACCGCCCAGCCGAAACCGACTTACATGATCGACGGCCAGATGGTCGCCTGGGGCGGCTATCTCGCGCAACTCCAGCGGACCGTCGATTGGTGCAACGAAAAACTGGCCGGCGAAGCGCCGTTTGAAGAGCGATCGCAAGGTTATACGTAAGGGAGTAGTCAGTGGTCAGTTGTCAGTTTTCAGTCATCAGTTTTTCGCTCTTGACTGAAAACTAACAACTGAAAACGTAACCGTTCACGGGTCAACCGTCATTCTGAGCGTAGCGAAGAATCTCGTGCGAGGTCGCGGCGCACGAGAGATTCTTCGCTACGCTCAGAATGACGATGTTTTCCCGACCCGTGAACGGTTACCCTGACAACTGACAACTGACAACTGACAACGGCCTTGTTGACTAATTCCACTCGAACTCGGGGAGTCCGAGGCGAGTGAATTTGTTGAGGATTTTACTTCGTAGCCGCGTTTCAGTTTGTTGGTTTGGAATTGCACGGTTTTTCAG
>JAUWNG010000137.1 GCA_030612765.1 Planctomycetota bacterium
CTGAAAAACCGTGCAATTCCAAACCAACAAACTGAAACGCGGCTACGAAGTAAAATCCTCAACAAATTCACTCGCCTCGGACTCCCCGAGTTCGAGTGGAATTAGTCAACAAGGCCGTTGTCAGTTGTCAGTTGTCAGTTGGCAGTTGGCAGTTGGCAGTTGGCAGTTGTCAGAAAAGGATTACGAATGGTCCAACCAGAATCAAGAACTAAAAACTGATAACTGAAAACTGATAACTGAAAACTGACAACTGATAACTAACCTACCGCATGTCCTTGACACCCTTCTTGCCGGCAACGGTTTTCTTGGGGCCTTTTCGCGTCCGGGCGTTGGTGCGGGTGCGCTGGCCGCGGACCGGAAGGCCGCGCCGATGACGCAAGCCCCGATAACAGCCGATGTCTTTCAGCCGGACGACGTTCTGGTTCCGTTGCCGGCGGAGTTGTCCCTCGACAACGTAGTCCTTGTCCAAAAGCGCCGCCAACCGAGCCAACTCGTCCTCGCGCAGCTCACGGGCACGAATCTGAGGATCGATGCCGGCCTTGTGACAAAGATCGCGGGATATCTTCGGCCCCACGCCGAAAAGATAGGTCAGCGAGATTATCGCCGGACGGTCGTTCGGGATGTCAACACCCAACAAACGCGGCATACTTACGCACTCCCTTATTCAACTACCCTTCAACCCTGGCGCTGTTTGTGCCGTGGGTTGCTGCTGCAAACCACGTACACGACGCCACGGCGACGGACGACTTTACAATTTTCACAGATCCGTTTTACGCTGCTGCGGACTTTCATGGCTACGGCACTTTATCTAGTTGGTTGCCGGCACGGAGCAAAGTGCCTTAGTATAAACGCCGACCCTCAATACATACAAGCCCCCCCGGCAAAGAAAAAGCTCTTTTCGGCCCGATTCTTGCACAAGGGGGCCGGAATGGAGGGTCTGGGCATACATCCGACGGGTGGGCCAGTCGGGCGGCGACCTCGTGAAGTTAGTAGGTTAACAGCCCGTTGAAAAAGTCGATTTTTGAGAGTTCGGGTGCCACTGCTGGCTTGTCCAGCAGTGTTTTCCCGGGTGTTTCTCCCCGCACTGCTGGGCAAGCCAGCAGTGGCACCCTTTTTCAACGGGCTGTTAAGCGTCAGCATATCGTAGGTCTCTCGTTTCGCCATTTGACGTTCGTCGTTCGTCACCGCTTACCAAGTCTCTCCGTTCGGTCCCGCAGTCAGCACCCGAGGACCGTTTTCGGTAATGGCCACGGTGTGCTCGAAGTGGGCGCTGGGTCGGCCGTCGGCCGTTACTTGGGTCCAGTGGTCGGCCTTGGCGCGGACCCGTTTCGTGCCCATGTTCACCATCGGCTCGATGGCGATGACCAATCCCGGGGTGAGTCGGAAGTCGCCGCTACCCCGACGGAGTTGGCGGTTGACGAAGTTGGGCACCTGGGGGTCTTCATGCATGTCGCGGCCGATGCCGTGGCCGACGAACGCCTCGACCACCGAAAACTTGTGTTTCTTCACGTAAGCCTCCATCTCCTTGGCGACCTGACTCCAACGTGGGCGGCGGTCCAACAATGCTATCGACAGGCTCAACACGTTTCGGGTGACGTCCAGCAGGCGCCGCACGTCGGGCTCGATCCGGCCGACGGCATAGGTCGCCGCCGCGTCGCCGCACCAGCCGTTCAGCTTGCAGCCGGTGTCGATGCTGACGATGTCTCCTTCCACCAACTTTCGGGGGCCGGGGATTCCGTGGACCACTTCCTCGTTTACCGAGATGCAGGTGGCGGCGGGAAACGGCACGGTGCCCGGCACTTTCTTGAACAGCGGCGTGGCGTTGTGTTGGACGAAAAAGCCGTCCACCATCGCGTCGAGTTCCGCGGTGGTCACGCCTGGGCGGATCATCGCCCCGATCCGCCGATGCACCTGCCAGACCAGCAGCCCGGCCTTGCGCATCTCGGCGATCTCACGCAGCGACCGTAATATCTCCACTTCTGTCGACTCCCGATCAAAAACTAACGTCGCCTGCTACAAAAGCTTGTCCAAGACCACCTTGGCGCGGTCGAAAATCTCGTCCTCCGTCCCCAATCCGTCGATGCTCACAAACAATTTTTGTTGGTTGTAATAGTCCAACAGCGGCTTGGTCTGCTCGCGGTAGGCGTCCAGCCGTTGGCGGATCACCTCGGGGGAGTCGTCGGCCCGGCCGCGTCCGGCCAATCGCCGAAAAAGCTCCTCCTCGGGCACTTTCAGTTCCAGGGCCGCGTCCAGCGGGGTTCCTTTGTCGGCCAACATCTCGTCGAGCGCCTGGGCCTGGGCGATCGTCCGCGGGAAACCATCCAATAGATATCCGTTCCGGCAATCCGGCTGCCCGAGCCGTTCGACGATGATCGTCACGATCAGTTCGTCGGGCACCAAGGCCCCGGAAGACATGTACTCGTCGGCCTTCAGTCCGATTTCAGTCTTCGCGTCGCGCGCGGCGCGGAGCATGTCGCCGGTGGAGAGGTGGGCCAGCCCGTACAATTCGACCAGCCGCTGTGCTTGAGTCCCTTTGCCCGCGCCGGGCGGACCGATGAATATTACGCGCATAATTGCATATCCCGTGTTGTCAAAAAGAGCAAAGAAGGATAAAGGTCAAAGGTTCAAGGTCAAAGGTTCAAAAGAAAATCTTTGATAACCACGTTCCATCAATCGCTATCCCGTAAAAACCTTGTACTTTGTACCTTAAACCTTGTACCTTGAACCTTTGACCTTGTACCTTCCCCCCATCCCTCTCAACTCTAACCTTTCTCCAAAAGTCCCTTGTAATTCCTCATCACCAAGTGGCTGTCGATTTTCTGCACCACGTCGAAGGCCACGCTGACGGCAATCAGCAGACTGGTGCCGCCGTAGAAGCTGGCCAACCCGAAGGGGATGTTCGCCAAGGCCGACACTATCGTGGGAATAATGGCGACAGCGGCGAGAAAACCGGCGCCGACGTAGGTGATCCGGACCATTACTTTTTCCAGGTAGTCGGCCGTGCGTCTGCCCGGCCGGTATCCCGGAATAAAGGTGCCGTAATTTTTCAGGTTGTCCGACATGTCCTTGGGATTAAAGGAGATGGCGGTCCAGAAGTAGCAGAAGAAGTAGATCAAGACGATATAGAGGACGTTGTAGAACCAGGAGTCGCCGCGACTGAATGCCTGTTCGATCGGTCCCCAGAAGGCCGGGTTTGATTGGGACAGATACTGGAAGATAACCGAGGGGAACAACAACAAGCTGCTGGCGAAGATGATGGGCATCACGCCGGCCTGATTGATCCGCAGCGGCAGGTATTGCCGCGTGCCGCCGTAGACTCGCCGTCCGCGAACGTGTTTGGCGCTTTGGGTGGGAATGCGGCGCTGGCCCTGGGTAATCAGCACAATACCCACCACCACGCCCGCGAACAGCATGGCCAGGAGCAGCAGAGTCTCGACGCCGATGGCGCCGCCGCGGCCGCCTCCTCCCAGTTCCAATCCGGTTTTGGAAATCGGCTTGACGATGTCCAGATAAAAGGCCGATGGCATTCGGGCAAGAATGCCGGCCATGATCAACAGGCTGATGCCGTTGCCGATCCCGTATTCGTCGATTTGCTCGCCCAGCCACATTAGAAACACCGTGCCGGCGGTCATCGTCATCACGCCGACGAGTTGCCAACTGAACGGCAGCGATCCACCGCCGGTGAGGAACTGTTCGTGGATCAGCTTGTTTTGTATAAGGAAGCCCACGTAGAACCAGCTTTGACCGATGCACAGGATGACGGTGGCGTAGCGAGTGTACTCGTTGATTTTTTTCTGCCCGCTTTCACCTTCCTTTTTCAGCTTCTCCAGCGGTGGATAAACGCTGCCGAGCAATTGGAAGATAATCGAGGCGGAGATGTAGGGCATGATCCCCAGGCCGAAGATCGTCGCCTGGCTGAGTTGGCTGGCGCTGAAGACGGACATCTGATCGATCAAAGCTCCCAGGCCGCCGGTGCTTTGCGAAAAGAAAGCGGTCATCTTACCGGGATCGACGATCGGCAGGGTAATCTGCCAGCCGATCCGGTAGATGGCCAGCAGGCCGAGGGTCAGCAGAATCTTCTGCCGCAATTCCGGGACGGTAAAGATTACGCGAATCTTTTCCCACATGGCTCGATCCTTCCGACAGGTGTCAGGGGCGAGGCGTTAAATTGAAAGACAATCATTCCCCTCATCCCTCATCCCTCATCCCTCGTCCCTCGTCCCTCGTCCCTCGTCCCTCGCCCCTCGCCCCTCGCCCCTCGCCCCTCGCCCCTCATTTTATTCTTCACCACCGGCGCCTTGCCGGGCAGGACGACGGTCCGGCCGCCGGCCTTTTCGATCTTTTCGGTTGCCGACCGGCTGAAACGATGGGCCGAAACCTTCAGATTTTTGGTCAATTCTCCGTCTCCCAGCACCTTCAGCAGATCGTAGCGTCCCTTCAAGAGGCCCTTGTCTTCGAGCGATTCGGGCGAGACCTCCTCGCCGTTTTGGAAGTGATTTTCCAACGAGTCGAGGTTGACGATGGCCACCTGCTCGGCCCAACGGTTGTTGAAGCCACGTTTTGGGATGCGGCGGACCAGCGGCATTTGCCCCCCCTCGAATACCGCCAGCGAGGAAGATCCGGCCCGAGAGCGTTGTCCCTTGTGTCCGCGCGTGGCGGTTTTTCCGTGGCCGGACCCCGGCCCGCGGCCGACGCGCTTCCGCGACTTGTTTTTCCGTATTCCGCGATGGATGTCGTTAAGGTTCATGTGAGCGATACTCCCCGCAGGCGTTCGACTTCGCTTTGCGAGCGGAGTTGCTTGAGGGCGTTAAGGGTGGCCTTTACGAGGTTGGTCGAATTGTTCGAGCCGAAGCTCTTGGTCAAGATGTCTTTCAGTCCGCAGGCTTCGCACACGGCACGGACGACCGCCCCGGCGATCACACCGGTGCCAGGCCCGCCGGGCACGAGGATCACCCGGGCCGCGCCGAACTGACCCGTGACCGTGTGGGGAATGGTGGTTCCTTCCATGTGAACGGTCATCATGTTGCGGGAGCCGTCCTTGACGGCCTTTGCCACCGCCGGCGGCACCTCGTTGGCCTTGCCGTATCCCCAGCCCACTTTGCTCTGGCCGTCGCCGACGACCACCAGCGCCGTGAAGCTGAAACGCCGGCCGCCTTTGACCACCGCGGCGCAACGCCGAATCTTGATGACCTTGTCGATCAGTTGTCCTTGGATTTCGTCGGTTGACATGGGAATACTAAGTTTTCAGTTATCAGTTGTCAGTTTTCAGTAGTCAGTAGTCAGTTTTCAGTAGTCAGTTTTCAGTAGTCAGTTTTCAGTAGTCAGTTTTTGATTCTGGTTGGACTATGAGTAATGATTTTTTACTGACAACTGACAACTGATAACTCCTAAAACACCAAGCCGGCTTCCCGTGCGGCGTCGGCCAGTGCGGCCAAGCGGCCGTGATACTTGTACTCGCGTCGATCGAAGACGACCTCTTTTACGCCCACGGCCAATGCCCGTCGGGCAATTTCCTTACCCACCGCGGCGGCGGCCGTCTTGTTGCCGCCGTAGTGGATTTCCTCACGGAGTTGTTTGTCGCGGGTGCCGGCGGCGGCCAGAGTTTTGCCCTCGCCGTCGTCGATGATCTGGGCGTAACAATTCTGCCGGCTGCGAAAGACGCACAGCCGGGGTCGGCTGGTGTCGTGCTTCAGCCGGTTGCGGACCCGAAAGGCCCTTCGCTTTCGCTGCCGACCGGTTTGTTTTTCGTGTTTCATCGCGTATTTCTCCCCGCGGCCTTTTGGTCGCGGCATTGTGTATTATTTCACCATTGCCTTACCCTGTTTGCGGCGGACCACCTCACCCAGGTAGCGGATGCCCTTGCCCTTGTACGGCTCCGGCTTCCGCAACGCTCTGACGGAGGCGGCAAAGTGGCCGACCTTTTGCTTGTCGATCCCTTGGATCACGATGTGCTGCTGGTCGGGCACGGCCACGGTCACTCCGTCGGGGATTGGAACCTGGAGTTCGTTTGCCAGTCCCACGCGGAGCTGGAGCACGTTGCCTTGGACGGCGGCAAGGTAGCCGACACCATGTATTTCCAACCGCTTTTCATAACCCTCGGTGACGCCGACGACCATGTTGGCCACCAGCGCGCGGCTCAGCCCGTGCAGTGCGCGGCTGGTGCGTTGATCGTCGCGCCGGGTAACGACGATTGTCTTGGCCTGCTCGTCGTGGGCCATGGAGACCTCGGGGCGATGCTCCCATTGGAGCTTTCCCTTAGGGCCTTCGACGGTGACCATACAGTCGGCCAATTGGACCTTCACCCCAGCGGGTATCTGCACCGGTTGATTTCCGATCCGCGACATTTTTTCTTCGCCTCTATCAGTTATCAGTAGTCAGTTGTCAGTAGTCAGTTGTCAGTTGTCAGTTGTCAGTTGTCAGTTGTCAGTTGTCAGTAAAAAAACTTCACAAATAGTCCAGCCAGAATCAAAACTGACTACTGAAAACTGACAACTAACAACTATCCTACCAGACCTCGCAGAGCACCTCTCCGCCGAGTTTTCGTTGCCTGGCCTCTCGGTCGCTGATCACTCCACGGCTGGTGCTGATAATGCAGATTCCCAGCCCGCCGAGGATCGGCTTCAACTCGGCAGCGCCGCTGTAGACGCGCCGCCCCGGCTTGCTGATCCGTCGGATGCGGCGGATCACCCGCTCTCCGTTCGGGCCGTATTTCAGGTGAACGCGCAGGTGGCTTGCCGGTTTATCCTCCACTTCCTCCCAATCCCAAATATATCCTTCGCGCTTCAACACTTCCGCCAATCCCCGTTTGATCTTGGACAGCGGCATTTCGACTTGGGGCCGTTCGACGCGCACCGCGTTGCGGATACGGGTCAACATGTCGGCGATCGGGTCGGTCATCATCGGTTTTATGGTCCTACGTAAAGCAATGTCGCGGCGGTTCGGCGGTTACTCGGCGAAATCGGCCTCGGACATTAATTCTTTGACCTGCAACAGGGTCTCTTTACCAACTCGCTTTGCGGACGCCGGGAATCAATCCTCCGTCGGCGAGATTTCGGAAGCAAATCCGGCAGATTCCAAACTTCTGGTACACAGCCCGCGGACGCCCGCAAATCCGACACCGCCGCACATGGCGGGTCGAGAACTTGGGCTGCCTCAGCGACTTGGCGATCTTCGATTTACTTGCCATTTTCAGTTTTCAGTTGTCAGTTTTCAGTATTCAGTTTTCAGTTTTCAGTTTTCAGTATTCAGTTTTCAGTATTCAGTCAACAACAAGAACTGACAACTGACAACTGACAACTAATCTCATGCCGCCCGCAGCGGCATTCCCAACTCCTTCAACAACACGCGCGCCTCGTCGTCGCTGTCGGCACTCGTGACCAACGTAATGTTCATCCCCTGGGTGAAGGAAAACTTGTCGGGGTTCAGTTCCGGGAACACCAACAACTCGGTCAACCCCAGGTTGAAGTTTCCCCGGCCGTCGAAGGCGTTCGGGGACAAACCTCGAAAGTCGCGTACCCGGGGCAAGGCCAGCGAGACCAGCCGGTCGAGGAACTCGTACATCCGCTTTCCTCGCAGCGTTACCTTGCAGCCGATGGCCATTCCCTCGCGGAGCTTGAAATTGGCGATCGACTTGCGGCTGATCGCGATCGTCGGCTTTTGGCCGGAAATCTGTTTTAGCGCCTCGACGGCCTCCTCCAGGTATTTTTTTTCGGCGATGGCCTTGCCCACTCCCATGTTGATGACGATTTTTTCGAGTCGCGGCAAAGACATCCGGTTCGCGCGGCCGAACTTCTCGGCCAGCCCCGGCAGGATTTCCTTTACGTACTTTTCCTGCAACCGCGGGACTGGGACCACTTCCGGCTCTTGCGGTTTTTCGGCCTTGGCGGCCTTTTTCGTTTTTTTCGCTTTGTCTGCGGTCATTTTCGGTTCGCGTTATTTTTTGTGGCGCGGGCGTCTCGCCGGCAATATGTTCAGCAGGCGGGACGCCTGCACCACAATGAGTTATTTTCCCTTTGCTGCGTAGCTGGCCTTTGGCGGAGACAATTGGCCGTTGCCGGCGCCGCATTTTTTGCAATAACGTTCTTTGACGCCGTCGTCCAGGTATCGCACGCCGAGGCGGGTGGCGGCGCCGCACGCCTCGCACACCAACAGCACGTTGCTGATGCGGACCGGCATTTCCTTCGAGAGCCGGCCACCCTGCGGGTTCTTCTGGCTGCGGCGGACGTGTTTGTATACGCGGTTGACGCCCTCGACGACCAGTTTGCCCGCCTTGCGTTCCACGCGGAGCACTTTGCCGGTGGCCCCGCGGTCGTCGCCGGCGATCACTTTTACGGTATCGTTGGTCTTTATTCGCATCATATTACCTCGCTGGCGAGGTTTTGCGTCGGTTGTCAGTCAGTTTTCAGTTATCAGTTGTCAGTTATCAGTTGTCAGTCAGTTTTCAGTTGTCAGTCAGTTTTTAGTTGTCAGTCAGTTTTCAGATCAAGAACTGACAACTGACAACTGACAACTCCTTCACACCACCTCGCTGGCAAGGCTGATGATTTTCATGAAGTTCCGGTCGCGCAACTCGCGGGCGACGGCGCCGAAGATTCGCGTGCCTTTTGGGTTCCGCTCGTTGTCGATAATCACCGCCGCGTTGCTGTCGAAGCGGACGTAGCTGCCGTCGGCCCGTCGGGTGGGCTGCTTGCAGCGGACGATCACCGCCCGGACCACCGTCCCTTTTTTCAGGTCTCCGCCCGAGGTGACGGCCTTAACGCTGCAAACGATGACGTCGCCCACCCGTGCGAACCGCTTCCGCGATCCCCCCAGCACCTTGACACACATAAGTTCCTTGGCTCCGGTGTTGTCGGCCACGGCCAAGCGGGTTTGCATCTGAATCATGACTGTTCCTTCTCGGCCTCCTGCCGGACATCGTCGCGTTGCGCGGCGGCCCGCATCGCCGCCAGGTCGATCATCCGCCCTTTCTCCACCACCCGGGTCAAAGCCCACCGCTTAGTCTTCGACATCGGCCGCGATTCGACGATCTCCACCAAGTCTCCGACGCTTGATTCGTTGTTCTCGTCATGCACGTGGCAGACGGTTTTGCGGTGGACATACTTTCCGTACCGCGGGTGTTTGACCAGCCGGGGAATCTCCACCCGGCGGGTCTTCGCCATCTTGTCGCTGGTGACGATCCCGGTTTGTACTCGCTTAGGCATGGGTCTTATCCCTGTTTCTCGGCGCCCGTTTCGGCGGCGTCGCGACCGACGGCCGCGGTTTTATCGGCGGCGCGCCGGCGATGGTTCTGAAGCGTTTTGATCCTGGCAATCAAGCGTCGTTGTTTTCGCAATTCGCTGGGGGCGTCGAGCCGTTCCGTCTGTGCCTGAAGCCGCAGATGGAACAAGTTGCCGGTCGTCTCCTTCAAGGTCAACGCCAACTGCTCGTCGCTCATGTCTCGAAGTTCGGAAGCCTTGGTCATCGCTCGGTCTCTGGTAGTTGGCAGTTGGCAGTATTCAGTTGTCAGTATTCAGTTGTCAGTCAATCAACAAGAACTGATAACTGAATACTGATAACTGAAAACTTCCCCTATATCGGCCGCCGTCGGAGGAAACGCACTTTGACCGGCATTTTGTGGGCCAGGCGAGTAAAACAAAGCCGCGCGGCCTCCTCGGAAATGCCGCCGATTTCGTACAACACCGTTCCCGGCTTGACCACCGCGGCCCAATATTCCGGCTCACCCTTCCCTTTGCCCATGCGGGTTTCCAAGGGGATGGAGGTGATCGGCTTGTGGGGGAAGGCGCGGATGTAGAGCCGGCCTTCGCTGCGAAGGTATTGCTGGGCGGCGATGCGGCCGGCCTCGATCGTCTGCGCGCTGATCCAGCCGCCTTGCATCGACTGCAAGCCGTAATCGCCGAAGACGACGCGGTTGCCCCTCGAGGCATTACCTTTTATACGTCCTCTTTGACTTTTTCGGTGCTTGACCCGTTTTGGCATCAGCGCCATCGGTCTGGTCCTCGCTATAGGTTCCCTGGTTGATCCACACTTGTACGCCGATGTGCCCTTGAGCGATCATCGCTTCGGTGAAGCCGTAATCTATTTTTGCCTGCAGGGTGCTCAGCGGAATGGAGCCGGCGATTTGTTTCTCGCGGCGCGACATTTCCGCCCCACCCAGTCGGCCGGACAATTGAATCTTGATTCCCTTTGCTCCCGCCTCCATCGTTTGTTCGAGCGACCTTTTCATGGTCCGCCGGAAGCCGGACCGTTTGGCCAACTGCTCGGCGATGTCCTCGGCCACCAGTTGGGCCACCAGTTCGGGGCGATTGATCTCCTCGATCTTGATGTTTATCCGCCGTTTGGTCTTTTCTTGCAGTTCTTTCTGCAACTCCTCGACCCGCTCTCCCTTCCGTCCGATCAAAATACCCGGCCGGGCCGAAAACAACACGACCTTCACTTCGTCGCGGGTGCGCTCGATCTCGATCTTGGCGATCGCCGGATACAACGGCTTGCCGAACTTGTCCTTGCGGCCCTTGACGAACTTGCGGATTTTATGGTCCTCGACCAGCAAGTCGGCGAACTCCTGCTTCGAGGCGTACCACCGACTCTTCCAACCGATCATGATGCCGGTACGAAATCCAACGGGATTGACTTTTTGACCCATTTTCAGTATTCAGTTTTCAGTATTCAGTTTTCAGTATTCAGTTTTCAGTTTTCAGTTTTCAGTCAATCAACAAGAACTGACAACTGACAACGGCCTTGTTGACTAATTCCACTCGAACTCGGGGAGTCCGAGGCGAGTGAATTTGTTGAGGATTTTACTTCGTAGCCGCGTTTCAGTTTGTTGGTTTGGAATTGCACGGTTTTTCAGATGGTCGC
>JAUWNG010000150.1 GCA_030612765.1 Planctomycetota bacterium
CTGTTACGGCAATTTCACATCGCCGCCGCTCTGCTCGCGGTTGACGAGGGGCGTGGGACGAGGGTCGAGGGGGGAGGGGTGTGGGGAGAGAGGAAAGGAGAGAAGAGAGAAGAGAGAAACGCCCCCGGATTGCAATCCGGGAGAGAAACGACCGACGAACCTCTCCGCCCCTGGTGCGTGGGCGTGTTGATCGAGGGAAAAGTATATCTCTTCGATCCGCTGTTGGGGCTGCCGATCCCCGCCCCCGACGGCGTCGCGCGAGATGAAACCGGCCAACTGACGATTCGGCCGGCCACCTTGGCCGAGGTTCGCTCGGACAACAAGCTGCTCGAGCGGATGAACGCCGGCCCATCGCGTGTCTATGGCGTTCAGGCGTCGGACTTGGGCAGCGTGACGGCCTTGCTCGAGGCCTCGCCCCCGTATTTGGCCCGTTGCATGAAAATGCTCGAATCGCGCTTGGCCGGCGATCGGAAGATGGTCCTGACGACCTCGCCGTCGGCCAACGCCCGGCGCTGGACGGAGGCGACGGGGCTGGCCGACGTTCGGCTCTGGCAACATCCGTTCCAAACGCTCCTGCGGCGCTCGAACCTCGACCGGCGGCAGGTCCAAGCCCGGCTGCTCGCCATGTTGCAGTTCCACGTCATCCCCGCGGCGCCGCTCTCTCGCGGCCGAATACTCTATCTGAAGGGCAGGCTCGTCGGCGACGACGGCGCGATGCAATACTATCAGGCGGCCCGACCGTCGAACGCGGAACTTAGGGCATCCTCCGTCGCCCAGATCGAGAAATTGATGCTCTTGCGGGGAAAACAAGACGCCACTTACTGGTGCGGCTTGATCGCCTATCAGCGCGGCGACTACGACGCGGCCGTGGACTATTTCATGAAGCGGACGCTGGAGGCCTATCCCGGAGGCCCCTGGACCGGCGGCGCGCGATACAATCTTGCCCGCGCCTACGAGGCTTCCGGTCGGACCGAGCGCGCCATTCTCATGTACGGCCTTGACGCCTCCTCGCCCGGCTACCTCGGCAACCTGCTGAGGGCCAAGTGGCTGAGGGAAGAAAGCGAAAGCGAGAAACCGAAGGACGAGTGATTGCTATTCTCCCCTCTCCCTTTGGGAGAGGGGCAGGGGGTGAGGGCAGCCCGCGCTGGGTAGGTCAAGCCGACGACTCGCTACCTCGACCGTTGGTTATCGCGTTGCGGCCGCGCATCTGTTTGGTGAGAAATGTTCCTACCGGAAAAATCGACCGAGACGCTTTTGTTGTCTCCGACGCGTAGGACTACCTCTCGAATAGTCTCATAAACCTTGCCGTCTCGCACAATTCGGACACGCACCCGATACCAATAGTTCACGCCATCGGCCAATCCCTTGGACAGGTAAACCCGTCGTGCGCCCGTACTCTTGGTAGGTCCGTCGTTGATGAACACCTCAGCGTCTGCCGGAACGGAAAGAGTCAACCTCGCCTTACCAGGAGGCAGGAGTACCCAAACATACTTTATTACGGGCTGATAGATCTCACGTGTTACGGGATATGAATTGCCTTCAGCGTCCACGCAGCATTGGATACTGCACTCGGGAACGTAACGTACATTCTTTTTGAGAAACCAATGTCCACCAGTGCTAGATTGTCGTGGAAAACGAAGTGTGTAATCGCGTTTGTCAAGGGAGACGATTACGTCAATCGGCGTTTCGCCACTTCCTTCATAAAAAACAATATTTCCGCCAGACATGTCGTGTTTTTCGGCTTTGATGGAAAGAGTTGCTCTTGGTGGTTCCAACTTTGGCTCATATGGTCCACCGTCTTCCCCGGTTTTTCCGCTAAATAGTTCTTTTACGAACGTGCCATCTTCATTGAGCCTTTGATAAACTACTACTTCTGCCGCAGCAACAGGTTTACTTTCTTTGTGGACGTGGATTTTCAGCCCACCGAATGCATAGCCGCCAAAGCAGCAGAAACAAATAATGCAAATCAACAATTGTCGAGTCATTGGTTTTCTTGTTTTAGATAGTAGGCAGTGATTACCAATACACTCTTTCCGGCAACTCCATCTGTTTCAATCAATTTTACTACATCTTCTGGCTTGAGCGTCGGATTTCTTTGGTGAAGAATAACTTTAATTGTATAGTACTTGGTGCGATCATAATCTCGTATGAAAATCCGCTGTCGAAGTCGTTCGTTCTCATCGCGACTAAAAACGGCCTTTTTCTTGCTGGCCACCCCGCCGAAAAGAGGACTTGTTCCCAAAATCTCCCAAGAATCTCCAATCAGTGAAGGAGGAAGTGATGTTTCAACTACAAGTGTATTGCCGGGTAAGCGCAAATTGTTATGTGGTGCCGCAAGACTCGCATATACCTCTATGATCTTGTCGCCCTTTGCAACCTTATGGTCACCCTTCTTTGACCATTCGGTGACTTTGTGAAAAACAATTGGGAGATGCACGGAATCTGGTATGCCAGAAAGTTCACCTGTCCATCCTCCATAAGTAATCAAACCAGCCACCACGATACAGGGAATTATTGCCCATCGCAGAAACATGATTGTACTCCTGTCATGAGCAGGTATCTTCGCTCCTTTATGTGGGCGTAAAAAGGACATAAGTATCATTCCCCCGAGCGGGATTGCGATAGCAAATGCATGTATTCCAAGGAGACTTCCTTCGAGCGGAATATGTTCAACATAGATGTAGCCCACCATTGCACCCAATTCTGCAAATAAAAGTCCCTGTAGCGCAATCACCTCACCAATACCCGGTTTGGCGTCTTTGCCATCCTTCAATTCCGGATTCCAAAGCCAATTGCAGAAGGCGGAAAAACACATGTCCAAAGCCACTCGCAATGTTTCTGTAATTTCTCGGTGAGTTGGCCCTTGCCAGGGAGTCCCCTGGTCCCACGATTGCCAAAAGGCGCATGCGATCTGGCGGACTAAACGTGCGATCAGATGAAGCGACCTCAAGAGTGGATTCCCCCGTGCAGACGTGCGCTATAGTGTACCCTATTAGAGTGGCGGGACGTAGCGCTGTCAAAAAATCAGGACTGCGGGGGGTGGCGAGATTTTTTGGAGAAAACGGAAAAACCGTTCCGTTCGGGCCAACCGTTCGTGGAAGAATTGGCCCGTTGGGCCGAAAAAGGAGAATGGACACCAATGTTCCCAGGGCGGTGCCCTGGGCTGGGAGAACCGGCGCTCCTTCGGAGCGAATTGGAACGTCAATCGGACCCATGATCCACGTCCATTTGCCGGCGGATCAACTGCTGCTCCTGCTCCGGGTCGAGGCCGTTGCGCATGGCCATCGTGGCGATGGACATCGCCCCGTTGCGCAACAGGATTTGATCGGCCTGGGCCTCCTTCAATCGGTCGCGGACGGCCAGCGTGGGCGGAACGCCGCGGATATCGACCGACCGGAGCGCGTCGGAGGGTAGCCGGCCCGCCTCGACCGCGTACCAAAGAACCCGAAGAAACAGTTCAACGTCGTCGGCCAGCATCTCGTGCTGGAGCCGCTCGAACATTTTTACCGCCGGCCCCTCGGCCACCATCGTCGAGCTGTAGTTGGCGTTGCTGGCATCGGCGGTCAACATGAACTCGGGCATGACCAGCCGGCTGGCGATCGCCCGCAACTCGGCCTGCAAGACGGTGACGTATCGGCCGGCGTCGATGCCGGCGGCGGGGAACTCGTATTCCGTGCCCGAGGCAGCGTCGAGGATCGTGCCGGGGGCGAAGCGGCGGAAGTGGCTGGTGCGTCCGGTCGCCGCGCTGCTGACGCTCAGGTCGGCCTGGCCGG
Organism: Planctomycetota bacterium; assembly: GCA_030612765.1. GTDB lineage: Bacteria > Planctomycetota > Planctomycetia > Pirellulales > Thermoguttaceae > JAHIKV01. The sequence continues at coordinate 3,774 of JAUWNG010000150.1, forward strand.
CGACGAACTCGGCCAATCCGGCGGCCGTGGCGGCGCGGTGCTTGCGGATTATCGCGATGGCCGACTGGATTTCCGCCACCACGCTCATGTTTCGCAGCAGCTTTTCCGCGCGGCGGAGGTTCTTCCGCACCGGGTACAACAGCGGCAGCCCGCGCTTCACATTGGCGTCGACGTTCGCCTTGCGGTGCTGTATTTCCGAGGCGTCGATCATCCGCCCGCCGATCCAGTAGCCCAGCACGGTTTCCACGTCGTGCGGGTCGGTCTGAACGCCGAAGCTGGCCGCCGGGTCCGCTCTGCGCTCGTCGGGCGTGGAGACCTCGGCCGGCTCGACGAACCGCACTCGCGCCGTTCCGTCGGCGGCCGGGAACAGCCGTAAAAAACACTCGCCGTCGCGGTCCTTGCGGCGGACGATCTCCTGCTGGCGCCGGTGCCAGTGGTTCAGCCGGACGAACTCGTCGATGACCGCTTGTACCTCGGCGACCGTCGCTTCGTCGACCGTCTTGCCCCGTCGGGCGGCGGCCCGATATACGTGCCCGCTGCCGACGATGTAGCTGATGCGGTTCTCGTGTGCGTTGATGGCGAACTCGTTTTCCACGGCCAGCGCGCGGCACTGGTCGCGGATTTGGGCGAGTTGCTGCTCGTCGGCGAAGGGCATTCCGGCCGTGCCGCCGCCCGCCGCGCCGCCCAGCCGGTTCCAGGGCGTTCCGTCAATGTCGAAGACCGCCTCGGCCGGATCGACAAAATCGTCCCACAGTTGGTCGAAGGCCTCGGTCAGCCGTCGCTCGATGTATTTTAGACGGGGACTGGGACTCGGCTCACCGGATGGCGCAGCGGTTGTGTCTTCCTCGATCCGTTCGATCGTATCGGTCGATGGCATGGCATTGGTTCCTACGGGAAAAAAGGCTGGATGTCCATAGACTCCCAGACAGAAAACCGATATCGCAGCCACCGGCGAGGGCCGGCGCTTTTGAGAGCCGTCGTTGCTGAGCATCGCGGCGCTGTCGTATGCGCCGCCGTTGCATACCGGTATACTACATCGCCGGCCGGATTTCCAGGTTACTTTTTAGGCCACTTGCGAAATTATCATTGATCGGCTGTTGAGCAGGCTGATGTGTATGATCCGATATTTTACCAAGTAGCACCGAGACGCCGAACCGTGAATCGTTTGCTCATGTTTGTCGGGATGACGGTTGGCGGCTATGTCGGTTGGTGGGCAGGCGAGTACGTTGGCTTCGGACTGATGGGCACATTTCTGGTCAGTTCGCTTGGAAGTCTGGTCGGAATCTACGTGGCGTGGCGGGTGATGGTGGATTATCTGGACCAATAAAGGGGGCGATCGGTCCTTGATTCGTCTCGTATCCCCCGCCGGTAACTCGCAAACGTCGTGGCATAGTCGAAGATTACCATTCCCCAAACCTTGTGTCAAAAACAGTAAGCGTTCACGGGTTGGCTGGGGACTGGTCCATTTTTCGGCCGAAAAACGCATTTCGCGGGCAAACGGTTGGCCGAAAACATGGACCTGTCCCCTTCCCGCAGTCCTGTTCGGCACGGCATTCGTGTATTCCTCCGTGCCCCGCGAAGGTGGTGTTGCGCGTTTTCGATAAGCGCGCATAATTTCCGGCATGACTGGCAAACGCCGGGATGACGTGCGTGAAAAGGACGTGACGGGCTTGAAGTATTTCGACAAGCTCGCTCCCCTCCTTGCGCAACTGCATGAAGTCGGCTGTAATCGCGACAAGGCCGGCAAAGCTCAAGGCGAAGTTTCGCCTCCACACCCAGTTCGATTTCCAGCGCGGCGTGTCCCACCCCCTTGCCTTCACTCACACTCAATGCAACAATCGTGCCGAATAGGATTGGGGGGCGCGGCCTTTCGGCGCGGCGGAAAAATCACGAAATCGACGGCAACGGTTTACCGCAAAAAGCCATGCCGTTTCGTAACACTATGGATGGTTAGCCGGTGGAACGCGGGAAAATCGCCGCCGAAACAGCCCACCTGGGGGGTGCAAGAGCGATGGGAAATTCGTTATTTTACAGGTATAAGCAAGCTCGAATTCTCTTCGTCTTGGTGGAGAAACCATGTGTACGATGGCTATCTTGTATCGCGTTGCCCGCGGTACCCCCATCCTGATCGCCGCGAATCGTGAGGAGCGTTACGACCGCCCGACGCAATATCCCAAGATTCAGTCGGGAACGCCGCGGGTAGTGTGCGGAATTGACCGACGTGCGGGGGGGACCTGGCTGGGAGTGAACCAACATGGGCTGTTCTGCGCGGTCAGCAACCGGCGGAAGAAGGATCTGCCAGCCGAGCCGCGTTCACGCGGACTGCTATGCCGCGAACTACTCGAGCTGTGCACCGCCAAGGAGGCCTCCGCCCATGCCGCCAAGGAGCTTTCCAGGGGCATCTACGCGGGGGCCAACTACGTCTGCGCCGATGGCCGCTACGCCGCCGTGGTCCACGGCGGGAATACCGTCGAAGTGGTCGAACTGACGCCGGGCCTGCACGTGCTAAGCGACGGGAACATCGACGACCCACGCGACCCACGCCACGAGTTCGTACGCCGCATGTTGACCTTGCACACTTTGGATTCCGCCGTTACGTTCCTTGCCGTTGCCAGCCGTGTGTTCGGGCGAAAGGTGGACGACGAGGGACGACGCGGCGTGGTTCTCTCCGGCGTGGAGTCGGGCACGGTCTCGTCCACGTTGCTCTCGCTGCCGCGGAAGGTTCAGCACGCGGTATATCAGTACGCCCCCGGTCCGCCCTGCGACTGCGCCTTCGACGATCTTTCCGCGTTGTTGCGTCAGGTCCTTTCGGCCGAGCGGATGCGCAAGGCCCGCGAGGGCAACGGCAAGTCCGCCAAGCCCGCCAAGCCCTCGCACTCCCGCAAGGCGAAAGAAAAGGCAAAAGTCAAGGCGAAGGCCGGCGGCAAGAAACAAACCGTTAAGAAGCGCTGATAACCGCACTGCGTTGGATCAACGACTAGCCCAAGTGGCCCGTATCTGTGATTGAACTACGGAAAGAAATCCTAAAGCTCCCGACACGATAACATGGTGAACCCGTTCATCAACAAGCCTTTTTGAAGGGCTTTGGGAAACGCTGAAAGCGAGGTTGAAAATGAATGAACGCATTATTATTGATCCTCGGATATGTCACGGTAAACCGGTGATTCGCGGCACACGAGTGCCAGTGGCACGCGTCATTGGTTACCTGGCTGGTGGAATGGGATTCGAGGACGTGCAAAAGGATTTTGATCTCTCGCCCGAGGACGTGCGTGCGACGCTTGACTATGCGGCGGAATTGTTGAATCAGGAACAGCACCATCCTCTTCCAGTGTGACAATTATATATTATGCGTTTTCTTATCGATGCCGATTTGCCGCGTCCAACAGCGGATCTGGTGCGCAGCTTCGGACACGAAGCCACCGACGTCAGGGACATTGGCCTTGGCGCCGCCACGGATGATCGCATTGCGGCGTACGCTCGAAGTCATGGCTTCTGCCTGCTGACGGGCGATTTCGATTTCGCCGACATCCGCGACTATCCGCCGGAAGAGTATACGGGATTGGTGGTGTTCGTCTTTCCCAACGACGCCAACCGGGACATCATCCTGCATTTGATAAAGGCATTTTTCGAGGAACGAGCCGTGTTGGATCGGCTTCCCGGACGGCTGGCAATCGCCGAGCCGGGACGAGTACGGTTGCGACCCGCATAGGCCCATGTCCCCGTCCCATTCTTTCCATGTCAATCATCACCCTAACCACCGATTTCGGCCCCGGCAGCGCCTATGTGGCGGCCGTCAAGGGGGTGATCCTTTCGATCCACCCGTCCGCCACGATCGTCGACCTGAGCCACGACGTGCCGCCGCAAGACATCCGCCGCGCGGCCCTGCTGCTTGACGATGCGACCGATTGTTACCCGCCCGAGACGATCCATCTGGTGGTGGTCGATCCGGGCGTGGGGACCGACCGGGCCATCGTCTACGCGGAGATCGGTTCGCAGCGGTTCATCGCCCCGGACAACGGTCTGCTGAGCCGGCTGGCGGCGCGGACACGGCCGTCGAAAATCATCCGGCTCGCCGAGCCGGAGTATTGGCGGCAGCCCGTCTCGGCCACCTTCCACGGCCGCGATATTATGGCCCCGGTGGCGGCGCGGCTGGCACTGGGACTCGATCCCGACCGGCTCGGTCCGCCGCTGGAGAAGCTCACGCCGCTCGATTGGCCTCAGGTCCGCTCGGCCCCCTCGCGCATCGACGGAGTGGTGATCGAAATCGATTCCTTCGGCAACCTCATCACCAACATCGACGTCGAGTCGTTGGCCGGCCGGCCGACCGACCGTCGCGCCTGCGTCGTGTGCAATATCTACGAGACCTGGGGCATCTATCGCACTTATTCCGACCAACCCGGCGGGACGCTGATCGCGCTGATCGGCTCCAACGGCCGGCTCGAACTGGCGCTGGTCGGCGGCAACGCCGCCCGGCAACTGGGCATTGAACCGGGCGTGCCGGTAACATTGGCTTGGGACTAAGGGGTGGGCGGTTTACCGCCCACTGGACTTAGTTGTAGCACAGCCGCCCTCGGCTGTGTAATTCGCTCTGCACAGCCGAGGGCGGCTGTGCCACATCTTGAGATAGGAGGGGTGCCCCCATGCTATAATTTGTTGTTGATCGCGTGTTTTCCCAGTGGAATCGTTGTACCCCCCCGAGCATTAACCATGCAAACCAGTCTTTCACCAGCGGTTTTATTGTTTGTTCTGGTCGGATTCTCGGCCTCCGCCGCGTCGGCCCATGCGGCCGGGACGGTCCGCTTGGAACTGGTCGGCGATAGCCGCGGCTCGGCACTGGCCTTTCAGGAATGGTCGCAAGCGTTGGGCCGGGCCGGCATTCGCAACGTGCGGATCCGCTCCGTCAAAGAGGCCGGCAAACCGGCGATCGACACTCGGGGCACCGCCGAGAACCCGGAGTACGTGGTGACCGGGATCGTGCTCTCCCGCAATGAAATCGAGCTGCCGGGCCGACGTTTTCGACGCGGCGAAATCGGCTTGCTTGCCCAATGGTTGAAGGACTTGGCCGAAAACGGCCCCCCTTCGTCCCGGGCGAAGAAGGGCGCGTTCGGTCTGACCGCCGCACAGTTCGACCGAGTCAACAAGGATCTTGCCGTGCCGGTCGGCTTCGACACTCAGGGCATGGCCCGGCATCGGGCGATCGAAAAAATCGCCGCTCGATTGAACCCGTCGCTGAGGATCGACTCTCGTCTGGCCGGAGCGCTGGGCGACGACAAAATTGATGAGGAATTGAACGGCCTCGCCCGCGGGACGGCTTTGGCCTATTTGCTTCGCTCGGCGGGCTTGTGCTTCGCGCCGCGAACCTCCGGCGGTGAGTTGACCTACAAATTGGCCGCGGCGCGGCCGGGCGTCGAGTGTTGGCCGGTCGGCGCAGAGGCCGACGATTCCGCCCGCGACGTGTTGCCCGCCTTGTTCGAGTTCCACAACGTCAACGTGCAAAACGTATCGGCCGCCACGGCCTTGAAGGCGATCGGCAAACGCCTTGGCGCGCCGGTGCTGATCGACCACAACGCGCTAAAACATCACGGCATCGATCCCGGGAAGGTCATTGTCTCGCTCCCCCGGAGCCGGACGACCTACAGCCTGGCGCTGCGGAAGCTGTTGTTTCAGGCGAGGTTGAAGTTCGAGGTCCGCCGCGACGAGGCCGGCAAACCTTTGCTGTGGGTCAGCACCATCAAATCGCTATAGCGCATTTTCACGATCGCGTCCGCCTTTGGGGGAGTGCGGTGGCGTACAAGCACGCCGGCTAAGTTGTCGCGTCGGAATAACTTGATGATTATTGGGTGGCACGTCCCTTCGCTGCGCTCAGGGACCTGCCACCCTCCGCAGAATACGTGTAACTTATTATGATGTTGCTTCTAACGACGAAAGGGGGGCGGTGGGTCGAAA
>JAUWNG010000131.1 GCA_030612765.1 Planctomycetota bacterium
GGGGAGAATGGGCGGGTACCCGACCAGCCTGCGCCCCTCGCCCCGCGCCCCTCGCCCTTTGCCCTTCGAGAGTTGCCATACCCGCTGCGCGCAGGCGGCCAGAACGATCGCCATCGCCATGCAGGCGGGAACGTACCAGACGAAGTCCACCAGGGCGTGGGCCAACGACGCGGCCAGACTGCCGGCAATCGCCGCGGCGCATACCTTGTATCGCGTGGACGCGGAGGACCATATCCCACCGACGCACCAGAAAACGCAAAGTCCGATCCCGGCCAGCATAAGGGCCGCTCCGAAGAGGCCGGTTTCCAAAAGCTCCTGTAGATAACTGTTTTCCGCGTGCGTGAATTCGAGCCGCTTGTCCAACGCCAGATCGGTGTACATCGGGTAGACTTTGCGGAAACTCCCCGCCCCGGTCCCCAGCGGCAAAAAGTCGGCGGAGGCCCCGACGGTGGCGGCCCAGATTGTTCTTCGTCCGGCCGATTGGTCGATTTTTTCCAGCGAGCCGGAGGTAAGGCTTTCCAGGCGATTGCTGACCCGCTCGTAGCCGAAAATCCCCAGCGAGGCGCCGATCAACGCGCCGGAGACGGCCAGCACGGCGAGCAACCGTCCGCCGAAGAACGCCGTGCGATAGCAGACCGCTGCGGTAATCGTCGCGGCGAGGAACATCGCCACGATCCCGCCCCGCGAGAGCGACAGCAGGCCGGCGAACAGGACAAGCCCCAGCGCCAAGCCCAGCATGTAGGTCGTCAATTCACCGCGGCTGATGCCGGTTCCCGGCGATCGGCTCCTCTTGGCAGTCCGTTGAAAAAGTTGGTTTCCGGGAGTTTGGGTGCCACTTCTGGCTTGCCCAGCAGTGTTTTTCCGGGAGTTTTCCCCTGCACTGCTGGACAAGCCAGCAGTGGCACACTTTTCCAACAGGCTGTTGGCTCCAGTTCCGTGCGAGCGGCGCATGGAGTCTTGCAGCCACCAGATCAACGGGCCGATCCCCAAGGCCAGGAATTGGGCGAAATGGTTGCGGTTGGTGAAAGTTCCCTTGGCGACCCCGGAAGCCAGCGAAAGGGGATGCTCGTAGAACCAGAGGAACTTGCCGTTGCCGCACAATAATTGCAGCACGCCCAAGGCGGCCATGATTACGGCCGTCAACGCGCACCAACGCAGCAACCGCTCCACGTCCTCGATGCGCCGTATCCGCTGCACGGCCACTAAGAACAACAAAGCATAGTCGAGAAAAATGACCAAGGCCGCCAGCGTTGCGGCCGGAGTGAAAGAGACGTAGGGCCAACTCCCAAGCCGGGCGGGATTGTCGCCGGCGACGGTCCACAACGGCAGGACTTCGGCGGCATGGGGCGTCAGTTTCGACAGCAGCCCATGAGGCAAAGGGACCGTCTGCACTATCAGCAGCAACGCTCCGAGCAGCAACAGCGGCAGCGCCGCGGTCGGCCGCCAGGCGTTGTCGTCGTCGCGTAGACATTGACGTAGACACCAGGCCCAAGCCGCCGCCACGGCAAACACCGTCAAAACGAGTTGCCCCAGCGCGTGTCGCCCACCCATCAACAGCGGCACGACGAATATCGATCCCGCCAGGCCGCAGTCGACGACCCGCAGCAGAAGCCCCTCGATTGTTCGTCTGGTGCTTAGAACCACGAGAGCGAGCCTCCCAGGCTGACGCGGAAAAATGTTCTAATCACGTCGGCGGCGGCCGTCATGGCGGTCTGTTCGACCGAGACGGTGTCGCCGGGGGCCAAGGCTAGATTGTCTCGGCCGTTCTTCGCGGCTTGAATGCTGACTTCGATGCGGATCGGCTCGGTCGAGTTCGGCGAATGTCGGATTACCAACACCTTCTCAGCCACGGGATTGGAACAACCGCCGGCCAACGCCAAGGCGTCCAGGACGCGCAATTCCTGGTCGGGTGGATAGGGGAACTGACCCGGTTCTTTCACCAATCCGATTACATGCACCGGCGACAACGTGCGTTTCGAGACGTGGACCACGTCGCCGTCGCTGAGGTCCGGGATCTTCATCGCGCCTGTGGTGGCCGCGGCAAGGTCCACCTTCGTGACCGCGGGCGCCGCCGCCTGCTCGTAAGCGACGGGCGAAGCGGCCCCGTCGGCTCCGGCCAGCGGATTGTGCGGTTGCGACATTGCCCTCGCTATACTGCGCGAGTCGGTATGGCGGATTTCCACTTCCGTGCCGGCGTCCTTGCTCAACCCTCCGGCGGCCAGCAGCGCCGCCATCAACGAAGTCGATCCCCGGGGCAGTACGTGCGTTCCCGGATTGTTCACCGCCCCGACCACCGTGATCTTGCTGGTGTGGCACTGCTTCATCATCACCGTGATACACGGATTGCGGAAGATGCCGCGGGCAATGCTCAGGGAGTTTATCAATAGTTCGGCCTGCTCGATTTCCAGTCCGCTCACGCCCATCCGGCCCACCAACGGCACGACGATGCATCCGTCGTCAGTCACGCGGACCGGTGTAGCGGTCGTCGTGAGCTTCGTGTAATCGGTGACCATCGTCACCTCCAGCACGTCGCCCGGCTGAATGACCTCGACGCTGATCGACTGATCGGCCAACCCCGAGAGATTGATCGCCTCGAGGTCCAGGGTAGCCGGGGCGTAGAACTCCGGCGGCAGGTTGGCGACGCGATATGCGCGTTGGGAACATCCATGACCGGAACAGACGGCCGCCAACAGGAAAGCGGTCAACAAGAAAGAACCCGCGCTTCGGGAATGTCGATGCTGCATAGCCACAATCAATTGGAGAAGATGATCTCGATCGGCAGGAAGACGATACGCCGCAAACTGGGCCTTGATGGCCCCATCACGAATAGGGGGCGAAGAATACGGACAGCCGCCGAAGCCGTCAAGGCCGGATTGGCCGGGAACCCCCATAAAGCCGCGACCGGTGGTCGCGGGTGCCATGGGTAAGCGAAGCTTACCCGTGTGGGGTTTCCGTGCTTTCCGACTCACGGGTAAGCCTCGCTTACCCATGGCAACCGGTCCAATAGCTTTCCGCAACAGAAACAAAAAAGTAGCGCGACCAACGGTCGCGGCTTTATGGGGAGGCGATCAAATTACACGGAGAAAATCACACTAGATTGGCTGCACAAAATACGCCGGCTGGGTTGCTCGGGATGTATTTTGCCAGTTTTGCCGGATTTTCCAAAGAATCGCGTTATATCGCGCCGACCATTAGACTTCAGGCAGGTGTCTTGCGCGAATATATTTCGCGTCGGATGCCAAATTACAACAAAAGTTATGGGTTTGGATACCAGGAGTAGGGAATATGTACTTGAAGCGACATGGTTTTCAAGTTCCGACCCCTGGACGTCTGAACCCTTTGGTTGCGGCCTCGGCTGCCTTAAGTAGGGGGGACACCATGAGGTCTTCGTTTATGTTGTTGTTGGTTGCGTGTGTGGTGATCGCGGGATGCCGAACACCGCTGAACAAGAATAACCTGCCACCAGCCAACATGCTTATGCGTCCTGGTCCGGGCGTTGATGGTCCGGGGCCGGGTGTGATGATGCATCGGCCCGGAATGCCCTCGCCGGGCATGACTTCGCAGGTCGCCTTCGTCGGCCCCGAGGGAATGGTGGTGTCTTGGGACGTCATGGGACCGGGTATGTTCGACTCGGAACCGATGATCTGCCCGGGCCGCTACAACTTCCCGCAGGCCGCAATCTACCGGCTGAAACTGACGAACATCCCGGGCCGGCCGGGTGTCGAGTTGTATCCCACGATGGAAATTGGTCCGGCCATGCCGCGGACCGAGGCGTTCCTGGCGCACAACGCCATTCCGGTGCAATACACGCCGGAGGATTTCGACCAGGTTCTCAGCGGCAACTTCGTGACCAAGGTGATCTATCTACCCGATCCGGAGTATCAAGAGTTGGCCTTGGCCGGCGTGGAAACGCTGGTCAGCACGCGTCTTGATCCGGGTGTGGATCCGATCGTCGAGGCCGACCGGCGCGGAGCGATCATGGCTATCGTCCGGTTGGGCAACAAGGACCTCCAGGTGCCCACCGACATGATGCATGAAGGCGGCGTGTCCACGGCCTCGTATCAGTACCCGAATGGATACGAAGGCGGATACCGAGACATGCCCACGGCGCCGATGCCGATGGGGATGCGGGTTGGCGCGCCCACGACGATGCCGAACGGTTATATCTCCGGCGTGACCAGTCCTCAATACGGCATGCCGATGTGCGGCACTCCGATCGGTCTACCCGGTCCGCCCCACGTGCCGCTTGGAATCCCCGCCGGTTTGCAAAAGCACGTCATGAAGAACCATACGCGGGTTCGGCTGCCGGGGCCGACCGAAAAGATTCGGATCGACGTGAAACAGAAGCCGGGGTTCAGCTATCCGAAGCCGGCCAGCCACGCACGGATCGTCGAACGCACCCGCAAGGGCGTTGGATATTTCAAGCAACCATTTTCCGACCGCCGCGAGCGGGTAAATCCGGACTGCCCGGATCAGTATAACTACGGAGGAGAGTGACCCGTCGAGGAATAACGGCGCGCGGCGAAAACATATCGGCAAAACGCCCCGCGCCTGCGGTCGCGGGGATGAAATGGCGGAGTTTCTAGTCCCCGCGACCGCAGTCGCGGGGCGTTTTTGTGTGATGTCGCTCATCCGACGCTCAATCAATCACTTCATTTCAACGACATTTGAACCAACTCGCGACAATGGTCCGATCGATCCGCTTTCTGGCAATGCAGGCACACTGCCGTCGATTTTTTGTCGGCAAGACGGCGGTGCTGGCGGTCTGGTTGTTGAGCTTGGCGGCAACGCTGCCGGCCCAACAACCAAACGTGCATTACCTGCATCACGGCGTGATGCCACCGGGAGCGATTGGCGGCCAGCGACTCCAGCGGGGAGGACCATTGCCCGGGTTCTATCAGCCGGTGGAGATCAAGGCCCCGACGGGGGTCTTGATCTCGCTGGCGGTAGACAACCAATTCGATCAGGCCATGCCGGCCCCGAGAAAGGCCGGAATGTTGATCGGAGCGGTCTATCGGTTGCGAGTGACGAACATCCGGTTGGCCGAGGGGTTGGAAGTCTTTCCCACGATCGAGATCATAGACCGAATCTACGCGCCGGCCGGCCAACAACTACGCTTCGCCATACCCGTCGAACTGACCGAAGAGGACCTGAAGCTGGCCATCCAGGGCAAGTTTGTCACGCGGGTGATTTACCTCGAAGACCCGCGCCATGCATTGCCGGCGCCGGACAATTCGCCGGGACAGAACTGGTTCGAGGCCGCGCCGGGCCAGGACCCGTTGGCGGTGGCCGACGGCCTGGGGCGTCCGGTGGCGATTCTGCGAATGGGCGCGAGACTGCCGGATCAGGGACTCGACGCCTTTTTCTTCTTCGGCTCGCCGCCGTTCGTCGCCTTTCCGGCGACCCCCAAAGTGAACCTCCTGCCGCCACCCCCCGCGATGCCGAGGGGCGAGAGGCAAGGGATGGTCGGTTCACCGACCAGTTCTCAAAACCCAGTGGAGCGGAGGCCATGAAACACTCCGTTTACCATCAGCCGAACGCTCCACTTTGGCCCGGTCCGTGGCGGATGGCCCTGGTCGTGCTCTGCGCACTGATTCTCTGCTCGTGTCGCAGTCCGGGCAAGTTGGGCGCCACTGCCGGCTTGTCCAGCAGTGCTGGAAGCACGGTTGGACAAGCCAGCCGTGGCGATACCTTGCCGAGAGAAGCATACACGGGCGTACCTGCCGCCGGGGAAGGATGGGACAGGTTATCAACCTGTCCTACACCGGGCAGGTGGGACAGGTTGTCAACCTGTCCTACGCCGGGGATGGAACGGGGCGTGCCGCTGCCGTATCAGCCGCAAGGCCCCTGGGCGCCGCCGGGCCTGAGCCGGCCCTGGCCCGCCGACGAGTATATACGCGATGGCGGCGACGTGGGAGTGCCCGCCGGCGTGAGCGGCCGAGGCGAGTTGGGCGGCTTGGAAATGGAAGACACCGTGGCGCACTACGACACGCTTGACGGTCGCACGCTGGTCGAGCCGAGCAACAAGGTATACCTCTATGCCCCGCGCTTCGGCGCCGTCCGTCAGGTGGTCGGCCTTGTGGCCCACGAAGAGCGTCAGCACATCGGCGGCGTCCACCTGCCCGAACATCTCGAATCGCCGACCACCTTGCAACTGGTGGCCGACGCGGAGCAAAATGTCCAGGCGGCGGGCGAGGCAACCGCCCGGCCGGCCGTGGCTCTGCGCACCAGAACGGGCGACGGCGTGATATCGAGTGTGATCCATCCGCGGGCGTTCCAAGACGCCTTCAAGCCGTTCGAGAACCTGTCGGTGGTCCGCATGGGTGTGTTCGAGGGGGCCGAAATGCCCTTCCTCGCCCGCTCTTCGGAGGCGGCAATCGCCTGGTCGCATATTCAGGCCGTCCAGGTCATTCTCGACCACACCGGCGCGATGGCCGAGGTCAAGTATGACAAGGTACTCTCGCTCTACACGGTTTCCTCGCCGCCGGGCAAGCCGAAGCTGCGGCTGGTAAAGGTGGCCTCGACGCCGTTCGCCCAGCCGGGCGACGAAGTCTTCTTCACGCTCCGGTTCGACAATATCGGCAACCAACCGCTCGGCAACGTCACGATCATCGACAGCCTCAATACGCGGCTCGAGTACGTGGCGGACAGCGCCCAGTGCAGCGTCGAGGCGAAGTTCTCGACCCAGCCGAACGAGGGCGATTCGGTGATGGTCCGCTGCGAACTGGCCCGACCGCTCGAACCGGGCCAAGGCGGCATTCTCCGCTTCCGCTGCCGCGTGCGGTAGTCAAGACCGCCCGCTACGGGCCCGTTGAAAAAGTCGGTTTCCGAGAGTTCGGGTGCCACTGCTGGCTTGTCCAGCAGTGTTTTCCCGGGTGTTTCTCCCCGCACTGCTGGACAAGCCAGCAGTGGCACCCTTTTTCAACGGGCTGCTGCGGACCTGGGTGTATTCACCCGGGGCAAAATACCCTCTTCGCATGGGCGGGGCTACATGGTCCTGTAGTGTGACATTTGCGGTTCCTGAAGTTGCTCGATGGGATCGCAAAGTGTTTCCCCGCTTGGAATAAGGTCGCCGGAAGATTCGACCGCCTTGACACCCCACAAGCCGACGGATATGCTTACTGGATTGTCGAAAACACCAACTTGTGGTGTCGTAAGATTTTGTAGCGTCTCGGCCGATTCGCCGTCTGCCGAGCGGGGCGTGGAAGATATTCTCTAACCAGGAAATCGAATGGACCCCAACGAACTGCTTCGCATCGTTGACGCGATCCACCGCGATAAGAGTATCGACAAGGAGATTGTCTTCGAGGGAATCGAGGCGGCTCTGGTTTCGGCGGCGAAAAAACACTACGGGGAAGAGGAGGAGATCACGTTCGCGATAGACCGCGACAGCGGTGCTATCCGGGGCAGCCACAACGGAGCGTCAATGGACACCGCCGAGATAGCCGAGCGGATCGGCGCGCAAACCGCCAAACAGGTGATGATCCAGAAAATCCGCGAGGCGGAGCGGGATGCCTTGTACCACGAGTACGACGAACTGAAGGGACAGTTGGTCACGGGTGTAATTCAGCGATACGAAGGGGGAGCGGCCACCGTAACCCTCTCGAACGTCGAGGCAATCCTGCCGAAAGGCGAGCAAATACCCGGCGAATCGCATCATCCAAACGAGCGTGTCCGAGCCACGGTTTACGAGGTCAAGAAGGCGGGTAGCCGCGTAAAAATCATCCTCAGCCGAACCAAGCCGCAGTTGGTGCAGCGGCTCTTCGAGCAAGAGATACCCGAAATCGCCGAAGGGGTGATTGAAATCCGCGCCATTTCCCGCGAACCAGGCTATCGCACCAAAGTCGCCGTCAGCAGCATCGACCAACGGGTGGACTGCGTGGGGGCCTGCGTCGGAGTGCGCGGCAACCGTATCAAGAACATCGTCGACGAGTTGGCCGGCGAGCGGATCGACATCGTCAGATACAGCGACGACATGCAAGCGTTGATACCCAACGCCTTGCAGCCCGCCGAGGTCGAGGAGGTGATCCTCTGTCAGATGCTTGGCCGCGCGATCGTCTTGGTCCAGGAAGACCAGCTCTCGCTGGCCATCGGTCGGCGGGGCCAAAACGTCCGGCTGGCCAGTAAGCTCTGCATCTGGGACATTGAAATCATGACCCGCGAAGAACTGGACGAGCAAATTGAACAGGCCATGTTGGGATATTCGTCCATCGATGGCGTGGAGTCGGAGCTGGCCGAGCGATTGGTGGGCGAGGGCTTCCTTTCCTACGACGACCTCGAGGTGATCGAGCCGGACGCCCTGATGGAAATGGGCGGACTGACCGCCGAGCAGGTGGACCATATCGTAACACAGGCCGGCGTCAAGGCCGCCGAGGCCGAAAAAGCCGCTATCGAGCAACGCCGAAAACAGCGCGAACAGGAACGGATAGATAAGTCCAAAGCGGCGAAAGAAACCGCGGAGGCCGAAGCGGTCAAGGAAACCGAGGCGGCGGAGGGGACTGAGACGGCAGAGAAGACAGAGACGGCAGAGAAGACAGAGACGGCAGAGGAGACAGAGCCGGCGGAGAAGACAGAGACGGCGGAGAAGCCAGAGACGGCGGAGAAGACAGAGACGGCAGCGGACACCGAGGCGGCAGAGGAAACAGTGGCGGTGGCCGATCAATCGGCCCGTCACGCCAACGGCGAACCGGCGGAGACCATCGAACAAGCAACTACTGAAGCGGCCGGCGAAGAAGTCGTCCAAACCGTTCCCGAACCGTCCCGGCAGCGCCACGCGGAGACGTCTGATGACGCCATCCTTTAACGGAGAAAAAGTCCGATATCCCGATCGAACAGCGTTGCACGCCACTTACCCCAGGAACCGGCCCCGTGCCCATCCGCATTTACGCCTTAGCGAAACAACTGAAGCTCGACAGCAAAGTGCTGGTCGACATCTGCACCAAATCGGGTGTCACGGGGAAGGGGTCCGCGCTGGCCAGTCTGACCGACCAGGAGGTGGAGAAGGTCACGGCCTTCATCAGCGGCGGCAAGGCGGCCAAGTCCGGTGGTCCCGCCAAGGCATCGAAGGGACCTAAAGCCGCTTCCGCGCCGGCCGTCTTCCGGCGCGAGGATTATATCGCTCCGGCGGGCACGGCCACCGGCAAGGTTCTCGTATTGCCGTCGCGGCCGTCAAAGCCTTCCGCGACCAAGAAGACGCCGGGTGAAGCGCCCTCTTCAACCGCCCCCGCCGAGAAGGAAAACAAGGCGCCTGCGATCAAGCTGGCGCCGATGCCGGCGGCGTCGAAGCTGCCGCGCCGGCCGAAGAAGTCGCAACCCGCCCCGCAGAAGCCCGACATCAAGCTCCCGTTGGATGCCATCCGCGCCGGCAAGGCCGGCACAAAACCTCTCTCCGAGCACCTGCGCAAGCACGAGGAGAAGCGAATGGCGGCCGAATCCGCCAAGACCTCGCCACGCAAGGAATCGCCGCAAAGAACGTCTTCGGCGAAGGGCGAGCCATCCACCTCGGGGCGAGAGCGGCCGCGCCGCGGCGGTCGATCCGCGGCGCCGGGGAAGGAAAAAGACGGATCGGTTGCCCTCGGCGGCCGCGAGCAACGACAGTTGAAGCGCAAGAAGGCGGCCACCGCCCGACGCCGGGGGAGGGGCGGCGATGAAGAATCATCCCCGCCGGCCTTGCGGAGACGTACCCGTATCCGGCGGACAGGGGCCAACACCGCGGCGCCGCGGCGGGAAAGCGTTACCCTGATGTTGCCCTGCACGGTGCGGAGTTTCTCCGAGGCCATCGGCGTGGCGGCCCGCGACATCCTGGCAAAATTGCTGGAGTTGGGAACGATGAGCAACATCGCCGCCACGCTCGACGTGGAAATGGCCGAGTTGTTGGCGGCCGAGTTGGGCGCGCAGGTCAAGTTCCAACACCACGTGGACCTCGAACAGAAGGTCATTCAATCACTGGAAGGTGAAGACGACCCGGAAACACTCCTGCCGCGGCCGCCTATCGTCACTTTCCTCGGCCACGTGGATCATGGTAAGACCTCGCTGTTGGACCGGATCATCGGCATCAACGTGGTCGCCCACGAAAAGGGAGGCATTACGCAACACATCCGCGCCTATCGCGTGGAGAAGGACGGCCGGATGGTGGCCTTCGTCGACACGCCGGGGCACGAGGCCTTCACCGAGATGCGCGCCCGAGGGGCAAACGTCACCGACATCGCCGTTCTGGTGGTCGCGGCCGACGACGGAGTCATGCCGCAGACCGAAGAGGCGATCAGCCACGCCAAGGCGGCCGATGTCCCTATTGTCGTGGCGCTGAACAAGATCGATCTGCCGGGCGCCAACCCCCAACGGACCTACGAACAATTGGCCGCCAACGAGTTGCTGCCGAGCGAATGGGGGGGCGAGACGGAAGTGATCCAGACCAGCGCGACGACCGGCGAAGGGATCGACAAGTTGATGGAAACATTGTTGACCATTGCCGAGTTGCACGAGTACAAGGCCGCCCCGGACCGCCCCGCCTGCGGAACTTGCTTGGAGGCGGAATTGCACGAAGGGCGCGGGGTAGTGGCCAAAATGTTGGTCCGCAAAGGCACTTTGCGCTTGGGCGACGTGGTGGTTTGCGGCGCCGCGGTCGGCAGGGTAAAGGCCATGTACGACACGCTCGATCCGCGGCAAAAGCACAAGGAGGCCGGCCCTTCCACGCCGGTCAACGTGACGGGATTGGACTGCCCCCCCGGCGCCGGCGACCGCTTCTACGTGTTGGACGACATCACCCAGGCGCGGCAACTTGCTGGGCAGCGGGCGGCCGACGCACGCCAACGCGAACTCAGCAACGTCGTGCCACACGTCACCTTGGAAAACCTGTTTGAACGGCTTGGGCAAGAAGACCAGGTGCAAACGCTCAACATCATCCTTCGCACCGACGTACGCGGCTCGATAGAGGCCATCCGCAAGGAGCTGTCCAAGCTCGAGCATCCGGAGGTCCAGATCAAGATATTGCAGGCCACCGTGGGAGGGATCAGCGAGGCCGACGTGCATCTGGCCCACGCCTCGGACGCGGTGATTATCGGTTTCTCGGTGGTTCCCGACGAGGGCGCCCGCAGTCTGGCCGAGAAGTTGGGCGTGCAAATCCGCCGCTACGACATCATCTACCAA
Organism: Planctomycetota bacterium; assembly: GCA_030612765.1. Taxonomy (GTDB): domain Bacteria; phylum Planctomycetota; class Planctomycetia; order Pirellulales; family Thermoguttaceae; genus JAHIKV01. The sequence continues at coordinate 11,146 of JAUWNG010000131.1, forward strand.
GTGACCGACGACTTGAAGGCGGCCTTGGAGGGAATGCTCAAGCCGGAAAAACAAGAACGCGACCTCGGCCGCGCGCTGGTGCAGCAGACGTTCCACATCAGCCGCGTGGGAACGGTGGCCGGTTGCCGCGTGTTGGCCGGGACCATCCAACGCGATGCCCGCGCGCGGTTGATCCGCGAGAGCCGAGTGATCGGCGACTACCCCATCGAATCGCTGAAACGCGAGAAAGACGACTCCCGCGAAATCCGCGAAGGTTTCGAGTGCGGCATCAAACTGGTCGGATTCAACGACATCAAGGAAGGCGACGTCCTGGAAGTGTATAAGATCGAGGAGATCGCGCGGAAGTTTTGATTTCAGAGATCAGAGGTCAGAGGTCAGAGGTCAGAGATCAGAGGTCAGAGGTCAGAGGTCAGAGGTCAGAGATCAATATACAGGAACGGGTTTCGGCTT